>NZ_JBSFJU010000001.1:0-417619 GCF_053598215.1 Kitasatospora sp. NPDC001175 | reverse complement strand
CTCGGGCCGTGCACCCGGTACTCGCCCTCGCCGCAGAACCGGGCGCCGATCACCAGGTCGGCCTCGTCGAGCCGGGCCAGCAGGGCGGGGACGTACCCCGACCCGAAGGTCGGGGGCCGCGGCCCTTGGTGCGTTGTTACTTCGTCAGGTCCGGACCGGTCGAGGCGACCGCCGCCGGGGTGTCCGCAACCGGGGACTTCTCCTCGCCCCGGAAGGTGAACTTGGCTTCCTTGCCCTCGCCCTCGACGCCGACGACCACGATGTGGCCGGCCCGCAGCTCGCCGAAGAGGATCTTCTCCGAGAGGTGGTCCTCGATGTCGCGCTGGATGGTGCGACGCAGCGGACGGGCACCCAGGATCGGGTCGTAACCGCGCTTCGCCAGCAGCTTCTTGGCCTCGACGCTGAGCTCCAGGCCCATGTCGCGGTCCTTGAGGCGGCCGTCCACCTTGTCGATCATCAGGTCGACGATCTCGATGATGTTGTCCTCGGTCAGCTGGTGGAACACCACGATGTCGTCGACACGGTTGAGGAACTCGGGACGGAAGTGCTGCTTGAGCTCCTCACCGACCTTCGCCTTCATCCGCTCGTACCCGGTCTGGGTGTCACCCGTGGCCGCGAAGCCCAGGTTGAAGCCCTTGGAGATGTCCCGGGTGCCGAGGTTGGTCGTCATGATGATGACGGTGTTCTTGAAGTCGACCACGCGGCCCTGGGAGTCGGTCAGGCGACCGTCCTCCAGGATCTGCAGCAGCGAGTTGAAGATGTCCGGGTGGGCCTTCTCCACCTCGTCGAAGAGCACCACGGAGAACGGCTTGCGGCGCACCTTCTCGGTGAGCTGGCCGCCCTCTTCGTAGCCGACGTAGCCGGGGGGCGAGCCGAACAGCCGGGAGACGGTGTGCTTCTCGCTGAACTCCGACATGTCGAGGGAGATCAGGGCGTCCTCGTCGCCGAACAGGAACTCGGCCAGCGTCTTGGACAGCTCGGTCTTACCGACACCGGACGGGCCGGCGAAGATGAACGAACCGCCCGGGCGCTTCGGGTCCTTGAGGCCCGCACGGGTACGGCGGATCGCCTGGGAGAGCGCCTTGATGGCGTCCTCCTGGCCGATGACGCGCTTGTGCAGCTCGTCCTCCATGCGCAGCAGGCGGGAGGACTCCTCCTCGGTGAGCTTGAAGACCGGGATGCCGGTGGCGGTGGCCAGGACCTCGGCGATGAGCTCCTCGTCCACCTCGGCGACGACGTCCATGTCGCCGGCCTTCCACTCCTTCTCACGCTTCGACTTGGCCTGCAGCAGCTGCTTCTCGTCGTCACGCAGGGACGCGGCCTTCTCGAAGTCCTGCGCGTCGATCGCGCTCTCCTTCTCCCGGCGCACCTCGGCGATCTTCTCGTCGAACTCGCGCAGGTCCGGCGGCGCGGTCATCCGGCGGATGCGCATCCGGGAACCGGCCTCGTCGATCAGGTCGATCGCCTTGTCCGGCAGGAAGCGGTCCGAGATGTACCGGTCGGCCAGGGTGGCGGCGGCCACCAGGGCGGCGTCGGTGATCGAGACGCGGTGGTGCGCCTCGTACCGGTCGCGCAGACCCTTGAGGATCTCGATGGTGTGCGGCAGCGAGGGCTCGGCGACCTGGATCGGCTGGAAGCGGCGCTCCAGCGCGGCGTCCTTCTCCAGGTGCTTGCGGTACTCGTCCAGCGTGGTGGCACCGATGGTCTGCAGCTCGCCACGGGCCAGCATCGGCTTCAGGATCGAAGCGGCGTCGATGGCACCCTCGGCGGCGCCCGCGCCGACCAGGGTGTGCAGCTCGTCGATGAACAGGATGATGTCGCCGCGGGTGCGGATCTCCTTGAGCACCTTCTTCAGGCGCTCCTCGAAGTCACCGCGGTAGCGGGAGCCCGCGACCAGGGCGCCGAGGTCCAGGGTGTAGAGCTGCTTGTCCTTCAGCGTCTCGGGGACCTCGCCCTTGACGATCGCCTGGGCCAGGCCCTCGACCACGGCGGTCTTGCCGACGCCGGGCTCACCGATCAGCACGGGGTTGTTCTTGGTGCGGCGGGACAGCACCTGCATGACCCGCTCGATCTCCTTCTCGCGCCCGATGACCGGGTCGAGCTTGGCCTCGCGGGCGGCCTGGGTGAGGTTGCGGCCGAACTGGTCCAGGACCAGCGAGGTGGACGGGGTGCCCTCGGCGGGGCCGCCGGCCGTGGCCGACTCCTTGCCACCGCCCTGGTAACCCGAGAGCAGCTGGATGACCTGCTGCCGCACCCGGTTGAGATCGGCGCCCAGCTTCACCAGGACCTGGGCGGCGACGCCCTCGCCCTCGCGGATCAGGCCGAGCAGGATGTGCTCGGTGCCGATGTAGTTGTGGCCGAGCTGGAGGGCCTCGCGGAGCGACAGCTCCAGCACCTTCTTCGCCCGGGGGGTGAAGGGGATGTGACCGGACGGGGCCTGCTGGCCCTGGCCGATGATTTCCTCGACCTGCTGGCGGACGGCCTCAAGCGAGATCCCGAGGCTCTCCAGGGCCTTAGCGGCGACACCCTCACCCTCGTGGATCAGGCCCAGGAGGATGTGCTCGGTGCCGATGTAGTTGTGGTTGAGCATCCGGGCTTCTTCCTGAGCCAGGACGACAACCCGCCGCGCGCGGTCGGTGAACCTCTCGAACATCGTTTATCGCTCCTCAGAGCGGTCGGGCAGTTCGGGGACTGTCCCCGCCCTGTCCTTCCGCATGCTAGTCCCGCTCAGCGGCGCGGCTCACGGACTGCTCCTACTTGTGTGGGAGCAACTGCTGCGCGACCAGCCGACACCATTCCCAACCCGATGCTGGGAGACGGTGTTCCCACAGGTGGGCCCATTGCACCGGTTATCGCTACGCCATCGGCGAACAGAGCCTGCCGCGGGCGGAGCAACCGGTCTTGACAGATCGCACGGGCGGCACCACATGGCCCCGTCCACCTGCATTCATACCCGGTGTTCCGGCGAGATTCGCGCAGTTTCCGCATCGGCCGTGTTCGCCTCGCGAGAAGTCTGCCGACGGACGCCTCGCTGGGATCCGCCCGAAGTGACGGTGGATCAGCGGCCGCCGTTCAGGTGGCGCGGCGTGACCGCCCGGTACGTCCAGCGTTGCCCGGTCCATGACCGCCGTGCCGCCCCGGACGCCCCCCCGCCGGCACCGGTCCGCACCCGCGCCCCGGCCCGGCCGCGGATCTCGCGACGGCGTTGCCGGCCGCGGACCGGATCGAGCCGCGTCGACCGGTGGTGCCGGCCGTGCTGCGGCGCCCAGGCCACCTGCGGTGCCCCTGCGGGTCCGTGGTGGCCGTGGGCCACCCGGCGGCCTTCCCACTCGCCCAGGGGGCCGGCGAGGCCGTCCCCGGACCGCTGCACCGGCCCGGCCGGGGCGTCGAGCCGGATCCGGACCTCACCGTGCACGCCGGCGCCCGTGCGGCCGCCGGCGTGCGGCTGTCATGGCAGCGGGGCGCGGAGGTCTCCCCGCGCCCCGAACGGCGGTCGACCCGGCCGCAGGCCGTCCGGCCGCGACGCGGGCAGCACGGCCCGGGGCCGGGCCCGCGCTAGCCCCATCCGCCGTGCCCGCCGGACTGCCTGGCGGACGCCAGCGCCAATGACCCGCAGGGTCCGGCGCCGGCCCGCTGACGGCCCGGTCAGGAGGCGTTGGCCGCCTCGTACGCCTCTCGGACGTTGCTCGGCACCCGGCCGCGGTCGTTGACCTCGTAGCCGTTCTCCTTGGCCCACGCGCGGATCTTCGCGGTGTCCGGAGCGCCGGCCGCCGCCGGGCGGCCCGCGCCGCGGCCGGTGCCGCGACGGGCGGTGGTGAGGCGGCCGCTCTGCTTGCGACCCTTCTCGACGTACGGAGCCAGCAGACCGCGGAGCTTGTCCGCGTTGGTGCTCTTCAGGTCGATCTCGTAGGCAACGCCGTCGAGAGCGAACGTCACGGTCTCGTCCGCCGAACCGCCTTCGAGATCGTCTTCAAGAATGACCTGCACCCTCTGTGCCACGGGCTTCCCTTTCCGCGTAAACGATCCATTGCCTAAGGAAAGGAAACCGCCTTTTCCCGGAAAACACAAACCCTTGCCGGTCGTGTGCTCCACTCCCGTCGCCACAAGCTCCGTTCAGAGGTGCAGCAGCATGCGTGAGTTGCCCAGGGTGTTGGGCTTCACTCGCTCCAGGTCGAGGAACTCGGCGACGCCTTCGTCGTACGAACGCAGAAGTTCCTCATAGACATCCGTAGCGATGGCCGCCGGGTCTGTCGTACCATCGTCGGTTTCGCCAACCTCACCGATCTCGACGAAACCGTGTTTCGCGAAGAACGGCACCTCGAACGTCAAGCAGAAAATCCGACGTACGCCCAGCCAGCGTGCGGTCTGCAGCAGCTTCTCCAGCAACTGGTGGCCGATACCGTGGCCGGTACAGCTCGGATCCACGGCAAGGGTGCGCACCTCGGCCAGGTCTTCCCACATCACGTGCAGCGCGCCGCAGGCCACCACCGCGCCGTTGTCGTCGCGTTCGGCGACCCAGAACTCCTGCACGGATTCGAACAGCGTCACGGTGGGCTTGTCGAGCAGAATGCCGTCGCGCGAGTAGGCGTCGATGAGCCGTCGTACTGCCCGCACGTCAGTGGTCCGCGCCCGGCGGATGGTGACCTCCATGGCGGGACGTTATCGTGCCGAAGGCCCCGGGGTCCCACCGGTATCGGGATGCGGATCGGGAAGTCGGTCCGGTTCGGGTTCCGGACCCGGGAACAGGGCGGCCACCCGCAGTGCGTCGCGCAGTGCCTCGCGTTGCTCGGGCGACATCAGCCCGAAGAAGTGGACCAGGGCCGCAGCCGGATTGTCGCTGGTCGCCCACGCATCGTTCATCAGGGCGGCGGTGTATGCCTCGCGTGAGGAGACGGGTTCATATCGATACGCCCGCCCCACCTGCTCCCGGCGCAGCCAGCCCTTTCTGTAGAGCTTGTCGAGCACCGTCATGACAGTGGTGTACGCGATATCGCGTTCCGACTGCAGATCCTGCAGAACCTCGCGAACGGTGACCGGGCGGTTCCACTGCCAGACCCTGGTCATGATGTCGTTCTCAAGTTCTCCGAGTTGCCGCACCATAGTCCGGCCAGGATAGGAACTGATTCGGACAAAATTCGCGATTAACCAGCAAACCGGCGCGCCGCCACCCGGTGGGGTGACGGCGCGCCGGTCGTCGGGTCCTATTCGGCAGCGGGGGCGGCCGTGGTGGCGGCGGTGGCACGGCCGGCGAGCAGCTCGGCCGCGGCGTCCTCCTTGCCCTTCATGGCGCCGCCCTGGGTGCGGATGATGGCCCGCACCAGGAAGCCGAAGGCGATCGCCATGACCAGCGGCGGCACGATAGCTGCGACGTAATCCATTCAGATCACTCCTCGGTGTCCGACTCGGTTTCGCTCTCGGTCCCCGCTTCGGCCTTGGCGGTCTTCGCCTCGGGCTTCACCAGCGGGAAGAGCACGGTCTCGCGGATGTTCTTGCCGGTCAGCAGCATGATCAGGCGGTCCACGCCCAGACCCAGGCCACCGGTCGGCGGCATCGCGTACTCCAGGGCGCGCAGGAAGTCCTCGTCCACCTGCATCGCCTCGACGTCACCGCCGGCCGCCAGCAGCGACTGGGCGGTGAGGCGGGCGCGCTGCTCGACCGGGTCGATCAGCTCGGAGTAGGCGGTGCCGATCTCGGTGCCGAAGATCACCAGGTCCCACTTCTCCGCGACGCCCGGGACGGAGCGGTGCTGGCGGGTCAGCGGCGAGACCTCGGTCGGGTAGTCCTTGATGAAGGTCGGCTTGATCGCGTGGTGCTCCAGCAGCCGCTCGACCATCTCCAGGACGATCTGGCCGTGGCCCCACTCCTTCTCGTAGGGGATGCCGGCCCCGTCGGCGAGGCGGCGCAGCTCCTCGACGCCGGTCTCCGGGGTGATTTCGGTGCCCAGGTGCTCGGAGATGCCCGGGTAGACCGAGACCTCCGCCCACGGCTCGGCCAGGTCGATCTCGTGCTCCTCGCCGTCCGGGCCGATGCCCCTGACGACGGTGGTGCCGAGGGCGTCCCGGGCGGCGTTGACGATGGTCGCGCGGATCAGCTCGGCCTGGGTGTCGTAGTCGCCGTACGCCTCGTACGACTCCAGCGAGGTGAACTCGGGGTTGTGGGTCGAGTCCGCGCCCTCGTTGCGGAAGTTGCGGTTGATCTCGAAGACCTTCTCCGCGCCGCCGACCACCAGCCGCTTGAGGTACAGCTCGGGGGCGATCCGCAGGTAGAGGTCGATGTCGTAGGCGTTGATGTGGGTGGTGAACGGGCGGGCGTTGGCGCCGCCGTGCACCGGCTGCAGCATCGGGGTCTCGACCTCGAGGTAGCCGCGCTCCTCGTAGGTGCGGCGGATCGAGCGGACCACCTTGCTGCGCAGCTGCAGGATCTCCCGCGCCTCGGGGTTCACGATCAGGTCGACATACCGCTGACGGACCCGGGCCTCCGGGTCGGTCAGGCCCTTGTGCTTGTCCGGCAGCGGGCGCAGGCACTTGGCGGTGAGCTCCCAGCGGTCCACCATCACGGACAGCTCGCCGCGCCGGGAGGTGATCACCTCGCCCTCGACGCCCACCTGGTCGCCGAGGTCGATGTCGGACTTCCAGGCGGCCAGCCGCTCCTCGCCCAGCTTGTCCAGGGAGAGCATCACCTGGAGGTCGCCGGAGCCGTCGCGCAGGGTGGCGAAGCAGAGCTTGCCGCCGGTGCGGGCCAGGACGACCCGGCCGGTGATGCCGGCGCGCTCGCCGGTCGCGGTGTCCGGCTCCAGGTCGGGGTGCTTGGCACGCAGGTCGGCGATGGTGGAAGTACGGGGGAAGCCGACCGGGTACGGGTCGACGCCGGCCGCCCGAAGCCGGTCCAGCTTCTCGCGCCGGACGCGCATCTGCTCAGGAAGGTCGTCGGTCGCGGGAATGGCGGGGATCTGATCGCTCACCCCACCAGAGTAGCCACCGCTCACACCTTCCCCGCGCCCGGCTGGTCGGCTCCGGGCGGGCGCGGGGAAGGCGGGCGGCCCCGGGTGCTACGAGCCGATGGTGACCGTGGTCAGGTTGTCGCGCGGGTTCGGGTCGAAGGGCTTGACGGCGAAGGGCTTCTTCTCGATGTAGCTCCCCTGGTCCTGGAGCGAGACCGGAACCGGGACCTTGCCGGTGCCCGGGTCGAGTGCCAGCCCGAAGTCGAAGAGGTGCCTGCTCCCGGAGGCCAGCCACAGGCCGGTGCCGCAGCTGTAGTGGTTCGATGCCTTGACCAGCTGCTGGCAGCCTGCCGGGACCTTGGTGACGGTGACGCCCTTGGGCAGGGCCACGTCCACGAAGGTCTCGCCCTCGCCACCGCTGCGGAAGTCATTGAAGGAGGCGGGCCCGCGGTTGGACAGGCCGACCTGGAGGGTGCCGGCCTTCTTGGTGGCATCGGCCTTCCAGTGGGCCACCGCCTGGAAGTCGGCGGTGTTGGCGGTGTGGGCGTCCAGGCTCACGTAGGCGTCGGAGGGGTTGACGTCGGTGACCGGCCCGGCGGCGGGAGCGGGGTGCCCGGGCCCGCCTTCGACGGTGAGCAGCGGCCCCTTCCCCCGGACCAGCCGGTAGTCCTGGCGGATGCGCTTCACCGCGTCGCTCTCGCCGGGGGCGACCTGGATGTCCATGGAGTCCGCCAGCGCGGTGCGCCCGGCAGTGAAGGTGACGGGGTAAAGGTGCGCGCTCTGGCCGGGGGCGAGCGCGGTGTCGACGGTGCAGACCGCGGCGTGGAAGGTGGCCGGACCGCGGTCGGCCTCGATCCGGTCGCCGTACTCGCAGTTGCCGTACTTCGGGAACAGCAGACCGGTGGTCGCGGTGAAGACCACCACCAGGCGGGGTGCGGTGAGCTGGCCCTGGTTGGCGACCCGCAGGTCGCGGGTGAAGGTCCCGTTGACCTTCAGGTCGGGCTGCCCCTCGACCGGCTGGAGCTTCAGGCCGGTGCCGCCGATGACGACACGGGTGAGGGCCGCGGAACTGGTGCCGTCCGCGGTGGTCTCGGTGACCGCGAGCGAGCCCGAGGTTCCGATGGGGGCGCCCTTGGCGGTGGTGAGGTTCACGGTGAGGCCGAGCCCGCCGCCGGGACCCCACCAGGGGAGGCTTTCGACGTCGCAGGTGAAGACCCGGCCGGTGGCGGTGCAGGACGACGGTCCGGCGTCGAGCGAGGCGAAGTCGGCGACGCCGGCCAGCTGGGTCGTGTCGATGGTCAGCCGGGTCCGGTCGGGAGCGGCGGCGCCGGTCCTGGTGAGGGTGAGCTGCAGTCGCACCTGGGGCGCGGAGTCGTCGTCCGCCGCCACCGGGCGGAGCGCCAGCGAGGAGGGTGCGCCGAGCTTCAGCGTCGGCGTCGGCGTGGTCGCCGCGCCGGCCGGCCCGGCCGAGGTGGTGAGCGCGGCGATCGCCGCCGCCGTGGCCAGAGTTCCCGAGCGCAGTACACGAGTGGTCCGCACGATGGCCCTTCGATGGTCCGGGTGTCGAGATTTCGTGCAGAACATAGGGCGGTGCCGGAGGCGGTGCCGGGAAATCAATCGGACAGTTCGGGACAGGTGCGTCGGTTATGGCGACGGAATTTGCCAAGACTTGATCAGGTGTTCCTGATTCACCATCAGGGAGTCGACAAGTCGATGGGGGAGGCCGACCGGAGCGGCCTCCCCCTGGCGGACGGATCAACCGGTGCCGGTGGCGAGTTCGACGTCCTCGTCGGCGGGGAGCGGGGGCTGCGGCTGGGTCTGCGGCCGGGGCCGGCGGCCGAACAGCTCGGCGGGGGTGGGCATCCGGCGATCCTGGTGGGCCTGCGTCTTCTGTGTTTTCTGCGCTTTCTGCGGCTGGTGGGCCTTCTGTGGCTGGTGGGCGCGGTCGGTGGCGGGGGAGGCCTTCGGGGTGGGGGCACCGGCGGCGTTGCTCATCGGGATCCGTCCTCCAACTGGGATGGGGGTCACTGACACGGCGGGGGTTGGCTCGGCGGCCGGGCTCGGCACGGCCATGAGGTGGCGCTGGCCGGAGCCGAGTGCGAGGCGCTCGCGGACCTCGGCCTCGGCGATGGCGTGGCAGCGGCCGGAGAGCCGGGAGCGGCGAGAGCGTTCGGCGCTGCCGCAGGGCAGCCGGGAGAGCGAGCGCAGGGCGGTCAGGTCCTCGGGAGTCGGGAGGTAGCCGTCGCAGACGGCCCCCTCCAGGCGTTCCAGGTAGCCGGAGGCACTGCCGGGGAGTGCGGCGCGGTAGCGGGCCAGATCGGCCAGCAGGAAGGCGCGTAGCCTGCCGCCCTCCCTGACCGCCTCGTCGACCGCTTCGGCGAGGCGCAGTGCCTCCTGGACGTCCTCGGCCCACAGTTCCCCGAGCGGGGTCGGGTGCGGCGAGTGGGCCGGGTGGAGGGCTTGGGCGAGGGCGCGGCGCAGCACGCGGACTTCATCGGCGCTGAAGGCCATGCCGCCGCGCGACCCGTGTGGCGTAGGCATGGCTTGACATTACGTGGCGTACGTCTGATTTATGACGATTGATGTCGTGTCTGTACCGATTGGCCTATCTGGTGCTCATCTGACACGTGATCGGCACGCCGGCCTGCCGGTGCGGGGTCGCACCGCGGCGCCGCCGGACCGGCGGGCCGAGGTCGTGCCGTCGCGCCAACTCGGCGGTCAGCTGGGCCGGTTGCGGTCGTAGACCAGGCGCAGGCCGATCAGGGTGAGCCAGGGCTCGTGCACGTCGATCGCGGTGGCCTCGCCGAGGACCAGCGGGGCGAGCCCGCCGGTGGCGATCACCTGGACGTCCTCGGGGTCCTTGGCGAGCTCCTTGGCCATCCGCTCGACCAGGCCGTCCACCTGGCCCGCGAAGCCGTACAGGATGCCGGACTGCATGCCCTCGACGGTGTTCTTGCCGATCACGTTGCGGGGGCGGGCCAGCTCGATCTTGCGCAGCTGGGCGCCCCGGACACCGAGGGCCTCCACCGAGATCTCGATGCCGGGGGCGATCGCGCCGCCGACGTAGTCGCCGCGCTCGTTGATGGCGTCGAAGGTGGTGGCGGTGCCGAAGTCCACCACGATGCACGGCCCGCCGTACAGGTGGTTGGCGGCCAGCGCGTTGACGATCCGGTCGGCGCCGACCTCCTTGGGGTTGTCCATCAGGACGTGCACCCCGGTCTTCACCCCCGGCTCCACGATCACCGCGGGGACGTCGCCGTAGTAGCGGCGGGTCACCTCGCGGAGCTCGTGGAGCACGGCGGGCACCGAGGAGCAGATCGCCAGGCCCTCCACCCGGTCAGCGGCCTCGACGATGGGGTGCGAGCCCATCAGGCCCTGCATCAGCACGGCCAGTTCGTCCGCCGTGCGGCGCGGATCGGTGGAGATCCGCCAGTGCTCGACGATCTCCTCACCGTCGAACAGGCCGAGCGTGGTCTGGGTGTTGCCGACGTCGATGGTGAGGAGCATGAGGCGCTTTCTGTGAGGAAAGGGGGATCAGGCGCGGAGGTCCAGGCCGATGTCCAGGATCGGCGAGGAGTGCGTCAGAGCCCCGACGGCGAGGTAGTCGACACCAGTTTCGGCGACCTCGCGCGCGGTGGCCAGAGTCAGGCCGCCGGAAGCCTCCAGCCTGGCCCGTCCCGCCACCAGTGCGACGGCCTCCTTCAGCTGGTCGACCGAGAAGTTGTCCAGCAGGATCAGGTCCGCCCCGGCCTCCAGCACCGGCGGGATCTGCTCCAGGGTGTCCACCTCGACCTCGACCGGCAGCTCGGGGTACGCCGCGCGCACCGCGCGGAACGCCTCGGCCACTCCGCCCGCGGCCACCACGTGGTTGTCCTTCACCAGCGCGGCGTCCGAGAGCGCCATCCGGTGGTTGGCGCCGCCGCCGCAGCGGACCGCGAACTTCTCCAGCGAGCGCAGGCCCGGCGTGGTCTTACGGGTGTCCCGGACGGTGGCGCCGGTGCCCGCGAGGGCGTCCGCCCAGGCGCGGGTCGCGGTGGCGATACCGGACAGGTGGCAGAGCAGGTTGAGCGCGCTGCGCTCGGCGGTCAGCAGGTCGCGGGTACGGCTGCGGACCGAGAGGAGCACCTGGCCGGCCTCGACCCGGGCGCCGTCCTCGACGTGCCGCTCGACCTCGAACTCCTCCTCGCAGACCAGCGAGAGCACGGCCTCGGCGACCCGAAGACCCGCCACCACACCAGCCTGGCGGGCGGTGAAGTCGGCGGTGGCGACGGCGTCCGCCGGGACGGTCGCGACCGAGGTCACGTCCTCGCCGCCGGCCAGGTCCTCGGCCAGGGCCAGGGTGGCGATGTCCTCGATCTCGACCGGGTCCAGGCCGGCCGCCTCGAGCAGCTCGGCCAGCGCCGGGTCGAGCCCGGTCTCGTACGCCTCGCCGTCCCCGCAGGCGCAGCCGTCGCCGCAGCCGCCGGAGGAGGCCAGCGGGAGTTCCTCGTGGGAGTGGGTCATCAGTTGCTCCTTGCGTACCCCGGCGGCGCCGGGAGTCTCGGGCTGGACGTTCCAACCGGACGTGCTGGGTTGCGCTTCGGCCGGTGCCGCCGGGCCCGGTCGCTCGCGCGGCCGGGCCCGGCGCGGTTACCGGTCGGCCGAAGCGGCGACGGGGGTTCCGGTGTCGGGGGTGAGGGTGGTGACCAGGTGGCGCTGCCAGGCGGCGTCGTCGCGCTCGGGGAAGTCCTCGCGCCAGTGGCAGCCCCTGGTCTCCTCGCGCCGTGCGGCGGCCGCCACCAGCGCCGAGGCCACCAGGTGCAGGTTGGCGGCCTCCCAGGTCTCCACCCGGGGGTCGGCCGGCTTGTCCTCGGCGACGTGCGCCCGTGCCTGCTCGGCGAGCCCGGCCAGTCCGGTGGCGGCCTTGGCCATCGACTCGGCCGAGCGCAGCACGCCCGCGCCGCGCGACATCAGCCGCTGGATCTCGGCTCGCGCCTCGGGCGCCGGCAGCGGTACGGCGTGCGCCGCCCGGGCGGCTGCCACGTCCACCGTCCGCTCGGGCAGTTCGCCCGCGCGGTGCAGCTCGTCGAGGTCGGCGGCGATCCGCTCGGCGAAGACCAGGCCTTCGAGCAGCGAGTTGGAGGCCAGCCGGTTGGCGCCGTGCACCCCGGTGCAGGCGACCTCGCCGCAGGCGTACAGGCCGGGCACGGTGGTCCGGCCGCGCAGGTCGGTGCGGACGCCGCCGGAGGCGTAGTGGGCGGCCGGGGCGACCGGGATCAGCTCGGTCACCGGGTCGATGCCGTGCGTGCGGCAGGAGGCCAGGATGGTCGGGAAACGGGTCTCCCACATCTCGGCGCCGAAGTGCCGCCCGTCCAGGTACATGTGCTCGGTGCCCTTGAGCTGCATCTGCCGGGTGATCGCCTTGGCGACGATGTCCCGCGGCGCGAGCTCGTTCAGCTCGTGCTGCCCGACCATGAAGCGGTTGCCGTCCGCGTCCACCAGGTACGCGCCCTCGCCCCGGACCGCCTCGGAGACCAGCGGCTGCTGGCCCTCGGCCTCCGGGCCGAGCCAGAGCACGGTCGGGTGGAACTGGACGAACTCCAGGTCGGTCACCTCGGCCCCGGCGCGCAGCGCCAGCGCGACGCCGTCGCCGGTGGAGACCGCCGGGTTGGTGGTGGCCGAGAAGACCTGGCCCATGCCGCCGGTGGCCAGCACCACCGCGCGGGCCTTGATCGCACCGACGCCGTCCAGCCGGCCCTCGCCCATCACGTGCAGGGTCAGCCCGGCCGCGCGGCCCTCGGAGTCGGTGAGCAGGTCGAGCACCAGCGCGTGCTGGATCAGCTCGATGCCCGGGTCGTCACGCACGGCCGCCACCAGCGCACGGGAGATCTCCGCGCCGGTGGCGTCGCCGCCCGCGTGCGCGATCCGGCGGCGGTGGTGGCCGCCCTCGCGGGTCAGCAGGATCCCGCCCTCGGCGTCCAGGTCGAATGCCGCGCCGACCCCGATCAGCCGGCGGACCGCGTCCGGGCCCTCGGTGACCAGGGTGCGCACGGCCTCGGTGTCGCAGAGCCCGGCACCGGCGACCAGGGTGTCGTCCAGGTGCTGCTCGGGGGTGTCGCCCTCGCCCAGGGCGGCGGCTATGCCGCCCTGGGCCCAGCGCGTGGATCCGTCGTCCAGCATCGCCTTGGTGACCACCGTGGCCCGCAGGCCGGCCTTCCGGACGTTGAGCGCGACGGTCAGCCCGGCCACGCCAGAGCCGACCACGACGACGTCGGTGGTCGAGGTCCAGCCGGGAGCGGGGGCGGTCAGACGATGAGAGACGGGCATGGCGAACAGTTGCTCCTTCAGTGCGCGGCGGCCGCGCGGTCGGCCCCACCGTACGCGCCCTCGGCCCTGGCGGCCGGGGGTGCCCCCAGGTCGCCGCGGACCAGGCCGGAGCCCTCCGGGGCCTCGGCGGCGTCCGAGCCGAAACCGGTGATCTTGTTGTCGCCGTCCACGAAGACGACCTTGGGCTGGTAGGCCTTGGCCTCGGCGGTCTCCATCTGCCCGTAGGCGATCAGGATCACCAGGTCGCCCGGGTGGACCAGGCGGGCCGCGGCGCCGTTGATGCCGATCACGCCCGAGCCGCGCGGGCCCGCGATGGTGTACGTCTCCAGGCGGGCGCCGTTGTTGATGTCCACGATGTGGACCAGCTCGCCGGGGAGCAGGTCGGCGGCGTCGAGCAGGTCCTCGTCGACCGTCACCGAACCGACGTAGTGCAGGTCGGCCTGGGTGACGGTGGCGCGGTGGATCTTCGACTTGAGCATGGTGCGGAGCATGGGGTCACGCCTCCAGAGGTGAGTGCATGCCAGTGGTTGCTTCGATAACCGGGCAGTCCGTTACCGGACGGTTCCGTGCCGGCAGCCCATCCGCCTAGCGGCAGATGAGGTGGACGTTGTCGATCAGGCGGGTCGAGCCCACCTTCGCGGCGACGGCCAGCACAGCCTCGCCCTGAAAGTCGTCCGGGGCCTCGGTGAAGGCGTCCGGGTCGATCAGGGCGAGGTAGTCAAGGGTGACGCCGTCGGCGCCGTCGAGGACGGCGGCCGCCGCCTCGCGCACCGCCTTCGGGCCCTTCGCGGCCGCGTCACGGCCGGCGAACAGCGCCCGGGAGAGGGCGAGCGCCTGGGTGCGCTCGGTCTCGGAGAGGTAGCGGTTGCGGGAGGACATGGCCAGGCCGTCCTCCTCGCGCAGGGTCGGCACGCCGATGACCTCGACGTCGAAGTCCAGGTCGGCGACCATCCGCCGGACGATCGCCAGCTGCTGGGCGTCCTTCTCGCCGAAGAAGGCGAAGTCCGGGTCGGTGATGTGCAGCAGCTTGGCCACCACGGTCAGCACACCGTCGAAGTGCCCGGGGCGGGAGGTGCCCTCGAAGCCCTCGCCCATCGGACCCGCGCTCAGGCGCACCTGCGGCTCGCCGTTCGGGTAGACCTCCTCCATCGACGGGGCGAAGACCACGTCGGCGCCGTTGGCCTCGGCCAGCTTCACGTCCTCGGCCAGCGTGCGCGGGTAGCGGTCCAGGTCCTCGCCCGCGCCGAACTGCAGCGGGTTCACGAAGACCGTCACCGCGACCCGGCCGTCGTGGCCGACCTGCTTGCGGGCCGCCCGGATCAGCGAGGCGTGGCCCTCGTGCAGCGCGCCCATGGTCATCACCACGGCGTTGTCCACCGGCTGCTCGTCCGGCCAGAACGCGGCCTCGAAGTCGGCCACCGTGTGGGTCAGCTCCACCTTGCGGGCCTTCGGGGCCTTGGCCTGCTGCTTGCCTCGCTGGTACTTGCCCGCCATCAGTGTGTCTCCTCGTTCAGTACGTCCAGCAGCGCCGCCGCCGCTTCTTCCTTGAGTGAACCGTTGCGGACCGCCCGCTGCGCCGTGGCCCGGGCCATCGCGCGGTACGCCTGCTCGATGTCCGGGGCGGCGGTGCGGAGCTGGCCCAGGTGCCGGTTCACCGTGCCCGTGTCGCCCCGGGCGACCGGGCCGGTGAGGGCCGCGTCGCCGGAGCGCAGTGCGTTGTCGAGTGCCGCGCCCAGCAGCGGGCCCAGCATCTGCCCGGGAGCGGCGACACCCGCCGTGTGCAGCAGCTCCAGGGCCTGCGCGACCAGGGTGACCAGGTGGTTCGCCCCGTGTGCCAGTGCCGTGTGGTAGAGCGGGCGGACCTCTTCGGGGATCCAGGACGGCTCGCCACCCATCTCCACCACCAGGGCCTCCGCCACCGGCCGCAGCTCCTCGGGCGCGGTCACCCCGAACGGGCAGCCGGCCAGGCGGTCCAGGTCGACGGAGGTGCCGGTGAAGGTCATCGCCGGGTGCAGCGCCAGGGGCAGCGCGCCGGCTCTGGTCGCGGGCTCCAGCACCGCGACACCGTGCGCCCCCGAGGTGTGGACGACTATCTGCCCGGGACGTACCGCGCCGGTCGCGGCCAGGCCGGCCACCAGCTCGGCCAGTGCGTCGTCAGGGACGGTCAGCAGCACCAGGTCGGCGGCGGCCATCACCTGAGGGGGGCTCACCAGCCGTACGCCGGGCAGCATGGCCTCGGCGCGCCGCCTGGACGCCGTCGACACCCCCGAGGCCGCCACCACCCGGTGGCCGGCCAGCTGCAGGGCGGCCCCCAGGGCCGGGCCCACGCGGCCGGTGCCGACCACGCCGACGGCCAGCCGCGCAGGGCGGTTGCCGGGGTCGGAAGGGTCGCCGAAGGGGTCGGTCAGAACACCGAAGTCTGCGTGGTCGGACGTGCTCACGGCTCGGCCTTCGTCCTAACTCTCCGTTCCGGTCCTCCGTGGGTACCAGACGTACCGACCCATTCTACGGGCGGCTCCCGGGGAACCCTTCAGGGACGGCGGCCCCGGCCCCGGGGCCGCCCGGTCAGTCGGTGGAGCCCGCGCGGATGAGGCCGGCCTCGTAGGCGAGGACGACGGCCTGGACGCGGTCGCGGAGGCTGAGCTTGGCGAGGATGCGGCCGACGTGGGTCTTGACGGTGGCCTCGGAGAGGATCAGCCTGGCGGCGATCTCGCCGTTGGACAGGCCCTGGGCGACCAGCAGGAAGACCTCGCGTTCGCGGTCGGTGAGCGGGGCCAGCACGGTCGCGCCGGGTGCGGTCCGCGGGTTGGGCAGGACCTCCGCGAAACGGTCGATCATGCGGCGGGTGGTGGTCGGCGCGACGACCGCGTCCCCGCCGTACACCGCCCGGATCGCCGCGACCAGCTCGGTCGGCGGCACGTCCTTGAGCAGGAACCCGCTCGCCCCGGCCTTGAGCGCGGCGAAGGCGTACTCGTCCAGGTCGAAGGTGGTCAGGATGAGCACGTGCGGCGCACCCGGCAGCGGGGTGCCGTCGGCGTCGAGGCAGATCCGGCGGGTGGCCTGGACGCCGTCCAGCCGGGGCATCCGGACGTCCATCAGGATCACGTCGACCGGTGTGGTCTCCAGGATCGCCAGGGCCTGCTGGCCGTCGCCCGCCTCGGCGGCGATCTCGATGTCGCCCTGGGACTGCAGGATCATCCGGAAGCCCGTGCGGAGCAGCTCCTGGTCGTCCACCAGCATCACCCGGATGGTCAATGTCACTCCTGTTGTCGCCGTGGTCGGGGGTCCAGCGGGCCGGGGGTCCGGTGCGAGGACGTTACTTGGCGGTCCTGAGCGGGAGTACCGCCCGGATCCGGAAGCCGCCGCCGGGGCGGGGGCCGATGTCGAGACTGCCGCTGACCATGCCGACCCGTTCGCGCATGCCGATCAGACCGTGGCCCTGTCCGTCGGCTCCGCCGGCGGCCAGCTGCTCGGCGGTGGTGCCGCGGCCGTCGTCCTCGATCAGCACCTCCAGGTCGTGGTCGCGGAAGTCCATCGCGACCTTGGCCCGGGCGTCGGGGCCGCCGTGCTTGCGGACGTTGGTCAGCGCCTCCTGGACGATCCGGTAGACCGTGAGCTCGACGCCGCGCGGCAGGTCGGTGGGCTCGCCGGTGCGGGTGTACTCGACCGGCAGACCGGCGGTGCGCACCTGCTCCAGCAGCTCCGGCAGCTCCTCCACGCCGGGCTGCGGCACGTACTCCTCCGCCGTGTCGGAGGTGCGCAGCACGCCGAGCAGGCGGCGCATCTCGACCAGGGCCTGCCGTCCGGTGCTGGCGATGGTGCCCAGCGCCTCCTTGGCCTGCTCCGGCGAGTGGTCCAGGACGTACGCGGCGCCGTCGGCCTGGACGATCATCACCGAGACGTTGTGGGCGACCACGTCGTGCAGCTCGCGGGCGATCCGGGCGCGTTCGGCGGCGACCGCGACCTTGGCCTGGGCGTCCCGCTCGCGCTCCAGCCGGGCGGCCCGGTCCTCCAGCTCGATCAGGTAGGCGCGCCGGACCCTGGTCAGCCGGCCCCAGGCCCAGCAGAGGATGAAGGGGGTGGCCATCAGTCCGGCGAGGAAGATCACCCGAAGCCAGTTGAGGACCTCGTGCGGGCCCTGGTCGAACCGCCAGAGCGTCAGCGGCCCGGCCAGCACCCCGCCGGTCAGCGCCAGGCGCGAGATCCACTCGGTGCCGAAGGCCGCGCCGGTGTAGGCGAAGACCAGGTACGCGACGCTGGAGGCGTTCGGCGGGATGTCGAGCGCGACCTGGATCAGCCCGAGGGCGACGGCGGTGACGGTGGTGAGGTTCGGACGGCTCCGCCGGAAGACCATTAGCAGCGGGAGCAGCACGGCCATCAGCACGCCGCCCGCCGTCCGAGCCTGCTCGACGGCCGAGAGCAGGCCGATGAGGAAGACCGGCAGCGCCCAGACGGAGTCCACCGCCATCGGGTGTCGTCGGAGCCAGGCGTTGAGTCGATGCACGTCTCCAGCCTAGGCAGCGGGTCCACCTGCTCAGGTCAGCCGTAGGAGCGATCCTGTCTACTCCGCAGGGTGGAGATGCCCCCTACCGGCGGTAACGTCCCCCACATGAGTTGGATGCGGTGGCGGCCCGCCATGGACCGGGCCCTCTACGGCGAGAGCGGCGGCTTCTACCGCAGGCCGGAGGGCCCGGCCGGGCACTTCAGGACCTCCGTGCACGCATCGCCTCGGTATGCCGGGGCGGTCGCCCGCCTTCTCCAGGAGGTGGACGAGGCCCTCCGCCGTCCGGCGGAGCTGGCCCTGATCGACGTCGGGGCCGGGCGCGGCGAACTGCTCACCGGAGTGCTCGCGGCCGTCGAACCGGCGCTGGCCGGACGGCTGCGTCCGTACGCGGTGGAGCTCGCCGACCGGCCCGCCGGGCTGCCCGGGTCGGTGGTGTGGACGGACCGGGTGCCGCAGGGCGTCAGCGGCCTGCTGTTCGCCAACGAGTGGCTGGACAACGTGCCGCTGGACGTCGCCGAGGTGGACGAGCACGGGGTGCTGCGCTACGTCGAGGTCGCGCCGGACGGCGAGGAGCGCCTGGGCGGGGAGCTGGACGAGGCCGACGCCCGTTGGGCGGCCGACTGGTGGCCGGCCGGGGAGCCCGGCGAGCGGGTGGAGCTGGGCACCGGCCGGGACGCGGCCTGGGCAGCGGCGGTCGGCGCGCTGTCGAGCGGGCTCGCGGTCGCCGTGGACTACGCGCACGTCCGGGCCGGGCGGCCGCCGTTCGGTACGCTGACCGGCTTCCGGGCGGGCCGCGAGGTGCCGCCGGTGCCCGACGGCTCCTGTGACATCACCGCGCACGTGGCCCTGGACTCGGCTGCGGTGCCCGGTCTCCACAGCCTGTGGACGACGCAGCGGGACGCCTTGCGGGCCCTCGGTGTCAGCGGCACCCGCCCGCCGCTCTCGCTCGCCGCGAGCGACCCGGCGGAGTACCTGCGCGCCCTGGGCCGCGCGGGGGAGGCCGCCGAACTCACCGACCCCGCCGGCCTGGGCGGCTTCGGCTGGCTGGTCCAGGCCGTCCGGATGCCGGAACCGTCGGGCCTGGCGGGCCTGGGTACCTGGCGGACTAGGTAGCCTCTGTGCCATGAGGGAGACCACGGTCGGCATCGGCGCAGGCGCGCAAGAGCTCACGGGCGAGCTGGGCACCAGCGACATGGTGCTCAACATCGGCCCGCAGCACCCGTCCACCCACGGTGTGCTGCGCCTGAAGCTGGTGCTGGACGGTGAGCGGATCGTCTCCGCCGAGCCGATCATCGGCTACATGCACCGGGGCGCGGAGAAGCTCTTCGAGGCCCGGGACTACCGGCAGATCGTCATGCTGGCCAACCGGCACGACTGGCTCTCCGCCTTCTCCAACGAGCTGGGTGTGGTGCTCGCCGTCGAGCGGATGCTCGGCATGGAGGTCCCAGAGCGGGCGGTGTGGATCCGCACCCTGCTCGCCGAGCTCAACCGGGTCCTCAACCACCTGATGTTCCTCGGCTCGTACCCGCTGGAACTCGGCGGCATCACCCCGATCTTCCACGCCTTCCACGGCCGCGAGGAGCTCCAGCACGTGCTGGAGGAGGCCAGCGGCGGCCGGATGCACTACATGTTCAACCGGGTCGGCGGCCTGAAGGAGGACCTGCCGGCCGGGTGGCTGGGGCGGGTGCGCGCGGCGGTCGCGACGGTCCGCTCGCAGCTGACGGTCTTCGAGGACCTGGTGCTCGGCAACGAGATCTTCCGCGGCCGTACCGCCGGGGTCGGCGCGCTCTCGCGCGAGCACGTCCACGCGTACGGGGTCAGCGGACCGATCGCGCGGGCCAGCGGGGTCGACTTCGACCTGCGGCGGGACGAGCCCTACCTCGCGTACGGCGAGCTGCAGGACGTGCTCACCGTGGTCACCCGGGAGGAGGGCGACTGCCTGGCGCGCTTCGAGTGCCTGCTGGAGCAGACCGCCAACTCGCTGGAGCTCGCCGAGGCCTGCCTCGACCGGCTCGCGCAGTTCGCCCCGGGGCCGGTCAACCTGCGACTGCCCAAGGTGCTCAAGGCGCCGGAGGGGACCACGTACGCGTGGACCGAGAACCCGCTCGGGATCAACGGGTACTACCTGGTGTCGCGCGGCGAGAAGACGCCCTGGCGGCTCAAGCTGCGGTCGGCCTCCTACAACAACATCCAGGCGCTCACCGAGCTGCTGCCGGGGACGCTGGTGGCGGACATGGTGGCGATCCTGGGCTCGATGTTCTTCGTGGTCGGCGACATCGACAAGTAGCGGCTCGAATCCGCTCACGGCCCCGGCCGCCAGCCCGTACCGGGCGGGCGGCCGGGGCCGTGCCGTGGGCAGCCGGAATCCACCCCGGGACGCCGGCTTTCGCGGTCCGACGCAGGCGGAAGTCCCTTGAGGAGCTACCCCCGCTTGCCCTTGGGCCGCGGGTCCGCCGGGTGGGGCGCGAACTTCCGGTGGCCCTTGGCGGCGATGCGCTGTTCGCAGAGGTCGGCGAGGACCGCGTAGCCGGCCGGGCCCATCAGCTCGGTGAGCTCGGGGCGGTAGCTGATGTAGACCGGGTCGGCGCCGGTGTGGGCGTCGGGGCTGCTGGTGCACCACCAGTGCAGGTCGTGGCCGCCCGGGCCCCAGCCACGGCGGTCGTACTCGCCGATGGTGACCTGGAGGTAGCGGGTGTCGTCCGGGCGGTCGATCCAGTCGTAGGTGCGGC
The DNA here is from genome assembly GCF_053598215.1 of Kitasatospora sp. NPDC001175. Taxonomy (NCBI): domain Bacteria; kingdom Bacillati; phylum Actinomycetota; class Actinomycetes; order Kitasatosporales; family Streptomycetaceae; genus Kitasatospora; species Kitasatospora sp. NPDC001175. The sequence goes on along the minus strand of NZ_JBSFJU010000001.1, from coordinate 397,140 downwards.
GGACGGGCAGCTGCCAGCAGACGTCCGGCTTGGTCTCCAGCGGCTCCTTGCCCTCCTGCAGGGCGAGGGTGTGCAGGGCGCAGCCGTGGCCGCCGGGGAAGCCCGGGCGGTTGAGGAAGATGCAGGCGCCGTCCACCCGGCGGGTCTGGCGGTCGCCGTCCTCGTCGAGCATGGTGATGCCGCCGTCGAGCTTGATCCGGCCCTTGGCGTCGGTGCCGTGCTCGTACAGCTGCCAGGTCTCGGGCGTGAGCCGGGCCGCGTGTTCGGCGATCCGCTTCTCGTCGTCCTCGTCCGAGTAGTGGGCGCCGAGCGTGCAGCAGCCGTCGGACTCGCCCCGGCCCTCGCGGATGCCCTGGCAGCCCTTGCCGAAGATGCAGGTCCAGCGGGAGGTCAGCCAGGTCAGGTCGCAGCGGAAGACCTGCTCGTCGTCGGCCGGGTCGGCGAACTCGACCCAGGCGCGCGGGAAGTCGAGCCCGACCTCGGGCGCCGGGCCCACGGTCGGCATCGGGAGGTCGACCGGCGTCGCGGACCTGGCGAGCTTGGCGTCCTTGGTCTTGGCCTCGCCGCCGCCGGCGGGGTGCTTGGTCTTCTTGGTGCTCTTGGGAGTTTCTGCTGCCACTCAGCAAGGGTATGGCCTCCGCCCGGCAAGGGGCGTGGCCCGTGCGGGGGTGTGAAGTTGAGGTGAGAAACGTCCAGAGGCGCTGCGGAGGGTTCCGATCCGGGCCCTAGGATGGCGGCGCCGCTGGGCATGTACGGGGCGGTCGGCGCGACGGTTTCGGTGGACCTGGCAGGACGGGGGAACGGCGATGGCAGCGGGTGGATCGGACCAGTTCCGGATCAAACCGTGGGAAGTGCACGGCGAGGGGCGGGAGTTCGAGCAGCTCTCCAACGATTTCGCCCGGGCCGCGCTGGCGCTGGAGCAGGGCATGGCAGGGCTCGGCAGTCCTTGGGGCAAGGACGACCCGGGCTCGGGCTTCGGCCAGGAGTACGACGAGGCGCAGCACGGAGTGCTGGCCGGTCTGAACGGCCTGGCCGACCGGCTGGCCGGGATCGGCGCCGGACTGCACACCATGGCGGACCAGGCGAGCCAGACCGAGCAGGACATCGCGGCCGACTTCAACCGGCAGCACCCCGGCGGAACCGCTGCGGGGCGGCAGGTGGTCTGAGTCCCCGAGGGGGGCATCCGCCGGTGGGCGGACCGAGCTTCATGCCGTACCGGCCGCCGGGCGCGGCCCCGTCCCGGGCGGGCGGACCGCCCGCGGCGTCGGAACCGCGACGGCGTTCAATCCGTAGAGCGCGAAGGGGGGACCGCGTGTCCCGGAAGTTGCCCGAGGAACTGGTTCCGGTCCTGGCCAAGGTCGGCCACCACTGGCCCGAGGCCGACGAGGACGGCCTGCGCCGCGCCGCCTCGCTGTGGCGGGAGTTCGGCACCGAGGCCGAGCAGCTGAGCCGCCGGGGCCGGGAGTCCGCGCAGCGGGTCACCGAGGAGAACTCGGGGCCCGCGATGGAGGCCTTCGGCCGGCACTGGACCGACTTCTCGGGCGGCGGCCGCGGTTATCTGGACGATGCGACCGGCGCCGCCGAACTGGTCGCCAAGGCCTTCGACGGCGCCGCCGAGGCCACCGACACCTGCAAGTCGGCGATGGTCGCCGAACTCACCGAACTGGCCGAGAAGCTCAAGGCGGCCGAGGCCGCCGAGGCCAAGGCGAAGGCGGAGCACGGCGGCGGACTGGCCGGCGCCGTCACCAAGGCGGTCGACACCGTCGTCGCCGAGGCCGGCGAGGCGGTCGACCTCGTGGCCGCCAAGATCAAGATCGGCGAGTTGCTGGAGGAACTGGGCCGCGCCATGAAGCACGGCCTGCAGACCGCGCTGCAGGAGCCCGCGGTGATCGCGCTGGAGCGCCTGGCCGGCGCGAACGGCAAGGCGCGCGGCGGCTCGGACGATGCGATCGCGCTGAGCGCCAGGGCCGGGATCGGCGGGCAGTCGACCGGCCCGTTGGCGGGCGCGGCCGCCGGGTCGGCGGCGGTCGGCGGCGTCCGTGCGCTGAGCGCCGCCGTGGACTCGCACGGCCGGCTGATCACGGACGACGAGGGACACCCGCTGCTCCGCGACCAGAACGGCAAGCTGGTGGCCGGGGTCGACGGCGTCACCGTCCCGGTCGGCCCGGACGGCAAGCCGGTGGTCGACGCCGACGGCAAGGTCGAGGTCCTCGGTACGGACGGCAAGCCGCTGGTCGGCGTGGCCGTCGGGGTGGACGGCAAGCCGCTCACCGATGCCCGGGGCAACCCTGTCACGGTCGGCGTCGACGGCCGGCTCGGTGACAGCAAGCTGTCGGTGGCGCTCGACGAGAACGGCGCGCCGCTGGTCGGCACGGACGGCCGTCCGGTGGTGCTCGGCCCGGACGGGCAGCAGTTGCCGGGGCCGGACCAGAAGCTCGGGCTGCGGGCCGGCGTGCAGACGGCGGGGCTGCCGACCGATCTCTCGGCCGGCGCCGGCGCCGGCGCCGACGCCGACGTGAGCGAGCGGTCGACGGCGGCCGGCATCGGACTGCGAACCGCACCGGCCGGTACAGGAGTTCAGGTCGGGCTCGGCGACGGGGACGGCTACGGCTCGGGAGCGGGCGACGGCTCCGACGGCTACGGGGGCGGTTCCTCCTACGCGGGCTCGTCGGGGCACTCCGGTACGGGCGGCGGCGGGTACCGGCACCGGCAGGACCCGTTCGAGGACGGCGGCGGCCAGGGCGGCTACGACTCCGCGGACTACTCCGACTACGGCAACCCGCCGGTCACGCACCACACTTCGCTGCGGACCGGGCCGGTTTCGCTGCAGACCGACTCCGTTTTCGTCGAGCCGCCGCAGACGGGCTCGGACTACGGCTCCTCGGGCGGGTCCGGCCCGGGCTCGGGATCCGGGTCCGGCTACGGCTCGGGCTACGGCTCCGGTGGCGGCGACGTGCCGTCGGCGGGCAGCGGCTCCTCCGGCGGCGGCTGGCGTCCCGACCCGTCGGGCGGATCCGTGCCGTCGATACCGGCCACCGGCGGCTACGGGCCGGTCGGCGGAGCTCCGGTCGGCGGCTCGACCGGCGTACCGGTGGTCACCGGTCCGGTGGGCGGCGGTCCGGCGGCCAGCGGCCCGGTGGGCGGCCCGGTCGGCGGGTCGATCGGCGGTGGCCCGGTCGTCACCGGCCCGGTCGGCGGTACCCCCGGGGTGTCCGGCACCCCCGGCACCCCCGGCATCCCCGGCGCGCCCGGAGGTCCGGTGGGCGGTCCGATCGGCGCGGGCGCGCCGGGTGCGGCCGGCCAGCCGGTCGGCGGTGCGATCGGCGTCGGCGTGGGCATCACTCCGCAGGACGGCCGATCCGGCGCGGCGGTGCCCCGGATGCCCGTCGGCACCCCCCTGCCGGCCGCGGGCCTCGGCGCGAACCCGGGCGTACCCGCGCCACTGCGGTCGTCCCTCGGCCCGGTCGCCGACTTCCGCGTCCGTCCCGACCAGCTGCTGCCCACCGACGCACACGGGACGTCCGCCTGGAGCGCCGTACCCGCCGGCGAGCTCGGCGCCGCCTTCCTGCTGGTCCGGGCCGGACGCCGCCAGGGTGTGCCGCCGCAGGGCGAGCTCGAGCAGGTGCGCACCATCGCCGACAGCCGCCCGTACGGCGTCCCCGGCGGTCTCGGCCCGGTCGACCCCGCGCACCAGGCCGAGGCCGAACTCCGGTTCCCCGTAACGCCGGAGGGCTTCGCCGTACCGCATTCCGACCCGCGTCGCGGGACCTGGACCGAGGTGCTCAACGGCGGCGGCTACCGCGAGCAGGGCCGGGCCAACAACTGCGTCGAGCTCTCACTCTCCGGCCTGGACAGCTACGCCGGGCACCCCACCTGCGGCGCCCCGCGGCTGCCGGACGGCCCGGCCGGGGAGCGCGGCGGCCGTGACCGGGCCGAACGCGAACTCGGCACCCAGTTCCGCGACCTGGGCGACGGCGAGCAGGCGCACCGGCGGCTGGCCGAGGTGCTGCTTCGCACCGGGCACGGCGCGCAGGCGGTGCTGCTCACCATGGACGAGTTCGGCCGGTCGCACACCTGGAACGCCGCCGTGTGCGAGGGCACGCTCAGCTACCTGGACCACCAGACCGGCCGCCGGTCGGCCGCCCCGCTCTACGGCGCGGAGCACGGCCTGTGGGCGATCGCGGTGGACGGCGACTGCCGCCCGCTCGACCTGTCGGACATCCAGCTCGCGGCCCCGGAACCGAAGCCGGAACCCGAGGCCGCACCGGATCCCGTGCCCGCCCCGCAGGCCGAGCAGGAGCCCGCCGTCCCGGAGCAGCCCGCGCCGCCGCGCTCGCGGCTGACCATCCACCGAGCCCCCGCAGGCACCAGCGCGAGGAGCGCCAAGCGATGACCACCCGCGAACAGGCGATCGACGCCGCCCACCGCTGGATCAACGGCGATCTGCCGCAGGAGGCGGCCCGCCCGGTCCAGTCCTTCGAGTTCGACCTCGGCTGGGTGCTCTGGCCCGCGCCCGCCCCCGTGCAGGTGGATCCGCTGACCGGTGCGCGCCGGGCACCCGAGGAGATCGGCGCGGCCTGCGCGGTGGTGGACCGCGCGACGGGCGAGCTGAGCGTCTGGCCGTCCGTCCCGGTCACCGAGGTGATCCGGCTCTACCGCGACAAGCTGGGCGCCGGCCAGTACGAGCCCGCGCTGCCGCCCGTCACCGGCCCCGGGGTGCGCGCCGAGGTGACCTGGCGCGACGAGCACGGCGAGTCGCAGACCCTGGTCATGCACTCGGTCGCGGGCCGTCCACACCCCGCGCTGCGCGCCTGGCGGCAGCTTGAGCAACAGGGCGTCCGCGCGGAGGACGTGGTGTCGGTCCACACCGATCTGAGCCTCGCCATGCTGCCCGGCGGGTACGTCGCGCAGGCGCTCGCCGAGGAGCTGCCGTCCGCGCGGTTCAGCCACGAGCTGCGCTACGGGCCGCACTTCGACCACCGGGCGGAGGCGGTACGGGAGTCGGCCGCCCGGATCCCGGCCGACGGGCCCGACGGGCGGCCGGCCGCGCCCAGGCCCAACCGGATGCCCTTCCCGGCCGCCGTGCCGCCCGCGCTCCCGGAGAGCGCGCAGGCGCTCGCCGCCAGGCTCGTGGAGCGGTTCGGAGCCGAGGGGGTCCAGCGCTTCGAGGCCGAGGAGGTGCTGGCGGCCGATCTGCCGGACTCGACGGCCGTGCCGCTGATCGACATCGGCCTGCCGGTGGCGGTCGAGGGCTTCTTCACCCTGCTCCGCCCGGTGGCCGACGGCGTCCTGGACGGCACCCGGACCCAGACGGCGCTGCCCGATGCGGCCGACCACCTGGCCGAGCTCGGACGCGGCCTGCGGGCCACCGAGGCCGCCCGGCGGAACCTGCTCGGGCAGCGCGTCGTCGGCACCGACGGCTGGGCGCTGATGACCGTGGACTCCGCCCAGGGCCGGGTCCGCGCGATCGACCCCGACAGTGCGAGCGCGCGCCACTGCAACACCGACCTCACCGCCTTCATCCGCTCCCTCGCCCTCCTCGCCGACTTCCTGCCCCGGCTGAGCGGCCTCCCGCCCTACGCGGCGGGCCCGGTGGTCGCCGAACTCCAGTGGGGCCTGGCCGCCATGGACCGCACGGTGTTCACCGACCCGGAGAACTGGTGGTCGGTTGTGGTGGAACAGCTCTGGCACGGAGTCCTGTGACGGTGACGGCGGTCGGCGGTCGCCGGGCGGCGGTCAGAGCCCGACCGCCGTGGTGCGACCGCCGCCGAGCACGGTGACGTTCTCCGCTCCGGTCGGGCTTTGAGGAAAGTGCCTCTCCCGAGCGCTGAACTAGCCTTGCAGGATTCGCAGTTGCGGAGGATCGACCCGGGGTCCGTCGATCACGCCGCTCCTGCCGGGCATCGTCCTGACTGTCGGTCAGGCCCTGCTCCCGGTCGTCGGCTGGGCATGCGTGCCAGGCCGCGGGCGGGTATCGCGTAGCGTTGAGGGCTATGCGACTCGGTGTGCTCGACGTAGGTTCCAACACCGTCCACTTCCTCGTGGTGGACGCCCACCCCGGTGCTGCCCCGCTACCCGCGTACTCCCACAAGGCCGAGCTCCGCCTCGCCGAACTGCTCGACACGGAGGGTGCGATCACCAAGGCCGGCGTGGACAAGCTGGTCGGCATGGTGGCCTCCTCGATAAGGGTGGCCGAGGACAAGGGCGTGGTGGACATGCTGCCCTTCGCCACCTCCGCCGTCCGGGAGGCCGCCAACGGCGAGGACGTGCTGCGCCGGGTCGCCGAGGAGACCGGGGTGGAACTGCGGGTCCTGTCCGGCCAGGACGAGGCCCGGCTCACCTTCCTCGCGGTTCGCCGCTGGTTCGGCTGGTCCTCGGGGCGCCTGCTCAACTTCGACATCGGCGGCGGTTCGCTGGAGATCGCCTGCGGCCTGGACGAGCAGCCCGACGTCGCCTGCTCCCTCCCGCTCGGCGCCGGTCGGCTGACCGCCCAGCTCCCCGGGGACATCGCCGACCCGGACGACGTACGGGAGCTGCGGCGCCAGATCCGGGCCGAGATCGCCCAGGCGGTCGGCGAGTTCGCCCGGCTGGGCACCCCGGACCACGCGGTCGCCACCTCCAAGACCTTCAAGCAGCTGGCTCGGATGACCGGTGCCGCCCCCGCCGACAACGGGCCGCTGGTGCAGCGAAGGCTCACCAGATCCGGTCTGTCCGCCTGGGTGCCCCGGCTGGCCGGGATGACCGTCGCCGAGCGCGCCCGGATCCCCGGCGTCTCGGAGGGGCGGGCGCGGCAGCTGCTGGCCGGTGCGCTGGTCGCCGACGCGGCCATGGACCTCTTCGGCCTGGACGGGCTCGACATCTGCCCCTGGGCCCTGCGCGAGGGCATCATCCTGCGCCGCCTGGACGCGATGGACAGCCCGGTCGACCGCCGCCCCGCCCTCACGCAGTGAACCCTTCGGCGCAAGGCGGAGCGGAGCGGGACGTGCCCGGCAGCCCGGCGGAGCTTCCCGCCGCCGCCCTGCCTCGTGCCGCCTTCGGGCGGAGCGGTACGAGGTGAGCACGCCCACACCCGGGCGGGACCGGGCCCCATTCGGTTGCCGGGCCGCTTACGCTGTCTCCCGTGGCGGAACCAGCGGACGAGGACGGTACGCAGGCGGGCCGCGCTGCTGGTGAGGACGCCGGGCAGCCGCGGCCGGGCAGGCCGCGCCGGGCCAGGGCGAGCGCCGCGCCCAAGCGGACACCGGCGCCCGGGCAGGGCGAACCGGACAGCGACTCCCGGGCGGACCGGCCCGCGGAGGCAGCCGGGAGCCCGGAGTCGAGGAGTGCGAAGGCCGCCAAGGCTGCGAAGGCCGCCAAAGTTGCCAAGGTCGCCCAGGCGGTCAAGGCGGTCAAGGCGGTGAAGTCGGCGACCGCCGCGAAGGCCGCCAAGTCCACCCGGCAGCGGAAGGCCACGACCATCGAGCCCGGCAAGGCCGCCGAGCCTGCCACAGCCGCCAAACGCGGTACGGCCGCCAAGCCCGGCACAGCTGCCAAGCCCCCCGCAGGCGCCAAGACCGGCGCGGCCGCCAAGACCGGCGCGCCCGCCAAGACCGCCAAACGGGCCAAGGCCGTGAAGCCCTCCCGCCGCAAGGCGCCCGAGCCCGCCCCCCTGCTGCGCACCACCGACCGCCTGGTGCTCCCGCCGCACCCCGAGCTGCACGTCCCGGACACCAAGGTGGTGCTCTCCACCGCCTCGGTCTACCCCGCGACCACCGCCACCGCCTTCGAGCTGGCCGCCAAGCTCGGCTACGACGGCATCGAGGTGATGGTCTGGAACGACCCGGTCAGCCAGGACATCGAGGCCCTGCGCAGGCTCTCCGACCAGCACCGGATGCCGATCCTGGCGGTGCACGCCCCCTGCCTGCTGATCACCCAGCGGGTGTGGACGACCGACCCGTGGACCAAGCTGGTCCGGGCCCGCGCCGCCGCCGAGAAGCTGGGCGCGGACACCGTGGTGGTGCACCCGCCGTTCCGCTGGCAGCGCCAGTACGCCCGGGAGTTCGTCGAGGGCATCGGCCGGATGGCGGGCGAGACCGACGTCCGGTTCGCGGTGGAGAACATGTACCCGTGGCGCTACCGGGACCGTGAGGTGCTGGCCTACTCGCCCGGCTGGGACGTCACCGACGAGGAGTACCGGCACTTCACCATCGACCTCTCGCACGCCGCCACCTCGCGGATCGACACCTTCGCGTTGGTCGACCGGATGGGTGACCGGCTGGCCCACGTCCACCTGGCCGACGGTTCCGGGTCGGGCAAGGACGAGCACCTGATCCCGGGCCGCGGCAAGCAGCCCTGCGCCGAGCTGCTGGAGCGCCTCGCCCGGACCGGCTTCGGCGGCCACGTGGTGCTGGAGGTCAACACCCGCCGCGCCACGTCCCCCGCCGAACGCGAGGCCGACCTCGCCGAGGCGCTGGCGTTCACCCGTCTGCACCTGGCCACCCCGGCGCGCGTACGCTGACCGCAGGCACACGCGAGACCGGGGGCGGGACGTGACGGATCTTCAGCATCGCGAGCACGCGGAGTCCTTCGGTGCGGTCGCGGGGCACTACGACGTGGCTCGGCCGTCGTATCCGGATGCGCTGTTCGACGAGGTGGAGCGGTTGTCCGGGCGGGGGTTGCGGGGTGCGGTGGTGCTGGACGTGGGTGCGGGTACGGGGATCGCGACGCGGTTGCTGGCGGGTCGGGGTGCGCGGGTGACCGCGGTCGAGCCGAGTGCGGGGATGGCGGCCCGGCTGCACGAGGTGAGTCCCGAGGTCCCGTTGGTGAAGGCGGGCGGTGACGAGCTGCCGTTCCACGACTCGACGGTGGACCTGGTCACCTATGCGCAGGCGTTCCACTGGACCGACCCGCACCGCTCCGTCCCGGAGGCGATCCGCGTCCTGCGCCCCGGCGGCGCACTGGCCCTGTGGTGGAACCTCAAGGACCGCGCGGCCCCCTGGGTCGCGGCCCAGGAGGACCGGCTGAAGGCCGCCCTGCCCACCTACCGCTACTCCGGCGCGGTGAACGTGGTCACCGAACCGCTGAACGCCTACGACCTGCGCCTGGGCACCGCCCGCCTGCGCTGGGAACGCCGGATCGACGTCGACACGGTGATCACCGACATGCGCTCCAAGTCGTACTTCGCCGTACTGCCGGCCGAGCAGCGGGAGCCGGTGCTGACCGCCGAGCGGGCCGCGCTGCTGGCCGAGTTCCCGGACGGCACGGTCACCGAGCCCTACGTCCTGGAGCTCGTCGTCGCGGCGACCCCGGCATGACGGCCCCGGACTGGCAGCAGCGGGCCGCCTCCTTCGGTGCGGTCGCGGGGCACTACGACGCGGCTCGGCCGTCGTATCCGGATGCGCTGTTCGACGAGGTGGAGCGGTTGTCCGGGCGGGGGTTGCGGGGTGCGGTGGTGCTGGACGTGGGTGCGGGTACGGGGATCGCGACGCGGTTGCTGGCGGGTCGGGGTGCGCGGGTGACCGCGGTCGAGCCGAGTGCGGGGATGGCGGCCCGGCTGCACGAGGTGAGTCCCGAGGTCCCGTTGGTGAAGGCGGGCGGTGACGAGCTGCCGTTCCACGACTCGACGGTGGACCTGGTCACCTATGCGCAGGCGTTCCACTGGACCGACCCGCACCGCTCCGTCCCGGAGGCGATCCGCGTCCTGCGCCCCGGCGGCGCACTGGCGGTGTGGCGCAACGACCGGGACAACCGGACCCCCTGGATCGCCGCCCAGCTGGGGCGGCTGCTGGCCGGGGTCTCCTCACTGAGCGTGCTGCCCACGGGCGCCGAGCGGGTCGACATCGCGGAGGTCGGCGAGCTGCTGGCCGAGTACGGCCTGCGGGCGGGCAGTGCGGAGATCACCTGGCAGCGCGAGGTGCCGGTGGAGACGGTGCTCGACGACCTGCGCTCCAAGTCCTTCATCGCGGTGCTGTCCGAGCGGGAACGGGAGGCCGTGCTGGCTGCCGAACGGGCCGCGCTGCTGGCCGAGTTCCCGGCCGGGCTGCTCTCCGAGCCCTTCACGGTCCGACTGGCGGTGGGCGTCAAGGCCGCCTGACGGCACGGCACCCGCCAGCTGACCGCATTCCGGACGAGCCGTGCGTCCGCCCGGACCGACGGCGTACGCTCGGTAACTAAAGCGGCCCCGCACCCTCTCAACCGAAGCAGCGGGCCGCGCGCAGCCGCCGAAGGAGTGGAGCGAATGCCCGAGCTGAGGTCCCGTACGGTCACCAACGGTCGCAACATGGCGGGCGCCCGGGCGCTTCTGCGGGCCGCCGGCGTAGCCCGTGAGGACTTCGGCAAGCCGATCATCGCGGTGGCCAACTCCTTCACCGAGTTCGTGCCGGGCCACACCCACCTCCAGCCGGTCGGCCGGATCGTCTCCGAGGCGATCAAGGAGGCGGGCGGCATCCCGCGCGAGTTCAACACCATCGCGGTGGACGACGGCATCGCCATGGGCCACAGCGGCATGCTCTACTCGCTGCCCTCCCGCGACCTGATCGCCGACTCGGTCGAGTACATGGTCAACGCGCACTGTGCGGACGCGCTGATCTGCATCTCCAACTGCGACAAGATCACCCCGGGCATGCTGATGGCCGCGCTGCGCCTCGACATCCCGACCGTCTTCGTCTCCGGCGGCCCGATGGAGGCCGGCAAGGCCACCCTGGTCGACGGCACGGTCCGCAAGCTCGACCTGGTCGACGCGATCTCGCAGGCGGTGAACGAGAACGTCTCCGACGAGGACATCGCGATCATCGAGGAGAACGCCTGCCCGACCTGCGGGTCCTGTTCGGGCATGTTCACCGCCAACTCGATGAACTGCCTCACCGAGGCGATCGGCCTCTCGCTGCCCGGCAACGGCTCGGTGCTGGCCACCCACACCGCCCGCAGGGCCCTGTACGAGCGGGCCGGCCGCACCGTGGTCGAGCTGGCCCAGCGGTACTACGGTGGGGACGACGCCTCCGTCCTGCCGCGCAACATCGCCACCCGGGCCGCCTTCGAGAACGCCATGGCCCTGGACATCGCCATGGGCGGCTCCACCAACACCATCCTCCATCTGCTCGCCGCCGCCCAGGAGGCCGAGCTGGACTTCGACATGCGCGACATCGACGCAGTCTCGCGCAAGGTGCCCTGCCTCTCCAAGGTCGCTCCCAACGGCAGCTACTACATGGAGGACGTCCACCGGGCCGGCGGCATCCCGGCCATCCTGGGCGAGCTCTACCGCGGCGGGCTCCTCAACGAGGACGTCCACACCGTCCACTCCTACTCGCTCGCCGAGTGGCTCAAGACCTGGGACGTGCGCGGCGGTTCGCCCTCCGCCGAGGCCGTCGAGCTGTGGCACGCCGCCCCCGGCTGCGTCCGCTCCGCCACCGCCTTCTCGCAGTCCGAGCGCTGGGAGACGCTGGACACCGACGCGGCGCGCGGCTGCATCCGGGACATCGAGCACGCCTACTCCGTCGAGGGCGGCCTGGCGGTCCTGTACGGCAACATCGCCGAGGCCGGCTGCGTGGTGAAGACCGCGGGCGTGGATGAGTCCATCTGGACCTTCAAGGGCCCGGCCGTGGTCGTGGAGTCCCAGGACGACGCGGTCGAGGCGATCCTCGCCAAGCGGGTGAAGGAGGGCGACGTCGTCGTCATCCGCTACGAGGGCCCCAAGGGCGGCCCGGGCATGCAGGAGATGCTCTACCCGACCTCCTTCCTCAAGGGCCGCGGCCTCGGCAAGGCCTGCGCCCTGATCACCGACGGCCGGTTCTCCGGCGGCACCTCGGGCCTGTCGATCGGCCACATCTCGCCCGAGGCGGCCTCCGGCGGCGCCATCGCGCTGATCGAGGACGGCGACATCGTCTCGATCGACATCCCGAACCGGAGGATCGACCTGGAGCTCTCCGCCGAGGAACTGCAGGAGCGGCGGCGCAGGCTGGAGGCCGACGGCGGCTACCGGCCCAAGTCCCGCCAGCGGCAGGTCAGCGCCGCACTGCGGGCGTACGCGGCGATGGCCACCTCGGCTGACAAGGGCGCGGTCCGGGACGTGAGCAAGCTCGGCTGACGCCTTCGGGCAGGTTCCGGGCGAGGGGACCGCTTCCGGCGCACGGGCGGTCCCCTCCGCCGTTCCGCCTCGCGGCTCCGGGGGGCCCGGCGGCCTTCCCGGGGCGGTGGGGGATGCCGGCCGGAGAGGCCCGCCGCACTTCCCCGGAGGGAGGAGTCACAATCGGACTCGTGACCAAGCAGCAGCGCACCTCCCCCAGCACGCCCCAGTCCCGGGCCCCCGAGCCGGAGCCCATCCGCTTCTTCGGTACCAGCTGGGTCGACCGTGGCACCGGCTACTGGGCGCGCCGGGTCGTGGTCCCGATCGGTGCGCTGCTCTGCGCCGCCGCCGGTGCGCTGGTGCTGCGCTTCGCCGTCGGTGGCGTCCGGCTGTCCGACTCCGGCGGGTTCGTCAACGGTCTGCTGATCGCGGCCATCGCCGTCTGCTCCTGCCTCGCCGCCGTACGCAACTGGAAGCTGCTGACCGAGGGCCGGGAGTCGCTCGCCGGCTGGATGGCCGAGGACAGGTCGCTCGGCGCGGTCTGGCTGATCGGGGCGGTGGGCGCGCTCGTCGCGTACTTCGTCCGCAGCCTGGTCGAGGCGCCCGGCGAAGGCGTCAAGCGGGCCGGCTACGACCAGGCGCGGATGCACTACGAGCGCCGCGGTGCGGTCAAGCGCAAGCGGGAGAACACCAAGGGCGCGGGCCGCCCGTCGCGAAGCCCTCGCTCCGCGTCCTGAAGACCACCGCGGGGGAAAGCGCCGCCGGGTCACCCCGTCCAGCGGATCGGGTGGGCCACCGGGCTGCTCGGGGCCGGGCTCGCGCTCGGCGGGGCCTTGGTCCGGGTCTGCTCGATGACCGGAGGGGGTGGCGTGGGGCGGTCGCCCGTCGCGAGCCGGAAACTGAGCGCTGCCAGGCCGATCACCACCGCGATGATCAGCCAGGACTGCCACCGCCTGCCGATCCGGGCCCGCAGCCGGCTGCGGCGGCCCGGCAGCCGTCCTACCCGGGCGCCGGGCGGGTCGGGCTCCGGCGGCTCGCGCTTCCACTTGGCGGCGAGCATCCGGGCCCGTCCGGACTGCTCCTGCACGGTCGCGGCCCGGATGAACTCCTCGTCCAGGACCAGGTTTTCGAAGGGATCGCGCTGCGGCTGGTCCCCGGGGCGCGGCTGGGGGTCTTCGGCTGTCGGCACACGGTCAGTATGTCGACCCGGGAGGGTGAACATGCGGCCGGGGCGGCCGGTTGTGCAGGAATCGTGACCGCCCCGGTGGGGTCAGTGCGTCTGTTGCGTCCGCCGTGCCCGCGCGCGGCTGGCGCGGAAGGACGGCACCGAACGCCGGGCCGCTAGGCGCCGCGCCTGGCGCGCTTCACCGAGCCGACCACCCCGGCGACCACCAGCAGAATGCCTGCCGGCAGCAGCGAGGTGAAGAGCGCGCCGAACAGCCCCCAGCTACCCAGCAGGGTGAGCGCCAGCGTGTTCAGCACCAGCAGTGCGCCCGCCGCGGGCAGCGCCGACCGCCACGGGTGCTCGTCGGCCCAGCGGGCCAGCCGCCGGTCGGCGGTGTCCCGGCGGAGCTTGCCGCCCACCGTGCCGACCAGGAAGAAGAAGAACAGGGCCAGGCCGACCGGTCCGGCCAGGATGTCCATGGACCAGTGACCGGTGACGACGTCGATCCCCAGCGCTGCCCCGCCGGCCAGCGCACCGACGGCCGCGGCCGTCCGCCAGGGCCCGAGCGTCGCCGACGCGACGGCGAGCTGTCTGGTCTCACTTCGCGACAAATCTGCGTGTCCCATGACTCAACGGTGCGCCGCGCCGGCCCGGGACGCCAGAGCGGCCGACCCTGAGTTTTCCCGTAAGGGAGGCGGCTCCTCGGGGTTGGTCGCCCCGGCGTCGGGGGAAGCCGGGCGGCACGGATCAACTGCCCAGGATCACGGGTGACTTGGGGTTACCGGAAGCCGCCGTACGGAACCGTGAGGATCTCCATGCCGTGGCCGGCCGGATCCATGAAGTACAGGCCGCGCCCGCCGTCGTTGCGGTTGATCTCGCCCGGCTGCTTCTGGTGCGGATCGGCGTAGTAGGTGATCCCCGCCTGCTTGATCCGCTCGAAGGCGGCGTCGAACTCCTGCTCGGAGATCAGGAAGGCGTAGTGCTGCGGGGTGATCGACTCGGCGGGGATGGTGGCGAAGTCCAGGGTGACCCCGTTGTCGGTGGCGACCGGTATGAACGGGCCCCACTCCGCTCCGACCTCGAGGCCCAGGACGCCCGCCAGGAATTCGGCGGAACTCCGGTTGTCCCGGGAGTGGATGATGGTGTGGTTCAGTTCGACTGACATGATCGAATGCCTCCAGAAGGCATCTGCGGCTACCTCCATGCCTCACCCGGCCGGTGACCGACACGCGATGCCGCACTGGCGATCCTAAGCAGCCCCGCCGCTCACCGTCGAGGGCTCATGTCCGCCAAGCCATCCGTCAGGTGGGCGCGGTCGTTGAAGGAGAGCAGCCGCCAGACGCCCTTGCTCTCGTCGAAGTCCCAGTCGGTGGCGGAGGTGAAGTCCGGGTCGGCCCGGGACAGCCGTGCTCACCCGCGACCAGGCCGAGCCCGGAGTGGACGGACTCGCCGTGACGGACCATCACAAGCCGCATGGCTGTTGACGGTAGGCGCTCCGGTCGGCCCGCGCGGCGGAGCCGGTCCCGAAAGCCGGACAGGGCCCCGCAGGGGCCGCCCGAAGTGCGAGGATGGCCGGACACGGTACGTAAGGAGCGGCCATGAGCAGCGCACACGGACAGAAGATCGCCTTCCTCGGCACCGGCAAGATCGGGGAGGCCCTGCTCTCCGGCCTGCTGCGGGCGGGCAAGGACCCGGCGGACGTCCTGATCACCGCCCGCCGCCCGGAGCGCGCGGCCGAACTCGCCGCCCGCTACGGGGTCACCGCGGTCTCCAACACCGAGGCGGCCAAGGTCGCCGACACCCTGATCCTGGCGGTGAAGCCGCAGGACATGGGCACCCTGCTGGACGAACTCGCCCCGCACATCGCCGCCGACAGGCTGGTGGTCTCGGCCGCCGCCGGCATTCCGACCGCCTGGTTCGAGGCGCGGCTGGCGGCGGGCACGCCGGTGGTCCGGGTGATGCCCAACACGCCCGTGCTGGTGGACGAGGGCATGAGCGTGATCTCCGGCGGCTCGCACGCCCAGGAGGAGCACTTGGAGTGGGCGGAGGAGATCTTCCGTTCGGTCGGCAAGGTGCTGCGACTGCCGGAGTCCCAGCAGGACGCGGCCACCGCGCTGTCCGGTTCGGGCCCGGCCTACTTCTACTTCCTGGTGGAGGCGATGACCGACGCGGGCATCCTCCTCGGCCTGCCCCGGCAGGTGGCGCACGACCTGATCGTGCAGTCGGCGGTCGGCGCCTCGGTGATGCTGCGCGACTCCGGAGAGCACCCGGTCAAGCTGCGCGAGGCGGTCACCTCGCCGGCCGGGACCACCATCGCGGCCATCCGCGAGCTGGAGAACCACGGGGTCCGGGCCGCGCTGCTGGGCGCGCTGGAGGCGGCCCGTGACCGGTCCCGCGAGCTGGCGGGTGGCGGCAAGTGAGCGTCCGGTGGGCGGGCCGGGGCAGGTGAGCGGCCGCCGCCCGACGGGCGGCCAGTAGCCTGGGGCCGGTGAGTTACGACCTGGTGATCTTCGACAATGACGGTGTGCTCGTGGACAGCGAGCCGATATCCAACCGGGTGCTGGCCGAGTACCTGACCGAACTCGGCTACCCCACCGCCGTCGAGGACTCCTACCGGGACTTCATGGGCTGCGCCGCGCACACCGTGCACGACGTCATCGGCGAGCGGTACGGGGCGCGGCTGCCCGAGGGCTTCGACCGGCTCTTCCACGACCGGGTGTTCGCCGCCTTCCGGGCCGAGCTCACCGCCGTGCGCGGCGCCGGGCAGGTGCTGGAGACCCTCAGGCGGTCCCGGGTCCCGTACTGCCTGGCGTCCTCCGCGCACCACGAGTGGATCCGCACCGCACTCGACCTCGCCGGCCTTCGCGGCTACCACGCGGAGGAACGGATCTTCAGCGCCCAGGACGTCGGCATCGGCAAGCCCGCGCCCGACCTCTTCCTGCACGCGGCCCGCACCCTCGGCGTGGACCCCGCGCGCTGCCTGGTGGTCGAGGACAGCCGCAACGGCGTGCTGGCCGCCCGCGCCGCCGGAATGGACGTGTACGGCTACGCGGCCCTCACCGACCCGGCCAAGCTCACCGGTGCCGGGGCGACCGGCCTGATCACCGAACTCCCGCAGCTGCTCGACCTGGTGGCCGCTGCCTGACGGCTGCCGAGCGGCCCTGACCCGTACCCGGCGCCCGGAGCGGCTTCGCGGAAGAGAGTCCGGTCCAACCCCTCCCGCAACCGCCCCGCAGCACCTACGCTCGCGGCCAACATCTTTCGTACCGGCCAGTAGTGCCGGGGGGATCGGGGGCGGCCATGCGGCAAGCCGTGGACGCGGGACTGCGCCGGTCGCGGGCGGCGCTGGCGGTCGGCTTCCTGCTGCAGGGCACCGCCTTCGCGCTGCTGGTGACCTGCATACCCGAGATCCAGCGCCGGTACGGGCTGAGCGACGCGATGCTGCCGGTGTTCCTGGCGGCGGTGCCGGTCCTGGCCGGCGTCGGGTCGATCGGCTCCGAGCAACTGGTGAAGCGCAGCAGCGCACGCGGTGTGCTGCGGGCCGTCCAGCCCGCCGTCTGCCTCACCCTCGCCGCGGTCGGGCTGGGCGAGAGGCTCTGGCAACTGGCCGTCGCGCTGGGTCTGTTCGGCCTGCTGGTCGGTGCGCTGGACGCGAGTATGAACATGCTCGGGGTGGGCCTCCAGCGCCGCTACGGGCGCAGCATCATGCTCGGCTTCCACGCCGCGTTCAGCCTGGGCGGCATTCTCGGCGGCTCGATCGCCTGGCTCGGTGCGCACGACGACTCGGGACTGCCCACCCTGTTCGGGGCCACCGCGGCGGTGCTCACACCGCTGGCGCTGCTGGCCGGAACCCGCTTCCCCGGGCGGGCCGAACTCGGCGACGCGGTACGGGAAGCGGCCGAGGCGGCGGCCAGGTCCATCCCCTGGCGGCCGCTGCTGCCGCTCTGCACGGCGATGGCCGCCGCCTACATCGCGGACGCCTCGGTCTCCAACTACAGCGTCAAGTACCTCACCGACGGGCTGCACAGCGCCGGTGACGTGGCCAAGTTCTCCTACCTCGGCTACATGGTCGCCATGCTGCTGGGCCGCGCCCTCGGTGACCGGGCGGTGCAGCGGTGGGGCGCGGTGGCCGTGGTCCGGACGGGGGCCGCGCTGGCCGCACTCGGGTTCGCCCTCGCGGCGGCGGCGCCCGGCCCGGCGGTCGGCATCGCCGGGTTCACCCTGCTCGGCTTCGGCATCTGCGCGATCATCCCGCAGGTCTTCGCGGCGGGCGGACGGCTCTTCCCGGAGGACTCCGATGCCGCGGTCGCCCGGCTCAACCTCTTCAACTACGTGGGTTTCCTTCTGGGTTCGCCCCTGGTCGGCGCCCTCGCGGACGCCGCCTCCTACCGCATCGCCCTGCTCGCCCCGCTCGTCCTGATCCTCCTGATCGCCCCGCTGGCCGGCCACTTCGCCCCCGGCCGCCCCGGCGACCGGGAGCACGGGGAGCGGCGCGTACAGCCCACCGCACCGGGGCACTGAGCCGCCGGCCACCGGCCCCGCCGCGCCCTTCGGCTCGGGTCGGGCCGAGCCGGTGCACTACCTTGGGATCATGCCCGAAGCCGAGCGTGACACCTCCTGTGGCCTGCACCTCTACTGGGACGAGGCCGTCACCGCCTACGACTTCGGTCCCGGCCACCCGATGGACCCGACCCGGCTGGCGCTGACCATGCGACTGGTCGAGGCCTTCGGCCTGACCACCGCGCCCGGCGTGACCGTGCGGTCCGCCCCGCCCGCCGGCGACTCCACCCTGGGCCTGGTGCACAGCGCCGAGTACATCGAGGCGGTCAGACGCGTCGCCGCGGACCCGACCACCACCGATCTGCGGCACGGCCTGGGCACCGCGGACAACTGGGCGTTCGCCGCCCAGCACACCGCCTCGGCGCTGATCGCCGGTCAGTCGGTGGCCGCCGCCGAGGCGGTGTGGAACGGCGAGACCCCGCACGCCGTCAACTTCGCCGGCGGGCTGCACCACGCGATGCCGGCCGGTGCCTCGGGCTTCTGCGTCTACAACGACCCGGCGCTGGCCATCGCCCGCCTGCTGGAGCTGGGCGCCGAACGCGTCGCGTACGTGGACGTGGACGTGCACCACGGGGACGGTGTGCAGCAGGCGTTCTGGGACGACCCCAGGGTGCTGACCGTCTCGATCCACGAGCACCCGTCCACGCTCTTCCCGGAGACCGGCTGGTCCACCGAGACCGGCGGCCCCGACGCGCCGGGATCGGCGGCCAACCTCCCGCTGCACGCGGGCACCGGCGACAGCGGCTGGCTGCGTGCCTTCCACGCCCTGGTCCCCGAACTGCTCGCCGCCTTCCGCCCCCAGGTGCTGGTCAGCCAGCACGGCGCCGACACCCACGTCGAGGACCCGCTCGCGCACCTGGCCGTGACGGTGGACGCCCAGCGCATGATCGCCGAGTCGATGCACGAACTCGCCCACCGGTACGCGGAAGGCCGCTGGATCGCCACCGGCGGGGGCGGCTACGCGGTGGTGGACGTGGTCCCGCGCGCCTGGACTCATCTGGTCGCCACCGCGGCGGGTCACCCGATCGACCCCGCCGCCGAAACCCCGGAGAGCTGGCGCGCGGAGGTGTACCGCCGTACCAGGCAGCAGGCCCCGCTGCGGATGACCGACGGCGCGGGGCCCCACTGGCGGGACTTCCAGGAAAGCGGCTACGACCCCGCCGACCGCCTCGACCAGGCGATCCTGGCGGCCAGGCGGGCGGTCTACCCGCACCACGGCCTGCTGCCGTGACCGACGCCGGGGTGGGGTCCGAGGCCCACCTGCCATGCCACCGCAGGCCGCCGGGCCGCCACGGGGCGCTCGCCGGGGTACTGGAGGCATTCGGGTGCGCCCGTGTTCACCCCAGCGCGGGGTGCGCGCTTCCGTGAGCCCGCTCCCGGCCGGAGCCGCACCTACGAACTCGACCACCCCGGACCAGTGGCCGTGGTCAGATCTCTTGACGGTGCGCCCGACCGAAGCGGAAGAATCACTGCCAGTACCGGCGGCAGGCTGCCGTGCACCACTCCGCGCAGCCGGTACGGCCGGCGCCGAGCGCCCTTGCCGCAGCCGGTCAAGCGCCGCCTGACCTGGGGCGGCGGCCACGGCCGGCCCCGCGGTCCCGGCCGGCCGGGCATCGCAGCCGACGGGCTTCGCGGACCTTGACGACCCGGCGCCGTTCGCCGGGAAGGCCGGGGCAGTGGTTGCGGCGGCGCACCGGTGGACGGCGGTGCGCACCCGGACTGCTACAGAGCGCGGAGCGACTACGTACTGCAACGATGTGATCTCGCACCGTACGGAGACTGGGCTTCCCCCTCTTCCCACTGGTACCACCCATAACTACTCTGGGGATACACGTGTGCCGGTGGAGTCACCGGAGGGGAAGCCGGTGCCTAGCACACGGGTAAGGGTCGGGTGAGGTCATGAGTGCTGGCGAACGCCCCCTGCAGGAGGTCGTCTTCCTGACCGTGGCGGAAGTCGCCGCGGTGATGCGGGTGTCGAAGATGACGGTCTACCGCCTCGTGCACAGCGGAGAGCTTCCGGCCATCCGGGTCGGCCGCTCCTTCCGGGTGCCCGAACAGGCGGTCCACGAGTACTTGAAGGAGTCCTACGTGCGCCTTGAGAGCGCGTAGGCACGACACCGACGGACGCCGATTACGGTGCTGGGCGTGCGGACGGTAGGCTAGGCCGTCCGTCAGTCGTATGGACTCCGTCTCTCACGGGCGAGAGTCTGAGTGAGCGAGGGTTGTTCCGTGGGCTCTGTCATCAAGAAGCGTCGCAAGCGTATGGCCAAGAAGAAGCACCGCAAGCTTCTGAAGAGGACTCGCGTTCAGCGTCGCAACAAGAAGTAACACCACACGGCTGCGCGCTTTCCTCGCCTCGGCGAGGGTCAGCCGACCTCCGGGACGCCCCGCGCACCAGGTGTGCCCACCGCCCGCCCAGACGAATTTCCGTCCGGGCGGGTGGTGGCGTTTTCGGCGCGGAAACAGCCGCACGGTACGGTGCAGTCAGGGGTTGGAGCCCCGCGTGCGACGGCGAGGAGGACACGAGGCTGTGGGCAGGGTCGTGCTCGTCACCGGCGTGGCACGCCATCTCGGTGCCCGCTTCGCGGCGGAGGTCAGCCGCGATCCCGACGTGGACCTGGTGGTGGGCGTGGACGTCCGCCCGCCGCAGCGCGAGCTGCCGGACGACTGCCGGTTCGTCCAGGTCGACCTGCGCCGCCCGTCCGTCGCGCGGGTGATGGCGGAACACGACGTCGACACGGTGGTCCACCTCACCGTCAGCGCCACCGGCCCGGGCGGCCGCGCCGTGGTCAAGGAGACCAACGTCATCGGCACGATGCAGCTGCTCGGCGCCTGCCAGAAGGCCCCGGGCCTGCAGCGCCTGGTGGTGAAGTCCACCACCGGCGTGTACGGCTCCGCACCCCGCGACCCCGCCGTCTTCGGCGAGCGGATGCAGCCCAAGGACCTGCCGCGCGGCGGCTTCGCCAAGGACGCCGCCGAAGTCGAGGGATACGTACGCGGGTTCGCCCGCCGCCGCCCCGACGTCGCGGTCACCGTGCTGCGCTTCGCCAACATCGTCGGCCCGGCCGGGGACACCCCGCTCACCGAGTACTTCGCACTGCCCGTCCTGCCGACCGCGCTCGGGCACGACCCCCGGCTGCAGTTCATCCACGAGGACGACGCGGTCGAGGTACTGCGGCTGGCCGCGGGCCCGGCCCGGCCCGGGACCACCAACACCGGCACCTTCAACGTGGCCGGCGAGGGCGTGCTGCTGCTCTCCCAGTGCGCCCGCCGCCTCGGCCGGCCGACCGTGCCGCTGCTGCTGCCCGCCCTCGGCCTGGTCGCGGGCATCGTCCGGCAGACCCGGCTCGCCGACATCTCGCCCGAACAGATCCGGCTACTCACCCACGGCCGGGTGGTGGACACCACGCAGCTGCGCGAAACCTTCGGGTACGTACCGAAGTTCACCACTCCGGAGGCCTTCGCCGACTTCGCCGCCGCGCAGTCGCCCGGACTCCTGCCGCCCGAACGGCTCGCCGCCGTCACCGACCGGCTGGCCGGGCTGCTCGGCACCGACCACCCCGACGCCCCGAGGAGCTGAGGCCACCATGACCGCCGCGAGAGAGTACGCCGGCACCGAGGCCAAGGTCATCCCGATCGAGTCCGCGCCCAGCTGGCACGGCGACCGCAGCAGCGCGGCGACGGAGCGGTTCGCGGACCGCGTCGCCGAGGCCGTCGGCGGCGCCCTCGCCGGAAAGCTCGGCACCGCCGCCACCCGGGTCCTCGGCAAGGGCTGGGAGCAGCGCGCCGCGGGCGGCCTCGCCTTCCTGCGCCGGCGGGTCACCGGCGACTACGAGGTGGACGAGTTCGGCTTCGACCGCGAACTCACCGAGGAGGTCTTCCTCTCGGCGCTGCGCCCGCTCGCCGAGAAGTACTTCCGGGTCGAGGTGCGGGGCATCGAGAACATCCCGAGCGAGGGCGGCGCACTGATCGTCGCCAACCACTCGGGCACCGTCCCGCTGGACGCCCTGATGACCCAGGTCGCCATCCACGACCACCACCCCAGGCAGCGGCACCTGCGGATGCTCGCCGCCGACCTGGTCTTCGTGCTTCCGGTGGTGAACGAACTCGCCCGGAAGGCCGGGCACACCCTCGCCTGCAACGAGGACGCCCAGGCGCTGCTGGAGCGCGGCGAGGTGGTCGGCGTCTGGCCCGAGGGCTTCAAGGGGATCGGCAAGCCGTTCGCGGACCGGTACAAGCTGCAGCGGTTCGGGCGCGGCGGGTTCGTAGCCTCGGCGCTGCGGGCGCAGGTGCCGATCGTGCCGTGCTCGATCGTCGGGGCCGAGGAGACCTACCCGATGATCGGCAACGCCAAGACGCTCGCCCGGCTGCTCGGGCTGCCGTATCTGCCGATCACGCCGACCTTCCCCTGGCTCGGGCCGCTGGGGGCGGTGCCGCTGCCCACCAAGTGGACCATCCAGTTCGGCGAACCGATCCCGACCGACAGCCACCCGCCGGAGGCGGCGGACGACCCGATGCTGGTCTTCAACCTGACCGACCAGGTCCGCGAGACCATCCAGCACACCCTGTACAAGCTCCTGGTCCAGCGGCGTTCGGTCTTCTTCTGACCCCTGGCCGGGGAAGGGCCGACGCCGAGGGCTCGGGCGGCCCGGCGGTTCTGAAACGGCGGCGGGTGGCCGTGAGTGCGCCAACTCACGGCCACCCGCCGAGGGTTCCGGCCTCAGCCCAGCTTCAGGCCCGGCAGGAGGTTGGGCAGGAGCGGAGGGATGTCGAGGCCCTGACCGTCGGAACCGCCGTCCGTCGTCGACTGCGACGGCGTGGGCGTACCGGCCGGCCTGGTGGGCTGACCGGCGGCCGGGGCGGTGGGCGAGGACCCGTGTCCGGTGAGGCCGCTGGTCAGGTTGTCGACCAGACCGCCGACCGTGCCGGGAGCCGGGCTCGGCTTCGACGCGGCCGCCCCCGTGCCCGAACCGCTCGGCCGGCCGGCCGGACCCTGTCCGACGCCGCCCTGAGCCGGGTCGGCGGGCGAACCGCCGGGGGAGTGCAGCCCCGTGCCACTGGTGGTGGCGCCGGTGCCGGTGGAGTGGCTGACGGCCGGCTGCTCCAGGTGGAGCGGGGCGACGTCCTCGCTCATCTCGTCGAAGAGCGAATCCACCTTGCTCGCCTGGGTGGTGAGCTGCTGCGGGAGCCGGCTCTGCAGGGCGGCCCAACGCTCGTCCTCGTCGTCCGCGAAGGAGGCCAGCGTGCGCATCGGGGTCAGCGAACCGTTGCTGCGGTACACCGCGCGCAGCAACTCCCTTCCGCGGATGGCCTCGGCGTGCATGTCGTCCAGCGCCCGGCGGAGCTGTTCGACCGTGCCGGTGCTCAGCCCGGACGTCGGACCCGCCCGACCGAGCAGACCCTGCGCCTCCGCCAAGCGGGTCGACGCCTGGTCCAGCAGCAGCGAGCCGCGCTCGGTGTCCGAGTCGGCCCAGTCCAGCCGGATGCCCTCCAGGCCGCGCTTCATCCCGTACAGCGCGTCTCCCGGAAGGGCGTTGGAACTCGCGGCGGCGGCGCCGGCGAGGCTGCCGACCGCAACTCCCGCGACCAGTCCGCCGATCACCAGCCGCCGTCCCCAGCGGCTGCCCCGCAGCGCCCTGACCGCCCGGTGTCGCCGCTGCTGCGGCACCCGGGCCGCGAGTCCGTCCTGCGCCGCGCCGCCGGCCCACTCCCGCTCGAACGCGGCCATCAGCTGGGCGCGTTGGAGCGATCTGGCCTCACCGCTCAGCTCGGGCGCGGGCAGCGAGCCGAGCGCCCCCGCCAGGTCGAGCAGCTCTGCCATCGCGGTGGAACCGCGTTCGGGGCTGCTGTCCGGCGCACCGCTGCTCAGCGGGCCACCGGCTGCGCCGCTGCTGGGTCTGGCCTCCGCTCGGTGGGCCTCCAGCGCCTCGGCGAAGGCCCTCGCCCGTCGGTGCTCCAGCACGTTTGCCGTCACGGGCCACACCTCCCTTCGTCGTTGTCGACACCCCGGCCTGCCGGACGGTTGCCACGGCGAGCCAATAACACTCCATCGGGTGACGAGGCCTGAACTTGCTTGACCGTGGGCCCGGTGGGGGTTTGCACGCTGGCCAACGAGCAGTGCCGGGGGTCGGTTACGCGCGGCTGATCATGTGACGACCCATTCACCCGGACGTGTCCGGGGTGCCACGCGATTGCTGACGGTCCGCCCGGGGCGGCGGACGGGCTCACCGTGCGTCGGGGGGAAGCAGCCTGGCGAGGGTGCGTACCGCGCGGTACTGGAGGGTCTTGATCGCGCCCTCGTTCTTGCCCATGATGCGGGCCGTCTCCGCGACCGAGAGCCCCTGCAGGAAGCGGAGCGTGACGCACTCCTGCTGCTGCGGGTTGAGCCGCCGGACGGCGTCCAGCAGCGCGGCGTTGGAGAGCGACTCCAGCACCGAGTCCTCGGGGCTGCGCTCGCACTCGTTGGAGTCGAGCATCTCGCCCGTGGTGACCTCCAGCCGAAACCGGCTGGACTTGAAGTGGTCGGCCACCAGGTTGCGGGCGATGGTCACCAGCCAGGCGCCGAAGTCCCGGCCCTGCCAGGTGAAGGTGCCGATCCGGCGCAGCGCTCGCAGGAAGGTCTCGCTGGTGAGGTCCTCGGCGGTGGCCCGGCTGCCGACCCGGTAGTAGATGTACCGGTAGACGGTGTCCGCGTAGTGGTCGTACAGCCGGCCGAACGCCTCGCTCTCGCCGTTCTGGGCCCGTTCGACCAGGTCCATGATCGGGTTGTGCTCGGTCTCGACGCCGGTGCTGGGCGCGGTCCTTGCGCGGCTGCGGCCGGTGCCGCCGAGGGCAGTGCGGCTGCGGGTACCGGGCCCGCTGGTGGCGGCGGAGCGGAGCAGTGTGCCGGGTCGACGGGCGGCGGCCCCGGCGACGACCGGGGCGGGGTGGGGCGCCAACGCGGCGCCGGCGAGCGCCGGCCCAGGCAGGTGGAGCTCGAACTCGCGGATCGCGCCCCAGAGTCGGTCGAGCTGCCTGCTGGGCCAGCCGTGCGTACTGGAGCCGGAACCGGGGCGCAGGTTGGCGGACGACGGGCGGGAGGTGGCAGGCGCGTCGTTCCGGACGGGTGGGTACACGGGACTCCCAGAGGCAGAACTGTGGACGGATCACCTCCGCCTGCGCGGAGCGCACATCTCCCTGGGCAGCCGTCACACGGGACGCATGGGTGGTGTGCATCCAGGAGAGAATAACGCTTTGTGCAATGACAGCTACACCCTGTGGCCGAAGTGGTCGTTTGGGATCCGCTTCTCGCGCATATTCAGCTGGAACTGACCGAACGTCCCGCCGGTCGCCCGGCTCAATGTGACCAGCCGTGCACACGAAGTGACCAATTCATGGACGGGGGGCGGGGTTTCCCGGCTCCAGGCCGCGGCAACCCCAGACTTTCCCGAGATGCCGAACGATCGGATCCGGTCACGGTCGAACCGGTTCGGAGGCTGCGCACAGTGACCGCGGTTAACCCGGGAGCGTGATCGGCTCGCCGCGCCAACTCGCAGGATGACGCCTGCGGGTGACACCCCGGCGGTGGTGTGCGCACCGGCGAGATGACGCAGCGTCAGCCGTGCGTGCGGGAGATGGCGTCCGGCGCGGGCTCGCGGCGGGGCGGCGGGCAGCACCGGCCGCGGGCGCGGGAGGCGGTGCGCGGCAGGGCTGCGGGGTGTGTCGGCCGCGGGGCCGGGAGGTGCGGGGCGGCGGGGTCAGGCGTGCTGCCTGCGGCGGGCCGCGACGGCGCCCGCCGCCGCTCCCGCCAGTACGCCCAGTACGACCGCGGCCGGCAGGCCGACCCTCGCGGCCTTGCGCCCCGTCCTGAAGTCCCGGACCCGCCAGCCGTTCGCGCGGGCGTGCCGCAGCAGCGCGGCGTCCGGGTTCACCACGTACGGATGGCCGACCAGGGTCAGCATCGGGATGTCGTTGGCCGAGTCGCTGAACGCCGCGCAGCGGGACAGGTCGAGCCCCTCGCGACGGGCCAGCGCGCCGACCGCCGCGGCCTTGGCCGGGCCGTGCAGCAGTCCGCCCACCAGGCGGCCGGTGTAGACGCCGTCCACCGTCTCGGCGACGGTGCCCAGTGCGCCGGTCATCCCGAGCCGACGGGCGATGATCCGGGCCACCTCCTGCGGAGCGGCGGTGACCAGCCAGACCTGCTGGCCGGCATCCTGGTGCAGTCGCACCAGCGCCCGGGTGCCCGGCCAGATCTTCTCCGCGATGACCGGTTCGAAGATCTCCTCGCAGATCTGCTCCAGGTCGGCGGTGCGCATCCCGGAGACCAGGGCGAGGGCGGTGTCCTGGGCGTCCGAGATGTGACCGGGGTCCTCGGCGCCGTACAGCCGGAACCACGCCTGCTGCCAGGCGAAGCGGGCCACGTCGCGGTGGGTGAAGAACCTGCGCCGGTACAGGCCCAGGCCCAGGTAGAAGATCGCCGCGCCGCGCAGGATGGTGTTGTCACAGTCGAAGAAGGCGGCGGCCTGCAGGTCGCCCGGGGTCGGGGTGTGGTCCTCGACGGGGGCCTTCGGGGGCTTGGCGCGCTTCGGTTCGGCGGGTTTGGTGGCCCGCTCGAGGTCGGCGGCGGCAGCGTCGGCGGCGGCCTCGCCCGCCAGGGCGGTCCGCTCGGTGGGGGTACGCCCTGCCTGGTGGAGCCTTCGTAGCGCGGCCATGGCACCGAGCATAGTCAGCCGGGCCGTCTCTTCCCGTGACGGTGGTGTGCAGGGCGGGTTAACGCCGCTCGTCCGCCCCATTGCCCGGCCGGTGCGACGGGGGAGCACAATGGGCCGGGTGAGCCCACTGCTGCGACGTGCCCCCAAGAATCCGGCCGACCGTACCGTCACCCTGATCGGCAAGCCGGGCTGCCATCTGTGTGACGACGCCCGCGAGACGATCCTGCGGGTGGCCGGCGAGTTGGGGGCGTCCTTCGAGGAGCAGGACATCACCCAGGACGCCGAGCTCCACCGCAAGTACGCCGAGCAGATCCCGGTCACCCTGATCGACGGCCGCCAGCACGACTTCTGGCGCGTGGACGAACGCCGCCTGCGCACCGCGCTCGGCGCCTGAGTCCGAGTCGTCGCCGCCTTCCCCGGCTGCGGTCCGTCCGGTCGGCCCGGGCGCGGGCCGGCGGCGTCCGGAGGGTGAACCCGTCCGTACCGGCCCGCCGCGACGCCGCGTCCGGGTGTTCTCGCGCGGGCCCGCTGCGGGAGCCGGCCGCGAGGTCGCGTCCGGGGCGGAAACGGGTGCCGCCGCGCCGCCGTTCGGAGCAGTCGCCGCCGGTGCCCGGGGAAGTCCGGTCCGGGCCTTGATCGCCGGGCGCGCCGTGGCCGGAGCCGGTCCGCACCGGGTCGGGCGGCGAGTGGTGCAGGCCGCCGCGCACGACGTGATGCGCATCACTGTGCGGGGACAAATCGGACACCATCTTTGTGCACACGTTCACAAACGCATAGCCTGGCTGCCAAAGCCCAGCTTCACCTACAGGAGCACCGTGGCAATCGGCCGATCCAACCAGAGCAGTTCGCAGACGCCCGACCAGGGCGCCGCGCGACGACCCTCGCGCGCCCGGGGCATCCCGGAGGCGACGGTCGCCCGACTCCCGCTGTACCTGCGTGCGCTGACCGCCCTCTCCGAGCGTTCGGTTCCTACCGTCTCATCCGAGGAGCTCGCCGCCGCGGCCGGGGTCAACTCCGCGAAGCTGCGCAAGGACTTCTCCTACCTCGGCTCCTACGGCACCCGCGGGGTCGGCTACGACGTGGAGTACCTCGTCTACCAGATCTCCCGGGAGCTGGGCCTCACCCAGGACTGGCCGGTCGTCATCGTCGGCATCGGAAACCTGGGGCACGCGCTGGCCAACTACGGCGGCTTCGCCTCCCGTGGCTTCAGGGTGGCGGCCCTGCTGGACGCCGACCCCGCCGTGGTGGGAAGCACCGCCGCCGGACTGCCGGTGCGGCACATGGACGAACTCGAATCCATCGTGGAGAGCCAGCAGGTCTCCATCGGTGTGATCACCACCCCGCCGGGCGCCGCGCAGCAGGTCTGCGACCGGCTGGTCGAGGCGGGCGTCACCAGCATCCTGAACTTCGCGCCGACCGTGCTGACCGTTCCGGACGGTGTGGACGTGCGCAAGGTGGACCTCTCCATAGAGCTGCAGATCCTGGCCTTCCACGAGCAGCGCAAGGCCGGCGACGAACCCTCGCCTGGCGACTCGATGCTGGACCGGGCCCCCGGTCCGGTGCGTGCAGCCGCCGCCAAGCTCCGCCGCGCCGCCGGCGGTTCCGGCAAGGCCGAGCGCGCGGACCGGTCCGAGGCGGCGAACGGCGGCAAGTCCGCGCCCAAGGGCGCCGACGGCGATCTCTCCGCGGTGATGCCGGCATGAGCGGCATCGACACCCGCGGCAGCGGCACCAGCAGCTGTGGCATCCGGACGCGCAAGGGGCGGGCATGAGTCTTCTCGTCGTTGGGCTGAGCCATCGGACGGCGCCGGTGCAGGTGCTGGAGCGCGCCGCGCTCACCGGTGACGTCCCCACCCGTCTGCTGCACGACGCCGCCGCGTCGGCGATGGTCGGTGAGGCCGCCCTGGTCAACACCTGCAACCGGATCGAGCTCTACGCGGACGTGGACAAGTTCCACGCGGGCGTGGCCGAACTCTCCCAGCTGCTCGCCCAGCACAGCGGGGTGGACCTGGAGGAGCTGACCGCCCACCTGTACGTCCACTACGAGGACCGCGCCGTCCACCACCTCTTCTCGGTGGCCTGCGGCCTGGACTCGATGGTGGTCGGCGAGGGCCAGATCCTCGGCCAGCTGCGCGACGCGCTGGCCAAGGCGCAGGAGGAGCACACCGCCGGACGCGGGCTCAACGAGCTGTTCCAGCAGGCCCTGCGAGTCGGCAAGCGCGCCCACAGCGAGACCGGGATCGACCGGGCCGGGCAGTCGCTGGTCACCTTCGGCCTGGAGCAGGTCGCCGCGGTGATCGGGGAGATCGCGGGCAAGCGGGCGCTGGTGGTCGGCGCGGGCTCGATGAGCTCGCTGGCCGCCGCCACCCTGGTCCGCGCCGGCGTCGCCGACCTCCTGATCGCCAACCGCACGCCCGAGCGCGCCGAGCGGCTGGCCGCCAACCTGGGCGCCCGTACGGTGGACTTCGCCAAGGTGCCCGAGGCGCTGGCCGACGTCGATCTGGTGATCTCCTGCACCGGCGCCGCCGGGGTGGTCATCCCGGCCGCCGTGGTCGAGGCCGCCGTCGCCGCCCGCGAAAGCGCCGGAGCTGGCGAGCGAGCCGAAGGGCGCGCCGGAGCGGGGGGCACCTCCCAACCGCCAAGGCTGGGGGAGAGCGTCGACGCCGGGTACGAGCGCCCGGAAGCGAGCCGAGCCCTGAAGAGGAGAGCCCCGCTCGCCTTCCTCGACCTGGCCATGCCGCGCGACGTGGACCACGCGGTGCACGAGCTGCCCGGCGCCCTGCTGGTCGACCTGGAGAGCCTCTCCCACGCCCACGCCGCCACTCCCGGCGCCGGGGACGTGGACGCCGTCACCGGTATCGTCTCCGACGAGGTGACCGCGTTCGGCGCCGCCCAGCGCGCCGCCCGGATCGCCCCGACCGTGGTCGCCCTGCGGGCCATGGCCTCCGACGTGGTGAGCAGCGAACTCGCCCGCCTGGAGGCCAGGCTGCCCGACCTGGACGACCGGTCCCGGGCGGAGATCACCCAGACCGTCCGCCGTGTGGTCGACAAGCTGCTGCACGCGCCGACCGTCCGGGTCAAGCAACTCGCCGCCGAGCCCGGCGGAGCCGGCTACGCCGACGCCCTGCGCGAACTGTTCGACCTGGACCCGGCGGCGGTGCACGCTGTCTCCGGCACCCCGATCGGGACGCAGGCCGGTGCCAGCGTTCCCGCCGGAGGCATCCCCGCGGCACAGGCCGGTGCCGCTCCGACCACCGGAGCGGCTCGATGAACCCCCACCATCCCATCAGCACGACCGGGACGATCACCTCATGAATGGTCAACTGAGCACCACTCAGGACGAGTCGGCACAACCCCTGCGCCTCGGCACCCGCCGCAGCGCGCTCGCCATGGCCCAGTCCGGCATGGTGGCCCGCGAGGTGACCCGGGTCACCGGGCGCCCTGTGGAGCTGGTCGAGATCACCACCTACGGCGACGTGTCGCGCGAGTCGCTGGCCCAGATCGGCGGCACCGGCGTCTTCGTCTCCGCCCTGCGCGACGCGCTCCTGGAAGGCCGGATCGACCTCGCCGTGCACTCGCTCAAGGACCTGCCCACCGCAGCCCCCGAGGGCCTGCTGCTGGCGGCCGTCCCCGAGCGCGAGGACGTCCGCGACGCACTGGTCGCCCGCGACGGCCTCGCCTTGTCCGAGCTGGTCGAGAAGCTCGCCGGCACCGGGCGCCCGGCCCGGATCGGCACCGGCTCCCCGCGCCGGATGGCCCAGCTGAACGCCTGGGCCGCGGCCCGCGGCGCCGCCCTGGAGACCGTCGCCATCCGCGGCAACGTGGACACCCGGATCGGCTACGTCGAGAAGGGCGAGCTGGACGCCGTGGTCCTGGCCACCGCCGGCCTCAACCGCCTCGGCCGCGCCGACGAGATCACCGAGCACCTCGACCCCGAGCTGATGCTCCCGGCCCCCGGGCAGGGCGCCCTCGCCGTCGAGTGCGTGGACGCCGGCCTCGCCGCCGAGCTGCGCGCCCTGGACCACGCCCCCACCCGGGCCGCCGTGGTCGCCGAGCGCGCACTGCTGGCCACCCTGGAGGCCGGCTGCTCCGCCCCGGTCGCGGCACTCGCGACCTGGGACGGCCAGGAACTGACGCTGGAAGGCGTGGTCGGCACCGTCGACGGCGCCACCCTGCTGAGAATGACCGCCAACGGTCCGCTCGTCCTCGACGAGACCGCCGAGCAGCAGACGACGGCCCTCGGTCGCGCCCTCGCCGCCCGGCTGCTCGACGCGGGAGCGGCCAACCTGATGGGGGAGCGAGCCTGATGAGCCCCGCCACTAGTCCGTCCGCCGCTGCCGTCCCGGCCGCCCCGACCGGGCGCTGCACCTTCCTGGGGGCGGGCCCCGGCGACCCCGGGCTGCTCACCCTGCGCGCGGTCGACGAGCTGTCCTCCGCCGACATCCTGATCGCCGACCCGCTCACCGCGGCCGCCGTGCGCACCCACTGCCCGCAGGGCGTCCAGGTGCACAACCCGGCCGAGGAGAGCGACCTCGACGTGGCCAAGTTGGTCGCCGAGGCCGTGCGGGCGGGCAAGCACGTGGTCCGTACCGTCGACGGCGACCCCGGCCTGGACGGCTGCGCCGCCGAGGAGATGCTGCGCTGCGCCAAGTCGGAGGTCCCGTTCGAGGTGATCCCGGGCGTCGCCCAGTCGGTCGGCGTCCCGGCGTACGCGGGTGTCCCGCTGCGCGGCCGCCAGGGGGCGGACGTCCGCTTCGTGGACGGCCCGTCCCTGCTGGCCGGCGGCCCGGTGGACCTCGGCGCCCCCGAGACCACGCTGGTGGTCCGCACCACCCTGGGCCAGCTTCCCGCCACCGCCAGCGCCCTGGTGGCAGGCGGCCGCAAGCCCGACGCGGCGCTCTCCGCGACGCTGTCCGGCACCACCACCCGCCAGCGCACCTTCACCTCCACCCTGGCCACCATCGCGGCCGAGCTGAAGGCGGCCCGGGTGCTGCCGTCCCCGGTGTCGGCCCCGGTCGACCCGGCGACCTCGGTCATAGCCGTGGTGGGCGAGCAGGTCGCGCACCGCTCCTCGCACTCCTGGTTCGAGACCAAGCCGCTGTTCGGCTGGAACGTCCTGGTCCCGCGCACCAAGGAGCAGGCGCACGGCCTCTCCGAGCAGCTGCGCTCGTACGGCGCGGTGCCGCAGGAGGTGCCCACCATCGCGGTGGAGCCGCCGCGCACCCCGCAGCAGATGGAGCGTGCGATCAAGGGCCTGGTGACGGGCCGCTACGAGTGGATCGCCTTCACCTCGGTCAACGCAGTCAAGGCGGTCCGGGAGAAGTTCGAGGAGTACGGCCTGGACGCCCGCGCCTTCGCCGGGATCAAGGTCGCCGCGGTCGGCGAGACCACCGCCCAGGCGCTGGTGGACTTCGGGGTGAAGCCCGACCTGGTGCCGTCCGGCGAGCAGTCCGCCGCCGGCCTGCTGGAGGACTGGCCGCCCTACGACCCGGTCTTCGACCCGATCGACCGGGTGCTGCTGCCGCGGGCCGACATCGCCACCGAGACCCTGGTGGCCGGCCTGGTCGAACTCGGCTGGGAGGTGGACGACGTGACGGCGTACCGGACCGTGCGCGCCTCGCCGCCGCCGGCCGAGACCCGCGAGGCGATCAAGGGCGGCGGGTTCGACGCGGTGCTCTTCACCTCGTCCTCGACCGTGCGCAACCTGGTCGGTATCGCGGGCAAGCCGCACAATGTGACGATCATCGCCTGTATCGGTCCGGCCACCGCCAAGACCGCCGAGGAGCACGGCCTGCGGGTCGACGTGATGGCGCCCGCGCCGTCCGCCTCCGCGCTGGCCCAGGCCCTGGCCGACTTCGGCGCCGCCCGCCGGGACACCGCCCTCGCGGCCGGTGAACCGGTGTACCGTCCCAGCGAGCGCCGTCCCGGCTCGCGCCGCAAGGCCGCCCGCTAGGACTGCCGGGCGGCCCAACCCCCGCCCGGGAGGTCGTCGTCGCCCTCCCGGGCTTCCGCACCCGTTCGGAGATGTCCCGTGTCCGCTGAATTCCCGTACGTACGCCCGCGCCGGCTGCGTTCGACCCCGGCGATGCGCCGACTGGTCGCCGAGACCCGTCTGCACCCGGCCGAGCTGATCCTGCCCGCCTTCGTCCGCGAGGGCATCGCCGAGCCGAGGCCGATCACCTCGATGCCCGGCGTGGTCCAGCACACCAGGGACACCCTGCGGAAGGCCGCCGTCGAGGCGGCGGAGGCGGGCCTCGGCGGCATCATGCTGTTCGGTGTGCCCGAGGTGCAGGACGCCGTCGGCAGCGAGGGCACCAAGGCGGACGGCATCCTGCAGCAGGCGATCCGGGACGTGGTCTCGGAGGTCGGCGACGCCCTGGTGGTGATGTCCGACCTGTGCCTGGACGAGTACACCGACCACGGCCATTGCGGAGTGCTCGCCGAGGACGGCAGCGTCGACAACGACGCCACCCTGGAACGCTACCGGGAGATGGCCCTGGTCCAGGCCGAGGCGGGGGTCCACCTGGTCGGCCCGTCCGGCATGATGGACGGCCAGATCGGCGTGATCCGCCGGGCGCTGGACGAGGCGGGCCACCAGGACGTCGGCATCCTCGCCTACACCGCCAAGTACGCCTCCGGCTTCTACGGCCCGTTCCGCGAGGCGGTCGGCTCCTCGCTCCGGGGCGACCGCAAGACCTACCAGCAGGACCCGGCCAATGCCCGCGAGGCGCTGCGCGAGCTGGAGCTGGACCTCGCCGAGGGCGCCGACATGGTGATGGTCAAGCCCGCCATGGCCTACCTCGACATCCTGCGGCAGGTCGCCGACGCCTCCCCGGTGCCGGTCTCCGCGTACCAGGTGTCCGGCGAGTACGCGATGGTCGAGGCCGCCGCCGCCAACGGCTGGGTGGACCGCGAGCGCCTGATCATGGAGACGCTGACCTCGATCCGCCGTGCGGGCGCCGAGTCGATCCTCACCTACTGGGCCGTCGAGGCCGCCCGGATGCTCAAGTAGCCGGCGCCCGCTCGGGCAGCCGGACGGCGCGAGGCCGGGCCGCGGAACACTCCGTGGCCCGGCCTCGCGCCGTTCCGTCCTGGGCCCAGCCGACGTGGATGATGGACCCTCGGCGCCCTGCGGACGGTGCCGACGGACTGTGAGACGTGGGCTCTACCTGGTGGTGCGGACGCCGGACCGACGCTCTGTCACACCCGGACGCACCGCAGTCGAACGGGTGGGTGTGTCGCGCCGTGCTCGCAAGAGGCCGCCGGGCCCGGGAGGAGACGCTCCCCCCGGACCCGGCGGTCAGGTGCTGCCGGGTGATCAGCCGATCAGGTGGCTGACGCCGCCGTCACCGCTGCCCTGGGTGGTCTGGCCGATGTCGCAGGTCTGCTGCGGGTTGGTGTTGAGGACACCGGCCTTGACCGGGATCGCGATGCCGACGAGCGCGCCGACGCCGATGTTGTCGATCTCGGGGAGGCAGAGGTTCGGGTTGTCGAGGGTGTGGAAGTTCGGGCTGTGGTTGCCGGTGGTGCCGGTGGCGTTGGTGCCGCCGTTGCCCTGGACCGAGGCGGAGGAGCCGTCCGAGTCGGTGATGGCCATGGCCGGGGAGGCGGCCATCGCGAGGCCGGCAGCGGCGGCGCCGAGGGTGGCGAGAGCCTTCTTGATCATCTCTGTTCCTTCGCGGATCTGATGGTGTGGGTGAAGCCGTTGAGCTGCCGAGGCGGCGGAGCAGGCGGCCCAGCCGCCTCGGGTGGTGCGCGTGCGGTGCGGGGGCGGGGTGATCAGCCGATCAGGTGGCCGACGCCGCCGTCGCCGCTGCCCTGGGTGCCCTGGCCGACGACACAGGTCTGCTTCGGGTTGGTGTTGAGGGCGTCCACCTTGACCGGGACGGCCACGCCGAGCACCGCGACCGCGACGTTGTCGATCTCGGGCAGGCAGACGTTCGGGTTGTCCATGAAGTGGAAGTTCGGGCTGTGGTTGCCCACGGTGCCGGTGGCGTTGGTGCCGCCGTTGCCCTGCATCGAGGCGGAGTGGCCGTCCGAGTCGCCGATCGCGACGGCGGGGGTGGACGCCGCAGCCACGGCGGCGGCAGCCAGGCCGATGGTCGCGAAAGTCTTCTTGAGCATGGGGGTGCCTCTCTGAAATTCTTGGAGATTCGCCGTCTTGTTCGTCTGGCCAACCCGTCGTTGTCTTCAACGACCTCGGCTGGCTTTCGGTTGTTAGCCCGTCAGGGCGGATTCCCGGATCCTGCCGCCGTCGTGGCTGCGACGTTCAGATCAAAGAACGGCGGGCGGAAAAGTTACGGAGATTCTTCGAGGACTATTCAGGGGGTCATGCGGCTCTGCCGGCCGGTCGGATTATTAGGCCATGCTGGTTAACTCGGGCATTACCCGGGCCGGGGTGGTTCGTTTAGGCAGATTACAGCGAGACTCCCCAGAGAACGGTGAATTAGCATGAAGCTCTCGAAGCGGGCCGGTGCACTGCTGCTGGCGGCCGGTGCCGGTGTCCTGACGGCGCAGGGCGCGGCTGCCGCCGAAACGATGACGCCGAATCAGGTGTCAGCCCTGGAGGGCCAGCTGTCCACCCAGGAGGTGCCCTTCGAGATCCCGCTCGGCGCGGCCACCGACCGCCTCCCGCTGCTGCCCGAGGGCGGGAAGGTCAGCGGCGGCATCCCGAGCTCGCTGGTGATGCCGCCGGTGCCCGAGGAGCGGCCGCAGGGCCACGTGCTCCCGGAGGAAGTCGTTCCCTCGCTCACCGTCGGCCGGGTCGGCCCCGCCCTCAACGCCGACCTGCCGCTGCCCACCGCCGACAAGTCCGCCAAGCTCGGGGACCTGGCGGCGGACGTCCCGGCGATCCCGATCAAGACCGCCGGTCCGGCGCTGGGGCTCGACCAGCCGGTCACCTATGGCGAGGGCACCAGCGACGAGCTGACCAGCGGACAGATGGAGTTCGGCGAGATCAAGCCGCAGCTGATCACCAAGCCGGTGCAGGCCATCCCGGGCGCCAAGGCTTCCCTCGGTGGGCAGGACGACCGGCTCTCGGTCACCGATGCGGCGCGGAACCTGACCGTGACCGGCACCGCCACGGTCGCCGAGGCGCTGAACCAGGCCGACTTCTGACGGCCGCCCGGAGCGGCGCGGAGCCCGGCACTTCCCGCGAGGTGCCGGGCTCCGCCGCGTGTCCGGCGCTGTCAGCCGGGAAGGACGCCGAGCAGCGGGCCGACCCCCGCCAGGTCCTTCGGGCCGCCGCCGGCGCTCAGCGGGCCGGTCAGCGCGGAGCTCTGGACGGGCCTGAGGCCCTGGTCGGGTTCCACCGAGACGCCGTTGTCGAACACATCGGCCCCGGAGTTCGCCCAGGGGTCGAGCCGCAGCTCCTTGGCGGGCTTGAGGGCGTACGTGAGCGCCCCCGTGGTGCCGGCCAGGGCGGGGTCGACCTCGACCTTCTGCAGCTCGGTCGAGGGTTCCGACGGGGCCTTGCCGGTGGTGGCGGGCGCGGCGGAGGCGGCCGGTGCGGCGGAGGCGAGCAGCAGCGCCGCGCCCAGTGCGGTCAACAGACCGGCGCCGGCGGTGATTCGAGGCATGGGGACGAGTCCTTCGGGTCGGTGGGATCGGGTGTTCGGGCCCGGCCGCCGGGAGCGGGGCGGGGTCCAAGCGAACTGCCCCCCGGCCGAGGGCCGAGGGGCAGCTGGGGCACGGCTGGGGAGGTCTCAGCAGTCGCCGCTGGTGGGCGTGGCCTGCGCTTGCCCCATCGGGGCGTCCACGTTGGCGCAGGAGTTGCCGAACGCCGGGTTCAGCAGGCCGACGATGTCGATGGAGTTGCCGCACAGGTTCACCGGGACGTGCACCGGGACCTGGACCGCGTTGCCGGAGAGCACGCCGGGCGAGCCCGCGGCGGCGCCCTCGGCGCCGGCGCTCGCGTTGGCGACACCGGCACCGGCCAGCACCAGGCCGGCGGCGGCGCCGGTCAGGACAGCGGCCTTCTTCACGTTCTGCATGGGGGTCGATCTCCTAGATCACACACGGGAGGGGCGTGCCGCGCCCGGACGGGACCGGGCGCGGCACGGACGCAGCCGACTCGGCCGCGGCCGGTTCAGCCGGCGTTGGCGCAGGAGTTGCCGAACGCCGGGTTGAGCAGGGCGACGATGTCGACGGTGTTGCCGCACAGGTTCACCGGGACGTGCACCGGGACCTGGACCAGGTTGCCGGAGAGCACGCCGGGCGAGCCGGCGGCGGCACCCTGGGCACCCGCGCTGGCGCTGGCGGCACCGGCGGTGCCCAGGACCAGGCCGGCGGCGGCGATCGAGAGAACGGCAACCTTCTTGACGTTGCGCATGGTGGGCTTTCCTCCGTTTGTCTGCCCGACGTCTGACGGTCGGGGTACCGGGCGAATCGGAACCATCGCCCGTTGGTTTTCGGTTGGGCCGTGGCTTTCGTTCACGCGGCCGAAGACGTGCGGGCCGCCCGTGGCTCGGGCGTTTCCCGGCCGCTCTGTTCAGCGCCCCGCCCCCTGTTCTCGCACGGCCGGGAACAGGCGTTCAGCGGGGCATCCGGGGAAGGCCGCGCAGCGGACCGAAATCCGGTGGCGGGCCGCCCTCCTCGGGAGTTCATGGGGCTTGGTGCAGGTTTTTTCTGCGGATCCTGCCTTGGTGAGTGGAGCGTGTTTCGCCAGTAAGAACGACGGGGCGGGCGGTGGGAAACGGGCGGATTTCGCGATCACCCGAACGCCGTTCATTAGTGCCAACGGGTGAATGTGGACGAGGGCGCGCAACCGGACTGTGGAGGTCTCGTTGGGACAGACGCACGCCTGTGCGCTTCCCAGGTCGTGGCCCAATTCCGCGGCGGCGCTTGGAAGATCTGATTCAACGAGGAGACCCAATATGAGCATCAAGAAGGCCGCCGCCGTCGGCGCCGCCGTGGTCGGCATGGTCGCGGCCGGGGCCGGTACCGCCATGGCGAGCGCCGGCGCCGAGGGTGCCGCCACCAACTCCCCCGGTGTCGCCTCCGGCAACAACGTCCAGGTGCCGGTGCACATCCCGCTCAACGTCTGCGGCAACTCGATCGACGTCGTGGGCATCCTGAACCCGGCCTTCGGCAACAACTGCGCGAACGCCGGCTGACACCACCCGCCGACGTCCGGCGCAACCGCCCGGGGACTTCGTGCTTCCTCCGGTCGGTTCGTCACTCGGAGCCGCCACCCTCCGCCTTACCCCTCCTGGGGCGTGCAGGGTGGCGGCTCCGCCGCGTTCCCGGGCGGCCTTGACGGCCTGCGGCGAAGTCCGTTCTGACCCTTGTTGAGCTACTTGTCAGTACCTAACATGTGAGGCCGACTCACCTTCTGCCGTCCGGACTCCCGTACGCCCCCAGGTCCCGGACGGCGGAACACGCTCCATGCTCCGCGCCGTCCGGCGCACGCCGGACGGTCCCCCACCCTCCAAGGAGTCATGCGTGACCAGGTCACACCTGTTAGGTGCGGGCAGATACCGGCCGGCGGCCCTGCTGGCCGCCGCTGGGCTGATCGCGACCTTCACCCTCGCGGGCGCCCCGGGGGCCCTCGCCGCCGCGCCCGCGGCCCCGCACGCCGACAAGCCGGCCGCCATCGTCGCCCTCGGCGACAGCGCCATCTCCGGTGAGGGCGCGGGTACCGACACCAACGACGCCTACGTCTCGGGCACCGACACCCCCACCGACTACTGCCACCGGCACGACAAGTCGGAGATCTTCGTCACCGGACTGCCCGACGTCACCCCGATCGACCTGGCCTGCTCCGGTGCCCAGACCGGCGACCTGGTCAGCGACCCGGAGCTGGCCAAGATCACCGGAGGCGGCAGCGGGGACTTCGGCGAGCCCAAGCAGGACGTCCAACTCGCCGACGTGGCAAGCAGGTACAACGTCAAGATGGTGGTCGTCACGATCGGCGCCAACGACGACTTCGACTTCAGCGGCATCATGCTCGGCTGCCTGGCCCAGTACTTCCCGATCCCCAAGTCGCAGGGCTGCCGCGACACCATCGGCAGCGACGCGATCCGGCAGCGCGCGGTCAAGGTCATCCCCAAGGTGGTGGCCGCGCTGACCAGCGTCCGAGGCGCCATGCGGGGCGCGGGCTATCCGGACTCCTCGTACCAGCTGGTCCACCAGTCCTACTTCACCCCGATCACCCCGGACATCCGGCGCAACGACTACATCGGCAAGATCGCCGATGGCTGCCCGGCCTTCCCCGAGGACCTCGCCTGGGGTCACAACTTGGTGGTGCCCACCTTCAGCGACGCCCTGCGGCAGGCGGCCTCCCAGGTGTCCGGCGTGCGCTACCTGGACCAGCGGCGGGTCAGTTACGGCCACGAGGTCTGCGCGGAGTGGACGAGTTCACCGTACGAGTACGCCAACGGCGACGTCATCGACCTCTCGGAGAAGACCCGCAACGGCTGCGACTCGCAGATCAGCATCCCGGGCGTCTGCATGAACATGGTGCGCCAGTCGTACCACCTGCGGGTGGCCGGCTATGCGGCCGAGGCGCGCTGCCTGGCCCAGTTCTACCAACTGCCGGGCCAGCAGGAGGCGTTCTGCACCCTGAACCAGCAGAACGCCACCTCGATCGAACCGCTGACCCCCGGCCGGCCCTTCCCCGACAAGCCCGAGGACGGCGCCTGGTACCAGCTCACCAACACCGCCACCGGCCAGGTGCTCGACCTCTCGGGCGGCGGGACCTACGGTGACAGCACCAACGGGCGCGGCGCGATCACCTATTCCGCGACCGGCGGGCTGAACCAGTCCTTCGTGCTGGAGGCCAAGCCGGGCGGCAGCTTCGAGCTGGACTTCAGCGGCAACCGCAACATGTGCCTGGACGCCAACGCGGCCTCCACCGCGCCCGGTACCCGGCTGCAGCAGTGGGGCTGCAACGGCGGCGGCAACCAGCGCTGGATCTTCAAGCCGGGCGCCGACGGCAGCTACCGGCTGGCCGACTCCCAGGCCCCGGGCGTGGTCGCCACCGCCTCGAACCAGCTCGACGCCCAGGGCAACCCGCAGGTCGTGCTGGCCGAGGACGCCGGCGCGGCCGCCCAGTCCTGGCAGCTCACCAAGCTCGGCATCGTCTACGTGCACGGCTGAGACCGGCCGGGCGGTCGCACAACTCCTCAAGGGGCGCGGGGAGTGGTGCGACCGCCAGGTGCGTTCGTGGGGCGTCCCGGATTCCGTGCCGTCCGGAGGCGCAGCGCTCCTTTGAGGCGTACGGCCGTCAAGTTCCCCGCACCGCCGGTGAGTTGCCAGCCGGTGCGACGGGTGGTCAGTCGGCCCCGATCCGCGCGGCCAGGCCGTCCGGTAGCGGGTACGGGCGCTCGGCCGGCAGCAGCGCGGATTCCCGTTCGCGCCGCAGCCGTTCGGCGAGCGGCGTCACGTCCGTGATCGAGGTGATCCACCCGCCGACGTAGCGCCGCACCGCCTCGCCCCGCAGTCCGACCTGGAGCGCGCGCCAGGGCAGCGGCTGCAGACCGAGACCCCGCTCCGGATCCCACTGCACCCGCACCGGACTCCTGCGCACCTCGCGCCGCCACTGGTCGCGCGAGCGGTGCACCCGGGAGTCGTACGGGCTGAGCGCGGAGTTGGCCAGTGCCCACTCGAAGCCGTCCCGCCGGATGTCGATCGCCAGGACCCGCTCCTGCCCGGCGCTGCGGGCCCAGTCGCTGCGGTGCATCAGCCACAGGAAGGACGGCTTGATCCAGGTCATCCGCTCCGTCCTGAAAGTCTCGGGGAAGCGCCCGGTTGCGGCGGCCGGCTCGGCGATCTCGGGGGAGAACGCCTGGTAGACCGTGATCGTCTCGTCGGTGTAGGCGGCGCGGATCTGACGGCTCGGCGTGCGCATGGGGCG
Organism: Kitasatospora sp. NPDC001175; assembly: GCF_053598215.1. Classification (NCBI taxonomy): domain Bacteria; kingdom Bacillati; phylum Actinomycetota; class Actinomycetes; order Kitasatosporales; family Streptomycetaceae; genus Kitasatospora; species Kitasatospora sp. NPDC001175. Next base: position 356,831 of record NZ_JBSFJU010000001.1, on the reverse strand, counting down.
ATCCTTCCCTACCCGCCCGCCCGGCCGCAGGTCTTCAGTCGGGGCCCGGCCCCGTGTCACCCCCGAGAGCGCACCGCCGGCCGGGCGTCCCCCGTCGGCGTGCTCTCCTGGCCGGTCGGACGGCGCCTTCCGCGGTCCGCCTCCGGACAGCCGCCGGCGGCGCTTGTGGCCCCGGTTTTTCAGGGCTGCCACCGGCTGGGCAAGAAACCCTGCGCCGTCACCGAGACGTCGCCGAAAGGTTTCCAGCACCCCTTCTGAACAGGGTGTTTCGCCCATCCCGAGTCCCGGTCGCGGGGCTTCCGAGGCGTGGACAGCCCTGCGATCAACGGCCCTTCTCAAGCAGGATTGCGGTGCAGCAACTCCTACCGGCGTGAGAGACGGACCGGACCATGACGACCTCTGCCCCTGCCTTCCCCGGCTCCCTCGACGGCCCCCGGCTCGCCCGGATCGCCGAGCAGTACGGCACGCCGTCCTGGGTCTACGACGCCGAGCCGATCCGCTCCCAGATCGCCAGGCTGCGCGTCTTCGACCAGATCCGGTTCGCGCAGAAGGCCTGCTCCAACATCCACATCCTGCGGCTGATGCGCGAGCACGGCGTCGCGGTGGACGCCGTCTCGCTCGGTGAGCTGGAGCGCGCCCTGGCCGCCGGGTTCGAGCCCGACGGCCCCGATGAGCCCGTCGTCTTCACCGCCGACCTGCTCGACCGGCCGACCCTGCGCCGGGTGACCGAACTCGGCGTCCCGGTCAACGCGGGCTCGCCGCAGATGCTCGACCAGCTCGGCCGCACCTCCCCCGGCCACCCGGTCTGGATCCGGATCAACCCCGGCTTCGGCCACGGACACAGCCGCAAGACCAACACCGGCGGCGAGCAGAGCAAGCACGGCATCTGGCACGAGCACCTCGCCGAGAGCCTCGCCCTGGTCGACCGGTACGGCCTGGACCTGATCGGCTTCCACATGCACATCGGCTCCGGGGTGGACTACGGCCACCTGGAGGCGGTCTGCGAGACCATGGTCAAGCAGGTCCGGCTGTCCGGCCACGACATCCGCGCCATCTCGGCGGGCGGCGGCCTCTCCGTTCCGTACGCGCCCGGCCAGCCCGAGGTCGACACCGACCGCTACTTCCGGCTCTGGGACTCCGCCCGCCGCGAGCTCGCTGCCGAACTCGGCCACCCGGTACGGCTGGAGATCGAGCCCGGCCGCTTCCTGGTGGCCTCCTCCGGCGTGCTACTGAGCGAGGTGCGGGCGCAGAAGCCGGTCGGCGGCAACCACTTCGTTCTGGTCGACGCGGGCTTCAACGACCTGATGCGGCCCGCGATGTACGGCAGCAGCCACCGGGTCACCGTGCTCGACCCGTCCGGTGAGCCCCGGCTCGCCCAGGGCCGCGACACCGTGCTGGCCGGGCCGCTGTGCGAGTCCGGTGACGTCTTCACCCAGGCCCCGGACGGCGACGTCGAGCCGATCCCGATGCCCGCCGCCGAGATCGGCGACCTGGTGGTCTTCCATGACACCGGCGCGTACGGCGCCAGCATGTCCTCCACCTACAACTCCCGGCCGCTGATCCCGGAGATCCTCACCGACGGCGCCGACACCCGGCTGATCCGCCGCCGCCAGAACGTCGCGGACCTCCTCGCGCTGGAGGCGGACCTTCCCGGATAGGGCGTGCTTCCATGGAGATATGGCCCTGTTCGTCGGCACCTCGGGCTGGCAGTACGACGACTGGCGCGGCCGCCTCTACCCGAAGGAGACGCCGCGGCGGCTCTGGCTGGAGGAGTACGCCCGGCGGTTCGGCACGGTGGAGAACAACAACGCGTTCTACCGGCTGCCACCGCCCGAGACCTTCGCCGAGTGGCGCTCCCGCGTCCCCGACGACTTCGTGATGGCGGTCAAGGCGAGCCGCTACCTCACCCACATCAAGCGCCTGCACGACCCGCAGGAGCCGGTCCAGCGGCTCTGCACGGCCACCACCGGACTCGGCCCGCGGCTCGGCCCGATCCTGCTCCAGCTCCCGCCCACCCTGCGGGCCGACCCCGCACTCCTCGACACCTGCCTCGGCTGCTTCCCGCCCGGCACCCGGGTGGCGGTCGAGATGCGCCACGAGTCCTGGTGGACGCCCGAGATCCGCCACGTCCTCACCCGGCGCGGCGCCGCCCTCTGCTGGGCCGACCGCCGGGCCCGCCCGGTGGCCCCGCTGTGGCGCACCGCCGACTGGGGCTACCTGCGCTTCCACGCCGGCCTCGCGCAGCCCTTCCCCAGGTACGGCAAGCAGTGCCTCACCCACTGGCTGGCCCGGCTGACCGAGTCCTGGCCGGACGACTACGACGACGTCTACGTGTACTTCAACAACGACCTCGGCGGTGCGGCCGTCCTCGACGCGACCGTGTTCGCCGCCGCCGCGGCCTCGGCAGGCCGTACAGTCAGCCGTACCCCTGCCACCGTTCCAGCGAGGTACGCATGATCCGCAGCCGGGTGATCGTCTCGGGCCAGGTCCAGGGCGTGTTCTTCCGCGACACCTGCCGCCAGGTCGCGCAGCGGCACGGCGTGGCCGGCTGGGTGCGCAACCTGCCGGACGGCACCGTCGAGGCCGTCTTCGAGGGCCCGTCCGCGGCCGTCGCCGAACTCCTCAGGTGGGCCCAGCACGGCCCGGAGGCGGCGGTCGTCGACGGAGTCCGCCGGCACGAGGAGGCCCCCGAGGGCCTCATCACCTTCGAGATCCACCCGACCCCCTGGTAGCGGTGCGCGGTTCCCCGCTCCCTCAAGAACCCCGCCTCAGCGGTGCCCGGCCTTCGCCGGCTCCGCCGCGACGACCAGTCCGGTCAGCGGGATCCGCGCCAGGGTGACGGCGGCCACCGCCACCAGCGCGGCCCCCAGCAGCGCGGGCGCCAACCACCAGCCGCCGCGCACCCGTTCGTCGTACAGCGTCACCCCGAGGGCCAGGCTCACCAGCGCGTCCCCGAGAGTCAGCGCGGGTTGCGAGGCCACCAGCGGCCCGGCCTGCATCGCGTTCTCGAACAGGAACAGCGCCGACACGCCCGCCAGCGCGAAGGCGTAGGTCTGCCAGGCCAGGAAGAACGCGGAGACGCCGTCCTCGCCCAGGACGTACATCGCCGACTTCATCAGAGCCGCGGTGAGCGCGTAACCGATCGCCGCCGCCGCACCCAGGCAGCCCGCCCTGACCCGGCCCACCGGACGTCGCAGCGCGACCAGCGACAGCAGGACCACCGCCCCGCCGCAACCGACCAGCGCGGGCACCCAGCGGACCATCGGCGCGTGCGGGACCCCGGCGCTCGGCGACAGCGCGACCATCGCCACCGCCAGACCGGCCACCACGCACCCCACCGCCATCCAGCCACGCGGCGGCATCCGGCGGTGCAGGACCCGGGAGGCGATGATCAACGCCAGCGGCAGCTCGACCACGAACAGCGGCTGGACCACCGTCATCGCCCCGGTGGCCAGCGCCGAGGCCTGGAACACGGCGGCGGCGATCACCGCCAGGATGCCGCCCAGCCAGACCGGGCGCCGCAGCAGGTCCCACATCAGCCCCAGCCGGAACCGCTCCGAGCGCGGCACCGAGAGCGCGGCCACCCGCTGCAGCACCACGGCCAAGGCATTGCTCAAGGCGGCGCACAGCGCGAACAGGACGGGCAGCAGCACCTGCATGCTCCTGTTCTGCTCCCACCCGCCGCGTCCCGCAACCCCGGCCGTTCACGCCGCCCCGGGCCACCCCGGCGCTTCGGCCCGGATCCGGTCCAGATCCAGTGCCAACCCCTGGAGCCAGACCCCGGTGTCGAACAGCAGCAGGCGCCCGGCCGGTACGCCGTCCGCCCCGTCGCCGGGCCGGTCCACCGGCACCGGCCGCGGGCCGGCCCCCGCCAGGCCGCGCGGGTCGGTGCGCAGCCGCTTCTCGTGTTCGGAGCACTCTCGCAGCGGGGCGAGCCGTTCGGCGAGGGCCAGGTACTCGCCGGCCAGCCGGGCCGAGGTCTCGCGCAGTCCGTTGCCGGGCCGTTCACTGACGGATCCGTCCTCGGCCGTCCGGGCACCGAGCAGCCGGTTCGAGCCGCGCACCGCGTGGTGGCCCGCGATGAGCGCGGCCTGCCAGTCGACGCCGTCCGCCCGCAGATCGCCCGGTTCGCTCAGGCACTGGGCGTACGAGGCCTCGGCCAGGGTCAGGGTGTGGATCACCCGGGCCTGGGAGAGCCCGGGTTCCGACCGGTGGCCGGTCACCGCCTGGACCGTGTCGGTGACCGTCGAGGCGATGATCCGCAGCACGGTGGCGACATCGCGCCGCAGCTCGCCGCGCACCCCGTGCGGCCAGGCGAACAGCCCGCACAGCAGACCGATGAGACTGCCGGTGAGGACGGCTACGAACCGGCTCTCGGCCAGCTGCCAGCTCGCCGGCGCCAGCTGGGCGAACACCATGGACACCACCACGGTGAACAGCCCCTGCGCCCAGCCGACTCCCAGCAGCGGCCCGAGCAGGAAGGCCGCCAGCATCACCACGGGCAGGCCGGCCGCGTACGCGCCCCGGTGCTGCCCGATGGCCACCAGCAGGAACGCCGCGGCCAGCGCACCGACCAGGCTGCCGACGAGCGCCCGGCGGACCGTCGCACCGGTCTGGGCGCTACTGGTACGGGTCAGGGTCAGCGCGGCGAGCAGGGCCCAGAAGCCGTGCGGGATGGCGATCACTCCGGTGACCGCCCGCGCCGCCGCCAGACCCAGGCTGGTCCGGGCGGCGTTCTGGAAGAACACGGACCGTCGGCTGAAGTTCCCGGTCAGCCGCAGCCCCCACAGCCGCCAGCCGGGCAGTCGGGCGAACCAGAGCGGACCGGCCGCGAGGTCCGCGGGCAGCTCCCTCCCGCCGGTCGCCACGGTGATCGCCCCCAGCAGGGTCCTGGCCGCCTCCCCGGCCTCCACCAGCGCGGCCTGGCGGAGCATCGCCGCCCGCAGGGCGGCCCGGTCGGCGTGACCCGAGCCGCAGCAGACCCGCTCGCGCCGGAAGTCCCGCAGGGCACCGTCCAGTGCGGACGCGGGTGGTGCCGCGGTCACCGGCCCGGGCGCCCGCAGCGCCTCGGCGGCCCGCCCCACGACCGCGCCGATCCCCGCCAGCAACCGCCGCTCGGTCGCCTCCTGCCCCCAGCCGGGCTGCGGCGACGGCAGGGCCGACAGCCGGGCCAGCAGCTGCCGTACCGAACCACCGGCGTAGGCCAGCGCCCGGTCGTGCCGCGAGGGGCCGGCCGGCCGCTCCGCCGGCGGCACCGTGCCGGGACTCAGCGCCTGGCCCGCCAGGCAGGCCCGCTCCCGCGTGTCCGGCCGCAGGCCCGCCCGGGCGTCCACCCCGCGGGCCAGCTCGTCGGCGCAGCCGGCCGCGACGGCCGTCGCGTCGGCCAGCAGTGTCCGGTACCCGACCGGCGGCGGGTCGCGGAAGAGCAGCACGTTTGCGGCCACCAGCAGCACCACCCCGAGCGTCACCCCGGCGAGCCGCTGCTCCAGGGTCTGCGGTGCGAACGGCGGGAAGCACGGCAGGATGTAGAGCAGGTGCAGCCCGGGAGCCGCCCCGGCGGGCCGCGGCCCGGCCGCCGCCGCGAAGGCCAGCACGAAGCTGACCGCCAGGGTGCCCGCGACGGCCGCCCAGGTGCTGACGGCCAGGAGGGTGCCGGCGGTCACCAGTGCCCACCCGACCGGCAGGGCGCGGGCGATCACCGCCGCCCGCTGCCGCCCGGTGCCGGGGATCCGGGACAGTGAGCCCATCGCCACGGCGGCGAACAGCGCGTAGGTCGCCGTCACCGGCTTCTCCAGCAGGTACAGGCAGGGATAGAAGCCGGCGCAGGCGGCGAGCGTCACCCGCGCCGCGTTCCGCGCGACGGGAGCCGCCGGGGCACTGGAGAGGACGCCGGGAAGCAGCGACCGCACCGCCCCGCCTCCGGGACTTCGACCAGGGGGTGAGCTCTCCATGGGCCTCTGCGCTCCTGCTGCCCCCGCGCTCCAGCATGGCACCGCCCGGATCCCCCCGCACGGTGCGCCGAAAGACCCGTGACAGCCCGGAGCGAACCGCGCGGCCCCGACGTTGCGAGATCACGGAGTGCCCGTCCGGGCCTCCACCCACCGGTATCCCCACGACCCGGGACGAGGACCGAATGTACGTAGTCACCAGCGACCGCCTGCGGCTGCGCCCGCTCTCCACGGCCGACACCGACTGGTGGGTGCGGCTGCACGCCGACCCCGAGGTGGGTCGCTTCGTCGGCAGCTACACCCGGGAGCAGGCCGAAGCCCGGCTGCGCGGCATCGAGGAGCAGTGGGAGCGGCGCGGCCACGGCCTGTGCGCGATCGAACTGGCGGCGACCGGTGAGACGATCGGCCGGGCCGGCCTGTTCTGGTGGGAGCAGTTCGACGAGACCGAGGCCGGCTGGACCCTTGCCCGCGCCCACTGGGGCCACGGCTACGCGACGGAGGCCGCCCGTGCCGTGCTCGACTGGGGCTTCGGCCCCCTCGCGCTGCCCCGGATCACGGCGATGATCCACCACGGCAACCACGGCTCGACCGCCGTCGCCCGACGTCTCGGCTTCACCCCGCTGCGCGAGGACGAACTCGCCGGCCGCCCGCTCACCGTGCACGTCCTGACCCGCACCGGCCACCGCACCGACCGCATCTGACGGCCGGAGAGCTCCGGCCGGCCGTCACGCGCCTGACGGCCCGCCGGAGCTCACGGCCAGACCAGGCAGTACAGCTGGTGCCCCGCCTCGTGCAGCCGGTTGGCGAAGTCCTGCCACTCGTGCAGCATCGTGTAGATCACGAACGCGTCGCGCGGGCCCCGCCGGTCGGGAACGGTGGACCAGATGAAGGCGGCGGCGCCGAGCTCGGTCTCGTCGGCCTTCCGCAGCGGTTCGACCACGGTGTGCGGGAGCTGGACCACGGCGTAGTCGGGGTGGAGCACGACCAGTTCGAGCGGCGGGACCTGGTGGAGCGGGACGCCCTTGATGCCGGTGAGCACCATGGCACTCATGGTCTCCGGCTTGATCTTGGTGGAGAGGTGGCCGTTGGGGGAGCCGCTGGTCTCCATCAGGTCGCCGAGGCGTCCGAGGGAGCCGAGCTCCCCGGCTTCGAGGCCGAGACCGCCCGGGCCGAGCGCGGTCGGGACTCTGGCGGCGGTGGCTCGGTCGGGTGCCCCGAAGTACTTGTAGGTGACCCCCACTCTGCCCTCGCCCCGCCTTCCCCTGCCCGCACCCGTTCCCCCGCCCGCGGCCCCGGTGGACCGGCGGGATGCACCCGCGGCCTCCTCGAAACCGTCCTGCGTCTCGGACACTCGGACCATCCTCACCGGAATTCGCCGGAATCGACAGACCCCCGCACGCTCGGCGTCCTCCGAACGTGCCCCTTACCCGTCCTGCGTCGCCGTACACGCGTCAGCTGCCCCGCGCGCACCTGCGCTGTCCGCACCCGCCGCGGCCGTCGTCCGCGAGAGGTGTCCCGCGCCCTGTGCCGCCTGCACGGCGCGGTGGTAGTACGGATAACCGCACAAACCCTACAAACCCTACAGACCGTACAGGCTGTTCGGCCCATCCGGACGGGATCTCCCGTCAGATCGGCGTCCTGAGCGGGACACCGTCCCTTCCCGCCCGCCGAGGGGAAGGAGGGGCCGTCCGCCGGGGCGGTCGCAGTACACGGATCATCGTTCCAGATGATCGGGCCCGACATGCGGAGGTAAAGGACACGATTTGAGACCATGTCCGGGTGACCAACCCGATGAGCTACCCGTACGAGGCACCTCAGTCCCAGTCGCTGTTCGACCGCGCCTCGGTCGTGACCCCCGGCGGCGTCAACTCCCCGGTGCGCGCCTTCCGCGCCGTCGGCGGCACCCCGCGCTTCATGGTGTCCGGCACCGGCCCCTACCTGACCGACGCAGACGGCCGCGAGTACGTCGACCTGGTGTGCTCCTGGGGGCCGATGATCCTGGGGCACGCGTACCCGGCGGTGATCGACGCCGTCCAGCAGGCGGTGTCCCGCGGCACCTCCTTCGGCACGCCCGGCCAGGGCGAGGTCGAGCTGGCCGAGGAGATCGTGGCCCGGGTGGCCCCGGTCGAGCAGGTCCGGCTGGTGTCGAGCGGCACCGAGGCGACCATGTCGGCGATCCGGCTGGCCCGCGGCTTCACCGGCCGCGCCAAGGTGATCAAGTTCGCCGGCTGCTACCACGGACATGTGGACGCGCTGCTGGCCGCCGCCGGTTCCGGCGTCGCGACCTTCGGCCTGCCGGACACGCCGGGTGTCACCGGAGCCCAGGCGGGTGACACCATCGTCCTGCCCTACAACGACCTGGACGCGGTCCGGGCGGCCTTCGCCGCGCACCCGGGTGAGATCGCCTGTGTGATCACCGAGGCGTCCCCGGGCAACATGGGCGTGGTCCCTCCGCTGCCCGGCTTCAACAAGGGGCTGGCCGAGCTCTGCCGGGCGGCCGGCGCGCTGTTCATCTCGGACGAGGTGATGACCGGCTTCCGCGTCTCCAGGGCGGGCTGGTACGGCCTGGAGGCGGCTCACGAGGGCTGGGCCCCCGACCTGCTCACCTTCGGCAAGGTGATGGGCGGCGGCTTCCCGGCGGCGGCCTTCGGCGGCCGCGCCGACGTGATGGCCCAGCTGGCCCCGGCCGGCCCGGTCTACCAGGCCGGCACCCTCTCCGGTAACCCGGTCGCCACCGCGGCCGGCCTCGCCCAGCTGCGCGGCTGCACCGACGAGGTGTACGCCACCGTCGACCGGGTGGCCGCCGAGGTCTCCGGGCTGGTGGCGGAGGCGCTGGCCAAGGAGGGCGTGGTCCACCGCCTGCAGAAGGCGGGGAACATGTTCTCGGTGTTCTTCACCGACGAGCAGGTCACCAACTACGACGAGGCCAGGCGCCAGCAGGCGTACCGCTTCAACGGCTTCTTCCACTCGATGCTCAGCCAGGGCGTCTACCTGCCGCCGTCGGCGTTCGAGTCCTGGTTCGTCTCGGCCGCGCACGACGAGCGGGCGATCGAGCGGATCGCCGCCGCCCTGCCTGCGGCCGCCCGTGCGGCGGCCCAGGCCCAGCCCACGGAGGGAAGCAAGTGACCAAGGAGACCACCGTCGTCCACCTGATGCGGCACGGCGAGGTGCACAACCCGGAGGGCATCCTGTACGGGCGCCTCCCCGGCTACCACCTCTCGGAGCTGGGCCGGCAGATGGCCGACCGGGTCGCCGACTACGTGGCCGACCGCGACATCACCCACGTGGTGGCCTCGCCGCTGACCCGCGCGCAGGAGACCGCCGAGCCGATCGGCAAGGTGCACGGCCTGGAGGTGGCCGTGGACGAGCGGCTGATCGAGGCGGAGAACGTCTTCGAGGGCAAGACCTTCGGCGTGGGCGACGGATCGCTGCGCAACCCCGCGTACTGGAAGTACCTGACCAACCCGTTCAAGCCGTCCTGGGGCGAGCCGTACCTGGAGCAGGTGGTCCGGATGATGGGCGCGCTCGCCGCGGCCCGGGACGCCGCGCGCGGGCACGAGGCGGTCTGCGTCAGCCACCAGCTGCCGATCTGGATCGTCCGCTCGTTCGCCGAGCGCCGCCGGCTCTGGCACGACCCGCGCCGCCGGCAGTGCTCGCTGGCCTCGCTCACCAGCTTCACCTACGAGGGCGACCGGATCGTCTCGATCGGCTACCGGGAGCCGGCCCGCGACCTGCTGCCGGCCCACCTGGTCGGCAAGGGCGGCAAGGGCAAGCCGGTGGGCAAGAGCTTCGGCGCCTGAGGGCCGGCCCGCTGTTCGGAAGATCCAATCGGACATTGCCCGAAATAAGCGGATCATAAGTGCAGGAACAGCAGGTCAGAGGGGGTCCGGCAGGCAAGGCCGGACCCCCCTGAAACCACCTGAAGTCCCATGCGAAACTTTTCACATGTCTGGGACGCCCCGCCGCCGTATCCGCCTCGCCGCCACCCTCGGCGCCGTCGCCGCACTCGCCCTCACCGGCTGCAGCTCTGGCTCGTCCAGCAGCGGAGGACAGACCGGTTTCGTCAGCGGCAAGGGCGGTCTGGAGACCGCCCCGGCGGCCGACCGCGGGGCGGCCCCGGAAATCTCGGGCAAGACCCTGGACGGCGGCAACGCGTCGCTCGCCGACTTCAAGGGCAAGGTCGTGGTCCTCAACATCTGGGGCTCCTGGTGCGGCCCCTGCCGGGCCGAGGCCGCAGGCCTCCAGGCGGTCTCGCAGAAGTACAAGGACAAGGGCGTCCAGTTCCTGGGCATCAACACCCGTGACACCGACCCGTCCCTCGCGGTGCGCTTCGAGCAGAACTTCGGCGTGACCTACCCGAGCATCTACGACCCCGAGGGCACCCAGATCCTGAAGTTCCCCAAGGGCAGCCTGAACCCGCAGTCGATCCCGACCACGATCATCGTGGACCGCGAGGGCCGGCTCGCCGCCCGGTCGCTGCACGCGATCTCCTCGGACGACCTGGAGTCGCTGCTGCAGCCCGTCGTCGACGAGAAGTCCCAGTGAGCGCGGCCCTCCTCACGCAGGTGCCGCAGGTACCGCTCGCGCTGGGGGAGACCAACGCGACGGTGGCCGGCGGGGCCATCCTGCTCGCAGTCCCGATCGCGCTCGCCGCCGGGCTGGTGTCCTTCTTCTCGCCCTGCGTGCTGCCGCTCGTCCCGGGCTACCTCTCCTACGTCACCGGCTTCTCCGCCGCCGACCTGGCGGACGCCAGGGGCTCGCGGCGCGGCCGGATGCTGCTCGGCTCGCTGCTGTTCGTGCTCGGGTTCAGCGCGGTGTTCGTCTCCGGGGGTGCGCTCTTCGGCTTCTTCGGCCGTACCCTGCTCGACCACCGGCACACCATCAACACCGTGATGGGCGTGGTGACCATCGTGATGGGCCTGGCCTTCATGGGTCTGCTGCCCGGCTTCTCGATGCGCGAACTGCGCTCGCACCGCCGCCCCGCAGTCGGACTGGTGGGCGCACCCCTGCTCGGCATCGTCTTCGGGGTCGGCTGGACGCCCTGCATCGGTCCGACCATGGCCTCGATCCAGACGCTGTCGCTCAGCCAGGCCGACGCCGGGCGCGGTGCGCTGCTGATGTCCATGTACTGCCTCGGCCTCGGCGTACCGTTCATCGTGGCCGCGCTCGCCTTCCGCAAGGCGCTCGGCGCCTTCGGCTGGATCAAAAAGCACTACCAGTGGGTGATGCGGATCGGCGGCGGCATGCTCGTCACGGTCGGCCTGCTGCTGGTCACCGGCGGCTGGGACGCGCTGGTGAACCAGCTCCAGTACGCCACCCAGAACTTCTCGATCGGAATCTGACCCGTGAGCGACACCCGAACCCGCGCACCCGAGGGCCCCGAGGACGTCACCGACGCGGAGGCCGAGCGGCTCAGCAGCGCGCCCGCCGAGACGGACTCGCCGACCGGCATAGGAGTGCTCGGCTGGTTCCGCTGGATGTGGCGTCAGCTGACCTCGATGCGGGTCGCGCTGATCCTGCTGTTCCTGCTCTCGCTGGCCGCCATCCCCGGCTCGCTGATCCCGCAGACCAGCCAGAACTCCTTCAAGGTCGAGACCTGGAAGGCCGCGCACAAGTCGCTCACGCCGATCTACGAGAAGCTCCAGCTGTTCGACGTCTACAGCTCGGTCTGGTTCTCGGCGATCTACATCCTGCTGTTCGTCTCGCTGGCGGGCTGCATCATCCCGCGTACCTGGCAGTTCGTCGGAGTGCTGCGCGCCAAGCCGCCGGCCGCGCCGCGCAACCTCACCCGGATGCCGGTCTACGCGGCCTGGCACACCGACGCCGACCCCGAGGCGGTCAACCGGGCCGCGTACCAGCGCCTGAGGAAGCGCGGCTTCCGGGTGCACATGGAAGAGGCGGGCGCGGTCGCCGCGGAGAAGGGCTATCTGCGCGAGGTCGGCAACCTGCTGTTCCACTTCTCGCTGTTCGCGCTGCTCGCCGGCTTCGCCTGGGCCAGCCTGGCCAGCGGCCAGGGCGGCAAGCTGGTGATCGTGGGCCAGGGCTACTCCAACACCACCACCCAGCTGGACGACTTCACCGGCTCGGCCTTCTACACCAGCGACGACCTGGACCCCTTCGGTTTCAAGCTGGACGGTTTCACCGCCGAGTACCAGACCGGCGGCGACCAGATGGGCACCCCCCGCGAGTACGCGGCGCACATCCGGTACTGGACCGGCTCCGACGAGACCAAGCTGACCAAGGCCGACATCGAGGTCAACCACCCGCTGGAGATCGGCGGCAGCAAGGTCTTCCTGATCGGCCACGGCTACGCCCCGGTGGTCACGGTCAAGAACGCCAAGGGCGAGACCGTGTACGCGGGCCCGACCGCCTTCCTCCCGCAGGACGGCAACCTCACCTCCACCGGTGTCGTCAAGGTCAACGACTACGGCGAGAAGGACGGCAAGAAGACCCAGCTCGGTTTCCAGGGCTACTTCCTGCCGACCGCGCCGGTGAACTTCGAGCAGACCGGGCCGGTCTCGCTCTTCCCGGCCGCGGCCGAGCCGATGCTGGTGCTCACCGCGTACGCGGGAGACCTGGGCACCGACTCCGGCCTGCCGCAGAACGTGTACCAGCTGAACACCCAGCACCTGACCCAGCTGAAGCAGGACGGCGACATCGCCAGGGCCCGGCTGAAGCCCGGTCAGGGCTGGAGCCTCCCGGACGGCTACGGCACCGTCACCTTCGACGGCTACCAGGAGTGGGCCAGCTTCACCGTCTCCCACCGGCCGGGCAACGCGATCGCCCTGACCGGTGCGGTCTGCGCGATCCTCGGTCTGATCGGCTCGCTGTTCGTGCAGCGCCGCCGGATCTGGGTCCGGGCGGTCACCACCCCCGACGGCCGCACCCTGGTCGAGGCCGCCGGACTGGCCAGGAGCGAGTCCGCCAAGATCGCGGAGGAGCTCGCCGAACTCGCCGTCGACCTCCAGGACGACGCCCCGGCGACCGAGTCCGAGTCCGAGTCGGCGACCGAGCCCGGGTCCGAGCCCGCCGCGAAGCCCGAAGCGCGGGCCGAGGACGCGTCGGACGCCGAGGAAGCCCTCACCGCCGAGTCCACCCCCGCTTCGGACGAAGCAGTCGTGTCGGACAAACCGTCAGGCCCCACATCCCCCGCCGACCCGAGCTCCAAGGAGTAGACGGTGCATCTCGCCTCGGGAGTCGACCTCCAGCTGGCCGACCTCTCCAATAAGTTGATCTACTCGGCGATGGCCGTGTACCTGATCGCGATGTTCGCCTACATGTTCGAGTGGACGTTCGGCAGCAAGGGGGCGGTCGCCGTCCGCTCCGTCGAGCAGGCCAGTTTGGCCGAGACCGTGGCGGCCGCGAACGAGCCCGTCAAGGCGGCCAAGCGGGTCACCGTCACGGTCGCCTCGGCGAACGGCGGGACCACCACCCTGACCCGCACCGCACTGGCCGACGCCGGCGCCACCGTGGTCACCAGCGGCCGTGGCGAGGCCGATGCGGTCGACGGCCCGGGCGCCGCCGGCACCAGCGAGAAGGGCGACCTGGTCGGTCGGATGGCCGTCTCGCTGACCGTCCTGGGCGCCCTGCTGCACGCCGGTGCCGTGGTCAGCCGCGGCCTCTCGGTGATGCGCTGGCCGTGGGGCAACATGTACGAGTTCTCCTGCGCCTTCGGCCTCACCATGGTGCTCGCCTACCTGGGTCTGCTGGTCGCCAAGAAGAAGGCCCGCTGGCTCGGCCTGCCGGTCATGCTGGCGGTGCTGCTCACCCTCGGCCTCGCGGTGAGCGTGCTGTACACCGACTCCGAGCAGCTCGTCCCGGCCCTGCACTCCTACTGGCTGGCCATCCACGTCTCCACCGCGATCATCTGCGGCGGCTTCCTGTACGCGGCCTTCGTGACCACCCTGCTCTACCTGGGCAAGGACCGCTACGACCAGCGCGCCGCCGAGGGCCTGACCACCGGTCCGCTGGGCACCCCGGCCTCGGTCTGGCAGCGGCTGCCCGCCGCCTCCTCGCTGGACAGGCTCTCGTACCGGATCAACGCGATGGTCTTCCCGCTGTGGACCTTCACCATCATCGCGGGCGCGATCTGGGCCGAGGCGGCCTGGGGCAAGTACTGGGAGTGGGACCCGAAGGAGACCTGGTCGTTCATCACCTGGGTGGCCTACGCCGCGTACCTGCACGCCCGGGCCACGGCCGGATGGAAGGGCCGGAAGGCGGCCTATTTGGCCCTGTTGGCCTTCAGCTTCTATCTGTTCAACTTCTACGGCGTCAACATCTTCATCACTGGCAAGCACTCCTACGCCGGTGTCGGCTGACCGTCCGTCCCACCCGCCCTGCCGCTCGCTCGGCGGCAGGGCGGTTCGTACCAGTACTTTCCGTTCTCAGTTGTTCTTACCCGTCCCAAGGCCGCGAGGAGGGCCGCACGATGGAGTGCGATGAGGTCATGCTGACCGTCCGAATCACCGCTACGGAGAGAGCCTTGCTCCGTCGGCTCGCGCAGGGCCACCGCAGCGACGTCTCCGAGGTCGTCGCCGACGGGCTGCTGGACGTCCTGCCCACCCTGCACTGCACCGCCGACGCCTACCGCCTGCTCGGCGCACTGACCCAGCCGGCCCCCTGCGCCCAGACCGTCTGGCTCCCCGCCCCGCTGGCCGACCTGCTCGTGCTGGCCGCCGGCCGGGTCGCCCAGTCCACCGGTGTCCGGCTCGACTCCGCCTGCGCCATGCTCGGCGCCGCCGTCCGCCTCTGGCTCTCCCAGGACCCGCAGCGCCTGGCCACCAACCTCGCCGTCATGCACGCCGGGCGCCCGGCGGCGTTGGCCGCCGCCTGAACGCATCCGGGCCGAGCCCCGGACCGGACGACGACGGCGCCCGCCCTGCGGCCGCACTCCTCGGAGTACGGCCGCAGGGCGGGCGCTCGCCACAGGCGGCCTGCAGGACCGTCAGGCGGCCTGCTGCCAGCTGACCGGGGAGAAGTACGCCGGGCGGCGCTCCAGGCGCTGCCAGTTGGCGATCGGCTCGACCACGGCGGTCTGGACGGCGGCGGCCTGGGCGGCGGCCGCACGGGCCATCAGGACGGCGGTGAGGGCGGCCAGTTCCTCGTCGGTGAGGGAGCCGCGGACGATGCGTACGAGGGGTTCGGCGGAAGCGCTCATGGTTGTGGTTTCTCCCCCGGATCAAGAAGTCTGGTGTGGGACCGACGGGCCTGGGCGGCCTGTTACATCGGCGGGTTGCCGTGCTTGCGGCTGGGCAGGTCGGCGTGCTTCGTGCGGAGCATGGCGAGGGCGGAGGCCAGCACGGTGCGGGTCTCGGCGGGGTCGATGACGTCGTCCACGAGGCCGCGCTCGGCCGCGTAGTACGGGTGCATCAGCTCGTCCTTGTACTCCTTGATCTTCTGCGCGCGCATCGCCTCGGGGTCTTCTGCCGCGGCGATGTCCCGGCGGAAGATCACGTTGGCGGCGCCCTCGGCGCCCATCACCGCGATCTCGTTGGTCGGCCAGGCGTAGGACAGGTCCGCGCCGATCGAGCGGGAGTCCATCACGATGTAGGCGCCGCCGTACGCCTTGCGCAGGATCAGCGAGATCCGCGGCACGGTGGCGTTGCAGTACGCGTACAGCAGCTTGGCGCCGTGCCGGATGATGCCGCCGTGCTCCTGGTCCACACCGGGCAGGAAGCCCGGCACGTCCAGCAGGGTGACCAGCGGGATGTTGAACGCGTCGCACATCTGCACGAAACGCGCGGCCTTCTCACTGGAGTTGATGTCGAGCACGCCGGCCAGTGACTGCGGCTGGTTGGCGATGATCCCGGTGACGTGGCCGTCGATCCGCGCCAGCACGCACAGCACGTTGGTCGCCCACCGCTCGTGGACCTCCAGGTACTCGCCGTGGTCGACGACCTCCTCGATGACCTTGCGCATGTCGTACGGGCGGTTGCCGTCCACCGGCACCAGGTCGAGCAGTGCCTCGCAGCGCCGCTCGACCGGGTCGTCGTTCACCGCGGCCGGCGGCATCTCCCGGTTGTTCTGCGGCAGCAGCGACAGCAGGTAGCGCACCTCCTCGATGCACGACTGCTCGTCGTCGTACACGAAGTGCGACACGCCGGAGACACCCGAGTGGACGTCGGCACCGCCGAGCCCGTTCTGGCTGATCTTCTCGCCGGTCACCGCCTGGACCACGTCCGGGCCGGTGATGAACATCTGCGAGGTCTCGCGGACCATGAACACGAAGTCCGTCAGCGCCGGCGAGTACGCCGCACCGCCCGCGCACGGGCCGAGCATCACCGAGATCTGCGGGATGACACCGGAGGCCTTGGTGTTGCGCTGGAAGATGCCGCCGTAGCCGGCCAGCGCGGTGACGCCCTCCTGGATCCGGGCGCCGGCGCCGTCGTTCAGCGAGACCAGCGGCGCGCCGGCCGCGATGGCCATGTCCATGATCTTGTGGATCTTCTGCGCGTGGGCCTCGCCCAGTGCGCCGCCGAAGATCCGGAAGTCATGGGCGTAGGTGAAGACCGTCCGGCCGTGCACGGTGCCCCAGCCGGTGATCACACCGTCGGTGTGCGGCTTCTTCGCCTCCAGGCCGAACCCGCTGGCCCGGTGCCGGCGCAGTGGCTCGACCTCGCGGAACGAGCCCTCGTCCAGCAGCAGATCGATCCGCTCGCGCGCCGTCAGCTTCCCCTTGGCGTGCTGCGCCTCGGTGGCCTTCTCGCTCGGGCCCCGGCGGACCTTCTCCCGGAGATCGTGCAGCTCGGCCACCCGCCCGCGCGCATCGGCCGGGATCTCGGGGATCTCGTCGCCGACCGGCGCCTCGTGCAGAACCGTCATCTCGAACCACTCCAAGTGTGAGGGAACTGTCCGACAGCCGGCCTGCGGTGGCGGCGGCTGCTGCTGCGAACACTTCTTCACCTACGACACTACGAGGGTTCGGGCCCGGGTTTCGGCGTCGATTCCGTACAAGGTCGGGCCCGAGAACATGTGAAAGCCGTACAGAAAGCATGAGCGGCGTACCGCTCACCCATAGCTCGGGGTCGGCTACCGGGGGATGTGGCGGATGATCGGTGTGATGCACCGATTCCGCAGGTCAGCGTGGCAGGCCGGGCGCGCGACGGAGGTTCGGACGGATGTCCGGCGAGGCGGTGCGGGAAGCGGGGGCGGCGCCCGGGAACGCCCTGGCGGCGGCAGCGGATGGTAGGGATGTACCAAAGCGGTGCCCCGCGCCCGAGTGCCGGGCCCGGAGGTCCGAATGGGTGGTTCCCATGGGCCGTCCGCGTGTCGGCACGCCCTGCTCACGGCCCTTGGCCGACCCCTCGCGGGGCGGATCACCGGGGCCGGGACCGGTCAGGCGGGGCCGCCGTCCTCCGGGTGGCCCTTGCGCCGCAGCTCCTCCTCGCGGCGGCACAGGTCAGCCTCCCACCGCCTGAGCATGTCCTCGTGCCGCCGGTCCTCTTTGTGGGGAGTCTCCTTGTCGAGGGAGGCCAGGAACTCGGGGTCGTCGTCCGGGGCCATCGGGCGGGTCCGCCCGGCGCCGTCCGGGCCGCTCGCCGTCCGGGCAGCCGCCCGGCCGCGCCACCTCCCCGCCGCCAGCCAGGCGACCGAGCCGACCAGCGGGAAGAGCAGCACGATGATCACCCAGGCCGCCTTCGGTAGGTGGCGGACCTCCTCCTCGGGAGTGGTCAGGCAGTCGATGAAGGCCCAGATCCACAGGGCGAGCACGAGCAGCGGCGGCAGAATCCTCAGCACAGCGGCGTTCTCCCCCGGGCGATGACAGGTGGGGCCCTCTTTGCGGGCCCAGGCTAGTCGGTGTCGGATACTGACACGTATGGCATACGACGATCTCCGTTCGTTTCTCCGGGCGCTGGAGCGAGAGGGCGACCTCAAGCGCATCAAGGTCGAGGTCGACCCCTATCTGGAGATCGGAGAGATCGTCGACCGCGTGCAGAAGGCCAAGGGCCCGGCGCTGCTCTTCGAGAACGTCAAGGGCTCCTCGATGCCGCTGGCGATGAACGTCTTCGGCACCGAGCGCCGGCTGGCCAAGGCGCTCGGCCTGAAGTCGCCCGACGACATCTCGGAGAAGATCGCCGGACTGCTGAGGCCCGAGCTCCCACAGGGCTTCACCGGCTTCCGGGACGCTTTCGGCAAGCTCGCCTCGATGGCCCACGTGCCGCCGCGCAACGTCAAGGACGCCCCGGTCCAGGAGGTCGTGCTCACCGGCGACGACGTCGACCTGGACCGGCTGCCCGCGCTGTTCACCTGGCCGCTGGACGGCGGCTCCTTCTTCAACCTGGGCCTGACCCACACCAAGGACCCGGACACCGGCATCCGCAACCTCGGCCTGTACCGCCTGCAGCGGCACGACAAGCGGACCGTCGGCATGCACTGGCAGATCCACAAGGACAGCCGCAACCACGCCGCCGTCGCCGCCAGGCGGGGCGAGAAGCTCCCGGTCGCGATCGCCTTCGGCTGCCCGCCCGCCGTCACCTACGCGGCGACCGCCCCGCTGCCCGGCGACATCGACGAGTACCTGTTCGCGGGCTTCGTGGCCGGCGAGCGGGTGCGGATGGTGGACTGCAAGACCGTCCCGCTCCAGGTCCCGGCCGACGCCGAGGTGGTCCTGGAGGGCTGGCTGGAGCCCGGCGAGATGCTGCCGGAGGGCCCGTTCGGCGACCACACCGGCTTCTACACGCCGCAGGAGCCGTTCCCGGCGCTGAGGATCGACTGCGTCACGATGCGCCGCCGGCCGCTGCTGCAGTCGATCGTGGTCGGCCGCCCGCCGACCGAGGACGGACCGCTCGGCAAGTTCACCGAGCGCTTCTTCCTGCCGCTGCTGAAGGTGATCATTCCGGACATCGTCGACTACGACCTGCCCGAGGCCGGCGGCTTCCACAACTGCGTGATCGTCTCGATCGACAAGAAGTACCCCAAGCACGCCCAGAAGGTGATGCACGCCATCTGGGGCGCCCACATGATGTCGCTGACCAAGCTGATCATCGTGGTGGACTCCGACTGCGACGTGCACGACTACCACGAGGTCGCCTGGCGCGCCTTCGGCAACGTCGACTACAGCCGCGACCTCACCGTGGTCGAGGGGCCGGTCGACCATCTGGACCACGCCTCCTACCAGCAGTTCTGGGGCGGGAAGGCGGGTATCGACGCCACCCGCAAGCTCCCCGAGGAGGGCTACACCCGCGACGGCGGTTGGCCCGAGATGGTCAGCTCGGACCCGGCCACCGCCGAACGGGTGACCCGACGCTGGAAGGAGTACGGACTGTGATGAAGCCTGTCACGATGGTGCCGGAGGAGCCCGGGGTCCGTCCCCGCGCTCGCGGGGTCGATCCGGAGTGCGAACTGTGACCACGGCCGCCGTCCCGCAGAGCAAGACCCGGGCCTTCCTCAGGCTGGTGATGATCGAGCACTCGGTCTTCGCCCTGCCCTTCGCGTACATCGCCGCGCTCACCGCGATGTTCCTGGACGACGGCCGGATGCACTGGGCCGAGCTGGTGCTGGTGACCATCTGCATGGTCGGCCTGCGCACCTTCGCGATGGCCGCCAACCGGATCATCGACCGGGAGATCGACGCCCGCAACCCCCGCACCGCGGGCCGCGAGCTGGTCACCGGCGCGGTCTCGGTGCGCACCGCGTACACCGGCTCGGCGATCGCCCTGTTGGTCTTCCTGGGCGCCGCCGCCGCGCTCAACACGCTCTGCCTGGTGCTCGCGCCGATCGCCGTCGTCCCGATGGTGGTCTATCCGTACGGCAAGCGGTTCACCGACTTCCCGCAGGCGATCCTCGGCCTCGCCCAGGCCATGGGCCCGGTCGGCGCCTGGCTGGCCGTCACCGGTACCTGGTCCTGGGACGCGGTCGTGCTCGGCCTCGCCGTCGGCATCTGGATCGGCGGTTTCGACCTGATCTACGCCTGCCAGGACGTCGAATCCGACCGCGCCGACGGGGTCCGCTCGGTGCCCGCCCGCTTCGGCGTCGCCGCCGCGGTGCGGGGCGCCCGGGTCTGCCACCTGGTCACCACCGGTCTGCTGGTCTGGTTCGCCGTCCGCACCCATGCCGGCCCGGCCATGTGGACCGGCCTGGCGGTGGTGGCCGGCGCCTTCGTCTACGAGCACACCATCGTCAGGCCCGGCGACCTCTCCCGGCTCAACCGGGCCTTCTTCAGCACCAACGGCTTCGTCGGCATCTCGCTCTTCGTGTTCGCCCTGCTCGACCTGGTCATCCGGGGTCTGGGCGGCTGACTCCGTTCCGGCCGCACCTGTCGCGGGCAGTGCCTATGCTGCCGAGCAGAGGGGCAGGTGCGGTCGGCGAGGAGGAACGATGATCGGCAAGTTGCAGTGCGTGGTGCTCGACTGCCACTACCCGGCCGGGCTGGCGCACTTCTACGGCACCCTGCTGGGCGGCGAGATCGGCCGCCCCGACCCGAGGTGGTCGGTGGACGACGAGTGGTCGACCGTCCACCTGCCCGACGGGATGGTGCTGGGCTTCCAGCGCGTCGAGGACTACCGCCCGCCGATGTGGCCGGACCCGGCCCACCCGCAGCAGCTCCACCTGGACATCGAGGTGGAGGACCTGGCCGAGGCCGAGGAACGGGTGCTGGCTCTCGGCGCGGAACTCAAGGACGTCGAGACGGGCTGGCGGGTCTACCTGGACCCGGCTGGGCACCCCTTCTGCCTCCTCCAGCGCGCCGTCTCCTAGGCCGGCACCGCTGCGGGCCCTTCGGGGCTCACACCGGCGTCCGGGTCGGCGACGGGCGGTGCCCAGCGGGTTGGTCAGCCCGGGGTGGATCAACCCAGCCGGGCGACCGCGCGGATCGGAGCGCCGTCGGCGGCGACCAGGCGGAGCGGGAACAGCGAGAGCTCGATCGGGCGGCCCGCCGCCTGCGCGTCGAGCAGCGGGGTCAGGTCGGTGAGGTTCTCGGCGATCACCGCTCCGCCGGGGGAGCCGAGCAGGATCCGGTGCGCGGCCAGCGTGGCGGGCTCGGCGGCGGGGTCGTGCTCGTCGGAGAGATCGGCGAGCAGTGCGGCGACGGCGACATCGCCCGGGCCCGGGTCGGGGGTGGGGTCGATGCTCAGGGCGTCCACGCCGACGGTGCGGACGCCTGCCGCGACGATCGCCTCCGCCGCTTCGGGCGTGAGCCAGGGGTGGGCGAGGTAGCCGTCGGTGCCCCAGTGCCTCGGCCAGCCGGTGGCGAGCAGCAGGATCGTCCCAGGGGCGGCGAACTCCAGTGCCGGTGCGAGCAGTTGGGGTGTCACGCCGGTGCGCGGAGCGAGCCCGCGAAGGTCGGCGAGCACGGCCGGCCCGGTGAACAGCTCCAGCGGCAGCCCGTCCAGGGTGGGCCAGGTGACGTCCACGTGGTACGGGGCGTCCACATGCGTGCCCGACTGCGAACCCAGGTGCAGGCCAAGCACGTTGACCCCGGCGGTGGAGGTGGTGAGCGCGGGCCGCAGTTCGACCTCCGGATCCCCGGGGTAGACGGGCATGCCCGTGGTGACCGGATGTGTGAGGTCGATCAACGTCGGCGCCATGCACCCATCTTCGCGCAGCCGGGCGAGGCCCGGGCGGCGCGGGGCTTCCCGGGTTTCCGGGGTCGCCCCTCCGCCCCGAGGGGGCGGGGTTATGGTGCGGAGTCATGGAGCAGCAGAGCGCACGTCAGCCGTGGGTGGTCGGAGTCTCGGGCGCGTCGGGAACGCCGTACGCGGCCTCGGTGATCCGGGCGCTGCTGGCGGCGGGCGAGGCGGTGGACCTGGTGGTGAGCCGGGCGGCCCGGCTGACCATCCTGGACGAGACCGGGGTGTCCTTCCGCGACGCGCACTGGCAGGAGGACCTGGCGGCGTGGACCGGCGTCGAGGACCTGAGCGACGTCCGCTACTGGTCGGCGGGCGACTTCGCGGCCGGCCCGTCCAGCGGCTCCTACCCGGCGAAGGGGATGCTGGTGGTGCCGGCGACCACCGGCGCGGTGGCCGGGATCGCGCTCGGGCTGAGCAAGGACCTGCTGCAGCGGGCCGCCGCGGTGACCCTGAAGGAGCGCCGCCCGCTGGTCGTCTGCGTCCGCGAGACGCCACTCGATGGGGTGACGTTGAAGCACCTGGTGGAGCTGGACGCCCAGGGCGCCGTGGTGCTCCCCGCCTCGCCGGGCTTCTACGCGGGCGGTTCGACCGCCCGTGAGCTGGTGGACTTCGTGGCGGGCCGGGTGCTGGACGCGGTCGGGGTGCGGCACGGGCTGTACCGGCGCTGGGAGGGCGAGCTCGGGTCCGGCGGCAAGACGGCGTGATCCCGGGGCCTTTGGGCCTCAGCGGCAAGGGCGAGTAAAGCCTCGCAGCCCGGGAGAGTATGTTCTTTGCGATATCCGGGTTGATCCGCGCACGGCGCCTTTGATTCCGGATAATGATCTGTGGGTCTGTAGCGGTTCGGAAGGACGCGGGCGGATATATGGACACGGTTGACAGACAGCTCATCCAGGCGCTGAGGGAGAACGGCCGGGCTTCGTACGCCGAGCTGGGACGCCTGGTGGGCCTGTCGGGCCCGAGCGTGACGGACCGCATCAACCGGCTGGAGCAGGCCGGTGTGATCACCGGCTACCGGGCCACGGTCAACCCGGCCTCGCTGGGTTTCGGGGTCACCGCGCTGATCGGCCTTCAACTCACCGACGCGGCGGACCACGAGGACGTCGCGCACCGGCTGAAGGACCTCGCCGAGGTCGAGGACTGCTGGTTCATCGCGGGTGACGACTCGTACATGCTCAAGGTCCGGGTGCCGGACGTGGAGGGCCTGGAGTCGGTGGTCAAGCGGCTCTCCGGCACGAAGGGCGTAGCCCGCACCAGGACCACGGTTGTACTCTCCACCAAGTGGGAGAACCGGGTGAGCGAACTCCCGCTGGACGCCTTGGACTAGGGACGGGGAGGGGCCCATGGCACTGGTCGGCCTGGAGGAGCTGCGCGCCGCGCAGCAGCGGATCGCCGCAGTGGCGGTACGGACTCCGTTGATCCCGTGCCCATGGGCCGCCGACGGTGCTCGCACCCTCTGGCTCAAGCCGGAGAACCTGCAGCCCACCGGGGCGTTCAAGATCCGTGGCGCCTACAACCGGCTGGCCGCGCTGAGCGACGCCGAGCGGGCCCGCGGCGTGGTCGCCCAGTCGAGTGGGAACCACGCCCAGGCGGTGGCCTACGCGGCGCGGCTGCTCGGCCTCAAGGCCGTGATCGTGATGCCGGACACCTCGCCCGCGGTGAAGGTCGAGAACACCCGGTCGTTCGGCGCCGAGGTGATCCTGGTCGCCCCGGGCGAGCGGGACACCTTCGTCGGTGAGCTGGCGGACGAGCACGGCTACGTCTGGGTGCCGCCGTACGACGATCCCCACATCATCGCCGGTCAGGGCACGGTCGGCCTGGAGATCGCGGAGGACGCCCCGGACCAGCTGGACACCGTGCTGGTCCCGGTCAGCGGCGGCGGCCTGATCTCCGGTGCGGCGGCGGCGATCAAGCTGACCTGCCCGGGCGTCAGGGTGATCGGCGTCGAGCCGGAGCTGGCGGCGGACGCTCAGGCGAGCCTGCGCAGCGGCCGGCTGACGGCCTGGCCGGTGGCCGACACCTACCGGACGATCGCGGACGGGCTGCGCACGCCCTCGGTCGGTGAGCTGCCGTTCGAGCACCTCCAGGCGTACGTGGACGACATCGTGACGGTCTCCGAGCAGGAGATCCGCGACACGGTGGCCCTGCTGGCGCGCCGGGGCCGGCTGGTCGCCGAGCCCTCGGGCGCGGTGGCGGCGGCCGGGTACTTCCACCGGGCCGATGAGCTGGCCGGCCGGGTGTTCGCGGCGGTGGTGAGCGGCGGCAACGTCGAACCCAGGCTCCTGGCCGAGCTGCTCCAGGCGTAGTCTCGTTCCGGTAAACAGACCGTGTGTTGCGGTCAGTCGGATCGAGGAGGCGGGTCACCGCATGGACGCAGGGCTCAAGCGCGAGCTGGAGGCGAAGGTCTACGCGGGTGAGCGGCTGACCCGCGAGGACGGCATCGCGCTCTACGAGAGCGACGATCTGGCCTGGCTCGGCGGTCTCGCCCACCATGTGCGGACGGAGAAGAACGGCGACGTCGTCCACTTCAACGTCAACCGCCACCTCAACATGACGAACGTGTGCTCCGCCTCCTGCGCGTACTGCTCGTTCCAGCGCAAGCCGGGCGAGAAGGACGCGTACACCATGCGGATCGAGGAGGCCGTCCGCCTGGCCAAGGCCATGGAGGTGGACTCCCTCACCGAGCTGCACATCGTCAACGGCCTGCACCCGACGCTGCCCTGGCGGTACTACCCGCGCAGCCTGCGCGAGCTGAAGGCGGCGCTGCCGAACGTCTCGCTGAAGGCGTTCACGGCCACCGAGATCCACTGGTTCGAGAAGATCAGCGGCCTGTCGGCAGCCGAGATCCTGGACGAACTGATCGACGCCGGCCTGGAGTCGCTGACCGGCGGCGGCGCCGAGATCTTCGACTGGGAGGTCCGTCAGCACATCGTCGACCACGACACCCACTGGGAGGACTGGTCGCGGATCCACCGCCTGGCGCACTCCAAGGGCCTGAAGACCCCGTGCACCATGCTGTACGGGCACATCGAGGAGCCGCGCCACCGGGTCGACCACGTGCTGCGGCTGCGTGAGCTGCAGGACGAGACCGGCGGCTTCCAGGTCTTCATCCCGCTGCGCTACCAGCACGACTTCCACGACTCCAAGGACGGCGTGGTCCGCAACCGGCTGATGGAGCGGACCGAGATGGCCACCGGCGCCGAGGCGCTGAAGACCTTCGCGGTCTCCCGGCTGCTGTTCGACAACGTCCCGCACGTCAAGGTCTTCTGGGTGATGCACGGCATCGCCACCGCCCAGCTGGCGCTCAGCCACGGCGCGGACGACATGGACGGCTCGGTGGTCGAGTACAAGATCACCCACGACGCGGACAACTTCGGCACCCCGAACAAGCTCGGCCGCGAGGACCTGCTCGGCCTGATCCGGGACGCTGGTTTCCGCCCGGTCGAGCGCAACACCCGCTACGAGGTCATCCGCGAGTACGACGGCCCTGACCTGCAGCGTCGGGAGACGCCGCAGGCGATGCGACTCTGATCACAGCGCCGCGCACCCCCCAACCGTCCCGGGGCGCGCGGCGTCTTCGGCCACGGCATCCGGCGCACTCGCGGTGTGCCGATGCTCACAGGCTCACCACACGCCACGGGTTCCGATCACCCCGCTGGCTTTGGAAGGATCGTCAGCATGTCCGGTTCCCATCGTGTCACCGTCCAGCCCTACGCCGAGGTCCAGCCCCCGGCAGTCCACGGCGACGGAGGTGAGGCGCGCCGCCCGAGAGGGCACCGGCGCAAGCCGCGCAAGCGCCGGGGCAAGGCGCTGATGGGCGGTACGGCGGTGCTGCTGGCGGCCACCGCGGGCTGGTTCACGGTGGGCCAGAGCGCCGGGAGTTCCGCGCACCCGTCCGCGGCGGCACCCGAGAAGCCGGAGGCTGACCCGGCGTCGGCCGGTGTCAACGCCGCGCAGGCGATCCGCAGCGACTCGGCCGCGGCCAACCGCTCGGACCGAGCCGACGGCACCTACGCGGCCATACCGGGCCTGGGCCCGAGCTTCAGCGCGAAGATCCCGGCACAGACCCGCCAGCTGGTGGTGGCCTCCGGCAAGGACCGCAACTCCTCCGACACCACGGTCACCCTGTGGACCCGCACGCCCGACAACCGCTGGAAGCCCGGCGCCGCCTGGCAGGGCCACAACGCGTACAAGGGCTGGACCACCGACAAGCACGCGGACGACCTGCACAGCCCGATCGGGGTCTTCTCGCTGTCCGATGCCGGCGGCCGGATGCCCGACCCGGGAGCCAAGCTCCCGTACGACCAGGACTCGCACTTCGTGGTCGGCGGCACCGGCTTCAAGGGCGAGCAACTGGCCGGGTCCTTCGACTACGTGGTGGCGATCAACTACAACCGGGTGCAGGGCGTCTCGCCGCTCGACAACCGCTTCCCCGACGGCAAGTCCAAGGGCGGTGGCATCTGGCTGCACGTGGACCACGGCGGTCCCACCCACGGCTGCGTCTCGCTGCCCGAGGACCAGATGATCGAGCTGCTCAAGACCCTGGACCCGGCGGCGCATCCGATGATCGCCATGGCGGACGCCGCGACCCTGGCCACCTGACCCTTGTGCCGCAAGGGGCGTTGTACGGCCCCTACAGGTTCCGGCCTGGGACGTTGTACCCGGGCGTGAGCACCTGACCGGTCGGTAACCGGGTTGAGTGGCAATATGACCAGCTCCAGAATCATTTCGCTCGGCCACTACCAGCCGCCGAAGGTCCTCACCAACGAGGACCTGTCGAAGCTGGTCGATACCGACGATGAGTGGATCCGCAGCCGGGTGGGCATCCGCACCCGGCACATCGCGGTCGAGGAGACCCTGGTCGACCTCGCCACCGAGGCGGCCCAGAAGGCACTGGCGAACGGCGGCCGGCAGGCCGCCGAGGTCGACCTGGTGGTGGTGGCCACCTGCACCGCCGTGGAGCGCAGCCCGTTCACGGCGGCCTCGGTCGCCGCCCGGCTGGGCATGACCGCGCCGGCCGCGTACGACATCAACACGGTCTGCTCGGGCTTCTCGTACGCGCTGGCGACCGCCGACCACGCGATCCGGGCCGGGGCGGCGCGGCGGGCGCTGGTGATCGGGGCCGAGCGGATGTCGGACACCATCGACTGGACCGACCGCACCACCTGCGTGATCTTCGGTGACGGCGCGGGCGCGGCCCTGGTCGAGGCGGTCCCCGACGAGCAGGCCGGGATCGGCCCGGTGGTCTGGGGCACCGAGCCGGAGAAGACCGACGCGGTGGTGATCACCGGCTGGGACCCGACCATCAGCCAGCAGGGCCAGGCGGTCTTCCGCTGGGCCACCACGAAGATCGCTCCGCTGGCCCGGGAGACCTGCCTGAAGGCCGGTCTGGACCCGTCCGAGCTGAAGGGCTTCGTCGCGCACCAGGCCAACCTGAGGATCATCGACGCCATCGCGAACAAGCTGGGGGCGCACGACGCGGTGATCGCCCGCGACGTGGTGGATTCCGGCAACACCTCGGCGGCCTCCATCCCGCTGGCGCTGAGCAAGCTGGTGGAGCGCGGTGAGCTGCACTCGGGCGATCCGGTGCTGCTCTTCGGCTTCGGCGGCGGTCTCGCCTACGCGGGGCAGGTCGTGCGCTGCCCGTAACGGGCCCCGGACACGGCTGTGGGGCGGCCGGAATCAGTCGATTCCGGCCGCCCCACAGTGGTCTCCAGCGCGTCGCGGCACGTCGGCGAACCTCCCCCGAGGACACAACCGCCGTCCGACGCACCCCGGACAGGAGGCCGGAGCTGCGCGCTGAGTGGATGGTGGGACAGATGCTTGTTACTACTTGGGCGGCTTCTTACCGGTGACGCCCAGGTAGACCTGCAGAGCCAGATTCGGCTTGAGGTCCTTGACCTTGACGCCCCAAGAGGTGAATGCCTTGGAATGCTCCGCTGCCGAGGCAAGCAGCGAGACCAGGGCGCCGGCGATGGCTGCCGGATCGACCGTTTTGTCGGTCTTGGCCTGGTTCACCTTCACGGCCTCGGTCAGGGCCGACGCCACCGAGTTGAGGACCTTCATGCGGATCTTGAAGAACCGCTTGTCCCCCTCGGCTGCACCGAGAGTAACGACTCGGAGAATGGCGTCGTTCTTGCGCCAGAAGGCGAGGAATCCGTCCACCAGTTCTTCCGAAGCGGTGTAACCGGGCTTTCCCGCCCAGGACTTTACGTCGACGAGCTCTTTGAGCCCGGCGCTGTCCTCGGCCATTTCCTCGGCGATCTCGAGGACTGCGCCCTCGACATCCGGGAAGTACTGGTAGAAGGTCGCGGGGGAGGTACCCGCCATACGGGCGACGTCGATGACCTTGACGTCCCGGTAAGGCGACGTGCTGAGCATCTCGCGGAGGCAGTCGAGCAGCTTCTGCCGCGTCTCCTGTCCACGTCGCCCGGCGACGCGACCGTCGACGGTGCGAACTTGTCCTGTCATGCCGTCAGCTTACCGTGGCACGATCTTGTCGCGATTCGGTGATGCGACTATTACTCCGCCCGGGGGTGGTTCGCGGCGTTCATCAGGGCGCTCGGAGTGATATTCCGAGCGCATCCGAAGCCCCCCCGTGTGCTGATGACCCCACAGCGTGACGGAAGGTTGGCTGAGGGGTGATCGGGTTGCGCAGAGTGATCGTCAGCGTGGGCTCCGGGCGGTGGCCGGGTCACGGTGGCCCGGGCGTGTCCCTGGCGGGGGAGATTGGATCCGGCGGCGCGGGCATTGGAGAATCGGGGCGGCGGCCCGGCCAGGGTCGCCGCAGACGGGGAGGAGGCAGCGGAGTGGACCAGCTGACGGCGCACGATCCGAGGCGGATCGGGCCCTTCGAGGTGCTGGGGCGGCTCGGTGCGGGCGGAATGGGCCTGGTCTACCTGGCGCGGTCGGCGTCCGGGCGGCGGGTGGCCATCAAGACCGTCCGGGGCGAACTGGCCGAGGACGAGCTGTTCCGGGTCCGCTTCGCCCGCGAGATCGCCGCCGCCAAGACGGTCGGCGGCTTCTACACGGCGGCCGTGGTGGACGCGGACGCGGACGCTCCGGTGCCGTGGCTGGCCACCGCGTACGTGCCCGCGCCCTCGCTGGAGGACCTGGTCACCGAGTGCGGGCCGCTGCCGGTGGACGCCGTCCGCTGGCTGATCGCCGGGATCGCCGAGGCGCTGCAGTCGATCCACACCGCCGGCCTGGTGCACCGCGACCTCAAGCCGTCCAACGTGCTGGTGGTCGAGGACGGCCCGCGCGTGATCGACTTCGGGATCGCCGCCGGGGTCTCCAGCGCCCGGCTCACCATGACCAACGTGGCCGTCGGCACCCCCGCCTACATGTCTCCCGAGCAGGCCAGGGACAGCCGCAGCGTGACCGGTGCCAGCGACGTCTTCTCGCTCGGATCGCTGCTGGTCTTCTGCGCCACCGGCCACCCGCCCTACCGGGGCGGCAACCCCGTCGAGACGGTGTTTCAGCTGCTGCGCGACCAGCCGGACCTCTCCGGGTTGCCGGTCGAGCTGATGGATCTGGTCCGGGCCTGCATGCGGCCCGCGCCCGAGCACCGGCCGACGCCCGCTCAGATCCAGTCCGAGCTGGCTCCGCACCTGTTCTCCCGGGACGACGCCTCCGGCGAGGCGGGGGACTGGCTGCCGGCCAGCGCCATCGCCCTGATCGAACACAAGCGCGGCCGCCGCCCGGCCGCACCGACCCCGCCGCCGGCCCCTGTGGTGCCGCCGCGGCCGGCCGCGCCGCCGGCCGCCCCTCCCGCCGCGCCCGTGGTGCCGCCCGCCCGCAGCGGCGTCCTCGACGAGGAGCTGGCCACCGAGAAGCTGGCCGCCCGCCGCCGCACGCCGGTCGGCCAGGGCTCGGCCGAGGTGCAGCTCTCCGGCGCGGCCGTACGGATAGGGCCGGGCCCGCGGGCCGACCTGACGCCTCCGGCCGAGGGGGCGGCGGCCGGTACGGACTGGGTGCGCCGCGCCGTCCCGCCGCAGGCCGCCCGCTGGCGGCCCTGGCGGTTCCGGATGTCCAACGACGTCTGGGGCACCCCGCTGGTCGCCGACGGCACCCTGTTCGTCTCCAGCTTCGAGGTGCACGCCCTGGACATCGGCTCCGGGCAGCGCCGCTACAAGACCCGTGACGTGGCCTGGGCGCTCACCGTGGACTCGGGCCGGGTCCACGCCGCCGACGGCCCCCACCTGTACACCGTGGACGTCGCCGACGGCACCGAGCGCTGGCGCCACGCGCTGGACGGCTGGGTCTACTCGCTGGACGCCGCCGACGGGGTGCTCTGCTGCGGCATCAGGGGCGGCGGGGTGCAGCTGCGCTCGGCGGCCACCGGCGCCGAGCTGTGGCGCGCCGACGACGCCCAGCAGGACTACGAGAGCCCGCAGTCCGGCCCCGCACTGGTGGCCGGTGCCGTGTACTACCACGGTGGCGGGCGACTGCACTGCGCCGACCCGCGCGGCGGCGGGGAGCGCTGGTCGGTGCCGGTCGGCGAGGACGTGCCGTCCAGGCCGGTGGAGCGCGGCGGGGTGCTGTTCGTCACGGCCGGGCACCGGGTGCACGCGCTGGACGCCGCCAGCGGCCGCGAGCACTGGCGGTTCGACGCGGCCGTGGTGCTCTTCACCCCGCCCGCGCTGGACGGCGGCTCGGTGTACGTCGCCGACTACCTGGGCACCGTGTACGCGCTGGACGCCGCCACCGGGCTGGAGCGCTGGCGCGGCCGGACCGGCAGCCGGCAGGGGGCCGAGCCGGTGGTGGTCGCCGACGGCACCGCCCTGGTCGGGGCCGGGAACACGCTGCACGCCTTCGACACCGCCTCCGGGCGGGAGCGCTGGCGCTACACCGCCAGGGGCGAGATCGTCGGCTCCCCGGCCGCGGCGGACGGCCTGGTCCACCTCGGCAGCCGGGACCACTCGCTGCACACCCTGGACCTGGCCTCCGGACGCCTGCGCTGGCAGCTGGGCACCAAGGGCGAACTGACCGGCTCCCCGGTGGCCGTCGGCGGCAGGGTCTTCGTCGGCAGCAAGGACCGCTGCGTCTACGCCCTCGACGCCTTCTACGGCACCGCCGTCCCGCAGGGGTGAGCCGGCCGGGGCGCGGGGGTCCCGCGCCCGGGCCGGGCGGTTGCCGGGCTCAGCCCCGGCGGGCCTCCGGGTGGCGGGTGAGCCAGCCCTCCCAGGCGGAGGCGACCATGGCCTCGACGTCGTGCTCGGCGCTCCAGCCGAGCTCCTTGCGGATCAGGTCGGCGGCGGCGACCACCCGGGCCGGGTCACCCGGACGGCGCGGGGTGACCTCGGGGGCGATGTCCCGCCCGGTGACGCGGGCGATCACGGCGAGCATCTCGCTGACCGACACACCCTCGCCGCGCCCGATGTTGAGGGTCAGCGAGACCGGCCCGTCGGCCGCGTCGAGCCGCTTCACGGCCGCGACGTGGGCGGAGGCGATGTCCGAGACGTGGATGAAGTCGCGGATGCAGGTGCCGTCCGGAGTCGGGTAGTCGGCACCGAAGATCAGCGGCGGCAGCCCGTCCGTGAGCCGCTGGAAGACCATCGGGACCAGGTTGGTGACCCCGTCGTCGGCCAGCACCGGCGAGGCCGCGCCCGCGACGTTGAAGTAGCGCAGCGACACCGTGGAGAGGCCGTACGCCTGGGCGGAGGCGTTCAGCAGCCACTCGCCGACCAGCTTGGTCTCGCCGTACGGGTTGATCGGGGCGCAGGGCGTGTCCTCGGTGACCAGGTCCACGTCCGGCATGCCGTACACGGCGGCGGAGGAGGAGAACAGCACCTTCTTCACACCGGCGGCGACCGCGGCGGCCAGGACGGTGCGCAGGCCCTCCACGTTCTCGTGGTAGTAGTGCAGCGGCTCGGCCACCGACTCGCCGACCTGCTTCTTCGCGGCGATGTGCAGCACCCCGGTGACCTGGTGGGCGCGGAGCGCCTCGTCGAGGACCGCCCGGTCCAGGACCGAGCCGGTCACCAGGGGCACGCCTTCGGGCAGCCGGTCACGGGAGCCGCTGCTCAGGTCGTCCAGAACCACGACCCGCTCGCCGGCTGCGACCAGTTGGTGCACCACATGTCCGCCGATGTAGCCGGCTCCGCCGGTGATCAACCATGTCATGGCGGGAATCCTATGCCAGGTGGCGGCGGCTGGACCGGCCACGAGCGAACCGGGCGGCGGGCCTGGCGCGTCGGGCACCTCGGGGGAATCGGACGGCTGACATGGACGGTCCGGTACGATCGCAAGCGATTACTGGGATCACCGGGCGGCCCGTCCCTTCCCCTGAGTGACGCGGATAATGGCTGTGATGGAGGGGGTAGGGGCCCGAATGGCCAGTAGCAATTTCGGCGAACCTCCTCGGGTCAGCGTTGTGGTGATCGTCTTCAACGACGCCGAGCGGATCGCCACCGCCGTGCGGTCCGCGCTCTCCCAGGGTGACGCGGTCGGCGAGGTCGTCGTGGTCGACGACGCCTCCACCGACGCCACTCCGGAACGGCTGGCCCGGCTGGCGGCCGCGGACGGCCGGGTGCGGGTGATCACCAGGACCGAGAACAGCGGCGGCTGCGGCACCCCGCGCAACCAGGGCCTGAACGCCGCGCGCGAGCGGTACGTGATGCTGCTGGACAGCGACGACGTGCTGCCCCCCGACGCCGCCCGCACCCTGCTGGACACCGCCGTCGCCGAGCAGGCCGAGGTGGTCGCCGGCGTCTGCGTCCGCCGCGAGTTGCCCGCGGGCACCGACTCGCCCTGGCAGCGCGACCTGTTCCCGGCCGACGGCGCCCCGCCCGAGCGCTACGACGGCATCGGCGGCCGGCCCGAGTTCCTGCGTGACACGCTCTGCGTCAACAAGCTCTACGAGCGCGACTTCCTCGACCGCCACCAGGTGCGCTTCGCCGAGGGCGCGGTGCACTACGAGGACTTCGTCTTCACCGCCCTGCTCTACGCCGCCCGGCCGAGGCTGGTCGCGATCCCCGACACCGTGTACCTCTGGCACGTCCGCCGGGCCGCCGGGCGGCAGTCGATCTCGCTCCGCCGGGACGAGGTCCGCAACTGGCAGGACCGGGTGGACGCGCACACCGAGGTGGTCCGGATCCTGCTCGACTCCGACCAGCCCGAACTGGCCCGGGCGGCCCGGACCAAGTTCGTCGACCACGACCTGCGGATGTACGTCCGTGAGCTCCGCCACAAGCCCCCCTCCTACCGGGCCGAGTGGTGGCAGATCGCCCGGGCCCAC
Source organism: Kitasatospora sp. NPDC001175 (assembly GCF_053598215.1). Lineage (NCBI taxonomy): Bacteria > Bacillati > Actinomycetota > Actinomycetes > Kitasatosporales > Streptomycetaceae > Kitasatospora > Kitasatospora sp. NPDC001175. The sequence goes on along the minus strand of NZ_JBSFJU010000001.1, from coordinate 324,081 downwards.
CTGAGCTCCTTCGAGCCCGCCGCGCTGGCCGCCGCCACCCCGGCGGGCCGTTGGGTCGCCGAACTGCTGCTGGCCCGTCCCGAGCCGGTGACCGGCGCCGAGCTGCGCCGGATGGGTGAGCTCGCCGCCAACCCGCCCAGGCTCGCCCCGCCGTACCCGGTCGACGCAGAGGGCCGTCCGGAGCTGGCCGCCGGAGTGCCGCTGACCGGCCTCACCGAGCTGCCACCGGCCCAGCTCCCGCTGGCCGTGGACGGCGTCGTCAGGCTCGCCTCCTCGTGCGCCGTACGGTTGCGGGTGCACGACGCGTACGGGCTGGTCTCCGCCGCCGAGCCGGTCGGCGCCACCCTGGAGCTGCGCACCCGGGTCGGGCCGCCGCTGACCCTGCGCCACCCGCTGCAGCTGACCGAGCACCCCGAGGACGGCTGGATCGCCACCACCTCGGTGGACGCCTTCGAGCTGCGGGACGTCGGCGAGATGACCGCCTGGGCGATGCGGGTCAAGGTGCGCTACGCCGACGGCAGCGGCGCCATCACCGCGGTCCGTTCGGCGACGCCGGCCAAGCGGCACGTGGTCTTCCGCCCGCCGCTGAGGATCGCCCTGGTGCAGGTGTACGAGACCGGGAACGGCGAGCTGGGCCTGCGGGTCGCCGACGGCGTCCGCGGCGGCTGGGAGGTCGTCCGCAGCCGGCTGCGCCGGGCGCTGGCCCGTCGGGGCTGAGACGGGTCGGTCCGAGACCTGCGGGAGCGCGCTCGTGTCCGGGCCCGCCGCCGTCCGGGCCGGGCCGGGCAGCCGGTGACCGGTGGCCGGGGGTGGGTCCGGCGGATGGCAGAATTTATGGGATTCCGTTACCGCGATCCGCTATGTCCTGCCAAGCGGACATCGCCCGGTGGTCCGCCGCCGGGGCGACAAACGCCCGAGGTCCCGGCGCTGCCGGGAGCTGAGCTCACCGACGACAAGGACCCTCGCTCCATGCCCTCCAGCCAGGCGAAGCCGCTGGTCAGCGTCATCGTGATCGTCTACAACGACGCGGACCGGCTGCCGCGGGCGGTCGCCTCCGTACTGCGCCAGTCGCTGCGCGGTGTCGAGGCACTGATCGTGGACGACTGCTCCACCGACGACAGCTTCTCGGTCGCCCAGCGGCTCGCGGCCGAGTACCCCGGGCAGGTCCGGGCGCTGCGCCTGCCGGAGAACAGCGGCGGCTGCGGCGGCCCGCGCAACCTCGGCATGACCGAGGTCCGGGGCGAGTACGTGATGTTCCTGGACAGCGACGACGAGCTGGACGACCACGCCTGCCGCAACCTCTACGAGGCGGGGGAGCGGACCGGTGCGGAGCTGGTCTCGGGCCTGAGCGTGCGCCGCTTCGTGGGCAACCGGAACGGCAAGACCGACCGCTGGTACCCCTGGATCTACTCGCGCACCCGGACCCTGGACTCCGTGTCCGAGCTGCCCGACCTGCTGGTCTGGGACACCCTCTCGACCAACAAGGCCTACCGGCGGAGCTTCCTGACCCGCACCGGGCTTCAGTTCCCGCTCGGCATCCTCTACGAGGACCTGCTCTTCTCGGCGCAGGCGTACCTGGCCGCCGAGCGGATCACCCTGATCCCCAACCGGGTCTACTACTGGGACCAGTGGCCGCAGGCCAAGGACAAGGGCGGTGCCTCGCTCTCCAACCGGCGCCACGAGATCCGCAACTTCACCGACCGGCTGGAGATCCACCGCCGGATCGACGTGATGCTCGCCGACCGCGACATGGCCGAGCTCAAGTACCGCAAGGACCTGAAGTTCCTCAAGCACGACCTGGTGCTGCACCTGCGTGACCTGCCGTTCCTGCCGGAGGACTTCCGCCAGGAGTTCGCCGGGCACGCCCGCGGCTACCTGGCCGGTCTGGACCCGGAGGCGGTCGCGGAGAGCCCCTTCATCCAGCGGATCTGCGCCTACCTGCTCACCCGGGACGACTGGGAGAACCTGCTCCCGGCCATCGACACCCTGCTCAACCGGGACAAGCTCTCCAGCCCGCTGGTGGAGCGGGACGGGCGGATCTTCTGGTGCGGCGAGCACCTGGACGACCCCGAGGGCCGCCGGGTGCTGGAGGTCACCGCCCACGGCTACCACTCCAAGGCGCTCGGCCAGCTCTTCCTGCGCAACCAGCTCACCCGCTACGCCGTCGGCCCGGGCGGCGTCGAGCTGGCCGGCCGGGTCGTCAACCCGCTCGGCCGGATCGCGGCCGACGCGAAGATCTCCGCCAAGCTGGAGTTCACCGCCCGCCGCAAGACGATCAAGTCCAAGTTCGCCTTCCCGGTCCGCGAGGTCCGGCACGACGCCGACGGCATCGTCTGGTCCGCGACCGCCGACCTGACCAAGGCACTGCGGCCGCTCGGTGTGCTGGACGACGTCTGGGACGTCCGCTGCGTGTTCACGGTGAACGGCGAGCGCACCACCACCCGGCTCACCGTCGGGGACCTGGACCTGGCGGCGCCGCCCACCCCGGCGGTCCGGCCCCGGCTCACCCGCCTGACCGGCGACCGCATGGAGCCGCACCGCTCGGTCCGCGGCCACCTGGCCTTCGAGCTGGCCGCCGAGGGCGGCCTGGCCCGCCGCGGCACCGACCTGATCGAGCGCGCCGTGCGCGGCGAGGCGGGTCCGGTCGCCAACACCGCGATGGACCGCGCCCGGCGCACCCTGCGCGGTGCGCTCAGGCTCAAGCGGCAGCTGAACAACGGCGACACCAAGCTGAAGGTCTACCACCAGCTGCTGCACCGGCTGCCGGTGGTCAAGGGCCAGGTGGTGTTCGAGAGCCACCAGGGCAAGCAGTACAGCGACAACCCGCGGGCGATCTACGAAGAGCTGCTGCGGCGCGGCGCGCCGATGAAGGCCGTCTGGTCGTACGCGGGCAGTGCGGCGGGCTTCCCGTCGGGTGCCACGCTGGTCAAGCGCTGGTCCTGGCAGTACCTGCGGGCGCTCGCCCAGGCCGAGTTCTGGGTGGACAACCAGGGCTTCCCGTACCGGCTGCGCAAGCGGCCCGAGACCACCTACATCCAGACCTGGCACGGCTCGGCGCTCAAGAAGATGGGCTTCGACCTGGCCTCGCTCAAGCGGCAGACCCCCGAGCAGCAGGCCCTGTACCTGGCAGGGCTGAACCGCTTCGACCACTTCGTGGTCCGCTCCGAGCACGACGTGCGGACCCTGGCGCCCGCGTACCGGATCGGCGAGGACCGGCTGCTGCGGGCCGGCTACCCGCGCAACGACGTCCTGCGCGACGAGGGTGCGGCCAAGGACCGTCAGCTGGCCGGCGAGCTCGGGATCGACCTGACCAAGCCGGTGGTGCTGTACGCGCCGACCTTCCGAGCGGACGCCTCCGGGCGGGTGCGGACCTTCGAACTCCCCTTTGACGTGGAGGAGTTCGTCGAGCGCTTCGGCGACCGGATGACCCTGCTGGTGCGCTGCCACTACCTCAACCGGGTGGTGCTGCCGCCCTCGGTGGCCGGCAAGGTGATCGACGTCTCCGACATCCAGGAGGTCACCCCGCTCTACCTGATGGCGGACGCGCTGATCACCGACTACTCCTCGCTGATGTTCGACTACGCGCTGCTGGACCGGCCGATGCTGTTCTTCGCCTACGACTGGGAGGAGTACGCCGACGACCTCCGCGGCACGTACTTCGACCTGCTGGGGGAGGCGCCCGGCCCGGTGTTGCGCGACGCCGGGGAGCTCTACGAGGCGCTCGGCGACCTGGACCTGGTCGGCAAGGAGTACACCGAGGCCAGGCAGCGGTTCGTGGCCGAGTACGGCGAGTACGACCGGGGCGACGCGGCGGCGAGGATCGCCGATCTGATGTTCGGCGCAGCCGACGGGACTGAGCAGGAGGCCGGTCGATGAGCCGCGACATCTTCATCGTCAGCAACAGCGTGGACGAGCTGGGCGGCGTCTCCAGCTGGTCGCACCGGATGGCCGAGCTGCTCAGCGCCAGGGGTCACCGGGTGCAGCTGGTCGGCATCGCGCCCGCCGTCCTGCACAAGGACTTCGGTGACGACCTGTCGTACGGCATGACCACCCTGTACCAGGAGCGCCCGGCGTCCGCCTGGACCCCGCGCTACCCCTGGCAGCAGCTGGACGTCGGGGCCCGCCGCCGGGAGGCGAAGCGGGTGGCCGGGGTGCGCGAGGCGGCCGCCCGGATGAGCCGGATGTTCCAGGACGCGGGCCCGGGTGCGGTGGTGATCGTCACCCAGGTCTGGGCGATGGAGTGGGTGGCGCAGGCCGACCTCAAGGGCCTGCTGGTGATCGGCATGACCCATGAGTCGTACGAGACCTGCCGGGCCACCTCCCGGTACGGCCGGGTCAAGCGCTACTACGCGGACGTGGACCGGCTGGTGGCGCTCACCGAGGAGGACGCCGACGCCTGGATCCGCGACGGCATGAACAGCACCTGCGGCATCCCCAACCCGCTGCCCTTCCCGCTGCCCGAGACGGTGCAGCCGGCCACGAAGACCGTGGTCAGCATCGGGCGACTGGCTCAGGAGAAGGGCTACGACCTGCTGCTGGAGGCCTGGGCCCTGGCGGTCGAGCGGCGGCCCGGCTGGCAGTTGAAGATCTACGGCCTGGGCGAGGAGGAGGAGGCGCTGCGGGCCCGGTGCACCGAGCTCGGCCTGGACGGCTCGGTGGAGCTCCCCGGACGGACCGACGACGTGCCGGGCGCGCTGGCCGGGGCCGCGGTGTTCGCCATGTCCTCGCGCGGCGAGGGCTTCCCGATCTCGCTGATGGAGGCGATGGCCTGCGGCGTGCCGTGCGTGTCGTTCGACTGCGCGCCGGGCGTCCGCGAGATCATCCGGGACGGCGAGGACGGCCTGCTCGCGCCGACCGGCAACACCACCGCCCTGGCCAGGCAGCTCGGTCGTCTGATGGACGACCGGGAGCTGCGCGACACCATGGCGAAGAAGGCGCGCGAGGCGATCGTCCGCTACTCGCCGGAGCAGGTGACGGCGCGCTGGGAGCAGCTCTTCGACCTCCTGGACGCATAGGGCCGCCCGGGTGCGGGGAGCCGTGCGGCAGGGCCGCTTCCCCGCACCCCCGGGGGGTCCCTCCCCGCTCCCATCGGCGCCGGGGTGTTGGCGCGTCGCACAGGTAAACGGACATACCGGTGGAATCCTGACAAAGTGTCGGCTGTTTGCCGAGGTCTCACCGTGTCCGGAACCGGAGGCAGCTCAAGGTGCACCCCAAGAAGGAACCCACCCGCCCGATCCCGGCAGGCCCCCGGCCCAACGGTCCGAGGCTGCTGCTCCCCGGGGCCGCCCTCACGCTGGCCGGCCTGCTGGTGAGCGGCTGCACCAGCGGCCCCTCGTCCTCCTCGACCGCCTCCACCTCCACCGCCTCGCCCAGCCCCTCGGGCTCCGCCATCCCCCCCGGCAACGGCGGGTTGCAGCTGCAGGAGGACTACCAGCGGGTCATCTCCAACGTGCTGCCCTCGGTGGTGCAGATCACCACCCCGAACGGTCTGGGCTCCGGGATCGTGTACGACACCAAGGGCAACATCGTCACCAATGCCCATGTGGTCGGCGCCGCCCAGACCTTCGCCGTCAGCCTGGCCAACAGCACCAAGACGTTGGACGCCACCCTGGTCGCCAGCTACCCGGAGTCCGATCTCGCGGTGATCAGGCTGGCCAGCCCGCCGGACGGCCTCAGGCCGGCCGCCTTCGGGGACAGCACCAAGGTCGAGGTCGGCCAGATCACCCTGGCCATGGGCAGCCCGCTCGGGCTCTCCTCCAGCGTCACCCAGGGGATCGTCTCGGCCACCGGCCGGACCGTCACCGAGCCGAGGAGTCCGGGGGCCCCGGGAGCCACCATCGGGAACATGGTGCAGACCTCGGCCGCCATCAACCCGGGCAACAGCGGCGGCGCGCTGGTCAACCTGAACAGCCAGGTGATCGGGATCAACACCCTGGCCGCGGTGGACCAGGAGACCAACGGCGGCGCCGCCCAGGGGATCGGCTTCGCCATCCCGGCCGCCACCGTCACCAACATCGCCGACCAGCTGATCAAGCAGGGCAAGGTCACCAACTCGGGCCGGGCCGCCCTCGGCATCACCGCCCGGACGTACTTCAACTCCAAATTCCAGCCGGCCGGCGCGGTGGTGGTCAGCACCACCCAGGGCGGCCCGGCCGCCGCGGCGGGGCTGCAGGTGGGCGACGTGATCACCAAGCTGGGCGACACCGACATCAACTCGCTCGGCGCGCTGACCACCGCGCTGGCCTCGCTCCAGCCGGGCGGCAAGGTCACCGTCACCTTCGTCCGGGACGGCCAGCGCAAGACCGCCGACGTCACCCTCGGCACCCTGGAGTCCTGAGCCCGACGGCCCCGAGGGCCGTCGGGAGCCGAGCCCCCGCCACGGCCCCGGGCCCGGCGGCCGCACCGCGCAAGGGTGGCGGCCGCCGGGCCCGGCCGTGTCCGTACCGGGTCAGCGGGACCTGGTCCGCCACGGGAGTTCGACCGTGACCTCGGTCGGTCCGCCCGGCGGGCTGTCCACCACGAAGACCCCGTCCACCGCGCCGACCCGCTCGCCCAGACCGGCCAGGCCGCTGCCCGGGTAGGCGGCCGCACCGCCCGTGCCGTCATCCTGGACCACCACCATCAGCCGGTCGCCGGCCCGCCAGGCCTCCACCGAGGCGGTGCGGGCGCCGGAGTGCTTGGAGATGTTGGTCAGCAGTTCGCTGACCGTGAAGTACGCGATCCCCTCCACCGCCGAGTCCGGCCGCTGCACGGTGCCGTCCGGTCGGGACAGGTCCACGTTCACCCTGACCCCGCCGGGGACGGTGCAGCGGGCGGCGACCGCGGAGAGCGCGGCATCCAGGCCGCGGTCGGTCAGCACGGCCGGGTGGATCCCCCGGGCGAGGTCGCGCAGCTCCTGGAGGGCCAGCTTCACCTCGCCGTGCGCGGCGCCCACCATCTTCGCGGCGGCCTGGACGCCCTCGGCATCCGAGTCCTCGACCGAGTCGGCCAGCTTCTCCTTGGCCAGGCCCAGGTCCATGGCGAGGGCGACCAACCGGGCCTGCGCGCCGTCGTGCAGGTCCCGCTCGATCCGGCGCAGGTCGGCGGCGGCGGTGTCGACCACCGCGCCCCGGTCCTCCTCCAACTCCTTCACCCGCTCGGTGAGCGCGCCGGGGGCGAGCAGGCTGCCGATCAGCATCCCGTCCACCGTGCCGAGGAAGCGCATCGCCCAGGGCAGCACCGGCCAGCCGACGATCAGCAGGACCAGGGTCAGGGCGAAGCTGAGCACGCCCCAGGGCAGCAGCAGGAACGCGTAGAGTGCACAGCGCCAGTTCAGCCAGTCGGTCAGGACGGCGATCACCCAGCCCGCCCGGCCCGGCCGGGAGACCACCACCGGCCCCGGATCGGGCAGGTCGAGGCCGAGCCCGGTCCGCGCCCGGCGGCGGGCCAGCGAGCCGAGCGCCCGGCAGCCGGCCAGCCCGCCGGCCAGCAGCGGCATTCCGATCACGGTGATCGAGAGCCCCAGGCCGGCGGCCAGCGTCACTACGGTGAAGACGAAGGCACCGACGCCGAGCGGTAGGTTGAGCAGCAGGTGCTGCACCTGGCGCCACATCGTCGCCCCGTACAGCGGCGGAGCGGCCGGCCGTCGGCCCGGCGGTGCGTCGTTCATGGTCTTGGCCCTCTCGGTGGACTGTCGGGCTCCAGCATTCCGGGTCGGCGCAGCCCTGGGCCATGGGGGTGATCGGCGTCCGAGGCAGGGGGTTATCCCCACCCCCGGGCAGGCCTGACGCGGCCGGGCCGGGAGGAGGCGTACTCCCGCTACTTGTCCACCGGACGTCTTGAAGGTCGGGCAGGGTGTGGGGAGAGTACACCGCTGCGCTTAGACTCGCGCCGTAGCGATGGTTATGTGCGCGTAAAAATGAGGCCGGGAGAGCCCGCCGGGAACGGTGGGGCCGCGGCCGATCTGGAGGCGAAGAAGTATGGAGGGGCCGCTGGCTGCTGCCGACCCCGCCGTGGGCGGCGGCTACTTCGACGCGTATGCCGCGGTGGGCCTGCTGGCCGTCGTCGGCGTGCTCTTCGTCACGGTGTCCTTCACCGCCAACCGGCTGCTGCGGCCGGTGGTGTACTCGCCGGAGAAGCTGCTCACCTACGAGTGCGGCGTCGATCCGGTCGGCGCGGACTGGGCGCACACCCAGGTCCGGTACTACATCTACGCCTTCCTGTACGTGATCTTCGCAGTCGATGCGATCTACCTCTTCCCCTGGGCGACGGTCTTCGCCGCCGCTGGGTTCGGTATGACGACCCTGGTGGAGATGTTCGTCTTCATCGGTTTCCTCGCAATCGGGCTGCTCTACGCCTGGAGGAAGGGCGTTCTGGAATGGACGTGACCCGCAACGTGACGCACAACCACTCGCACGGCTCCGCCGACGGGCCGATCGTGCTCGGCATGCCCGACCCGGCGCGTCCGGGCGCGGTCGAGCCACGCCGGCTCGGCCCGCTGGCCCGGCTCGCCCCGGACCCGGTCAAGGTGGTGCTCAACTGGGGGCGCCGCTACAGCCTCTGGTGCTTCAACTTCGGTCTCGCCTGCTGCGCGATCGAGTTCATCGCGGCGTCGATGGCCAAGCACGACTTCATCCGGATGGGTGTCATTCCGTTCGCGCCGGGCCCGCGCCAGGCCGATTTGATGATCGTTTCGGGCACGGTGACCGACAAGATGGCCCCGGCCGTCAAGCGCCTGTACGAGCAGATGCCCGAGCCCAAGTACGTGATCTCCTTCGGTGCCTGTTCCAACTCGGGCGGCCCGTACTGGGACTCGTACTCCGTCACCAAGGGCGTGGACCAGATCATCCCGGTAGACGTCTACGTGCCCGGCTGCCCGCCGCGGCCCGAGGCGCTGCTCCAGGGCATCCTCAAGCTGCAGGAGAAGATCGCCGCCGAGTCGCTGCCCGCACGGTACGCGGCGCCCGCCTCCGCGCTGCGCCGTCCGCTGGTCCCCGCGCCCGCGCAGACCCCGGGGGGCGAGCAGTGATCCCGCGCAGCGCCGAAGAGGTGGCGGCCGCGTTCGGCGAGTGGGCCACCGCCGCCGAGGCGTACGAGCTGCTGACCGTGGACGTCCCGGCCGAGCACTGGATCGAGGCGCTCACCAGCGCCCGGGACGTGCTCGGGCTCGGCTTCTTCGACTGGCTGAGCGCGGTGGACGAGCTGTCCGAGGGCTTCTCGGTGGCCGCCCACCTCGCCGCGCCCGGTGCGCCCGGGGTACGGCACCTGGTGCTGCGGACCCGAATCCCGCGCGCCGCCGCCGCGCTGCCTAGCGCCGTCGGGGTCTACGCCGGTGCCGCCTGGCACGAGCGGGAGACCCACGAGATGTTCGGCATCGACTTCACGGGCCACCCGCACCTGGCCACCCTGCTGCTACCGGACGGCTTCGAGGGCCACCCGCTGCGCAAGGAGTTCGTGCTGGCGGCCCGGGTCGCCAAGGACTGGCCCGGCGCCAAGGAACCGGGGGAGAGCGACCACGGCGGTGGTCCGGCCCGGCGCAAGATGCAGCCCGCCGGTGTGCCCGACCCCAACGAGTGGGGCCCGCTCAAGGGCACCCTGCCGCCTGCCGCCGAGCGTCCGGCTCGCGCCGCCCGTGGGCCGCGCGCGGCGGCGGCCGGAGCCGGTGCAGAGGGCGGACCCGCCGCGCGGGCCGACCGGCCGCGGCGGACCCGCAGCATCAGCGAGGGTTCGGTGAGCCAGGCGGCGGAGGGTGCGGAGGCCGCCGAGAGCGCGGCGCCGCCGGTTCGGGTGCGTCGGACGCGTAGCGTGAGCGAGGGGTCGGTGAGCCAAGCGGCCGGCGGCGCCGAGAGTGCCGAGGCCGCCGGGAGTGCGTCGGCACCGAAGCAGGAGGCGCCCGCACGACCGGCTGTGGCCCGTACCCAGTCCTCGGACGCGCCCTGGCACTCCCCGGTGCCCGCCACCGGACCCGAGCCCGCCGGGGAGGCTCCGCCGAAGGCGTCGCAGGCCGGGGATGAGACGCCCGCCGGTGACGAAGCGGGCGCGCCCGCCGAGAGCGCCGCCCAGGCCCCTGCCGAGACCCCCGGCAAGCAGCCCGCCGAGAACCCCACCGGGAAGCCCGCCCAGAACGGAGACAGCACGTGAACCTGCTCGACACGCTGCTGCGCTGCGTCGCGGTCCTGATCGTCTTCCTGGTCTTCCCGCTGATCATCGGCCAGACCGAGCACAAGGTGATGGCCCACATGCAGGGGCGGCTCGGCCCGATGTACGCGGGCGGCTTCCACGGCTGGGCGCAGCTGGTCGCCGACGGCGTCAAGTTCGCGCAGAAGGAGGACGTGGTACCGCTCGACGCGGACCGCCGGGTCTTCCAGGCGGCGCCGGTCGTCGCCCTGCTGCCGTACCTGATCGTGCTGCTGCTGGTCCCGGTCGGACCGAACGGCTTCGTCGGCCAGGCGGTGGACGCCGGCCTGTTCTTCGTCCTGGCCGTGATGGGCATCGGCGTGCTCGGCTCGCTGATGGCCGGCTGGGCGTCCGCCAACAAGTTCTCGCTGCTCGGTGGTCTGCGGACGGCCGCCCAGCTGATGTCGTACGAGCTGCCGATGCTGCTCGCCGCCGCCTCGGTGGCGATGGCGGCGGGCACGCTCTCGCTGCCGGGCATCGTGGACGCCTTCCACTGGTGGTGGGTGCCGTGGCAGCTGATCGGCGCGTTCGTCTTCTTCACGGCCGGGCTGGCCGAGCTGCAGCGTCCGCCGTTCGACATGCCGGTGGCCGACTCGGAGATCATCTTCGGCGCGTACACCGAGTACACCGGGCTGCGCTTCGCGTTCTTCCTGCTCTCCGAGTTCGCGGGCATCCTGGTGATCTGCGCACTGACCACGGTGCTCTTCCTCGGCGGCTGGCACGGCCCGCTGCCGGAGAGCCTCGGCTGGCTGTGGACCCTGCTCAAGACCTTCGCACTGGCCTTCGTGGTGATCTGGCTCCGGGTCACCTACCCCCGGCTGCGCGAGGACCAGCTGATGCGCTTCGCCTGGACCTGCCTGATCCCGCTCGCGCTGCTCCAGCTGGCCATCACCGGCGTCGTCAAGGTGGCGATCTCCTGATGAACATTCCAGGCAGTGGCCTGGCCAAGGGCCTGGCCGTCACCCTGCGGACGATGACCAAGCGGTCGATCACCGCGCAGTACCCGGACGTGCAGCCCGAGCTGCCCCCGCGTACCCGCGGTGTGATCGCGCTGCTGGAGGAGAACTGCACGGTCTGCATGCTCTGCGCCCGTGAGTGCCCCGACTGGTGCATCTACATCGACTCCCACAAGGAGACGCTGCCCGCGGCCGACCCGAACGCCCGCGCCCGCACCCGCAACGTGCTGGACCGCTTCGCGATCGACTTCTCGCTCTGCATGTACTGCGGCATCTGCATCGAGGTCTGCCCGTTCGACGCGCTCTTCTGGTCGCCGGAGTTCGAGTACGCGGAGACCGACATCCTGGAGCTGACCCACGAGCGGGACCGGCTGCGGGAGTGGATGTGGACGGTGCCGCCGCCGCCCGCGCTCGACCCGGGGGCCGAGGAGCCCAAGGAGATCGCCATGGCCCGCAAGGCCGCCGACAAGCTGGCGGCCGCGGCCGCCGCCGAGGCCGCCGGGGGTGGGGCCGAGTGACCGCCCTGCTCGCCGCGGCGGGTCCGCTGGACCCGGCCGCCCGCTCCTTCCTCTCCCCGACCGGTGTGGAGGTCGTCTTCCTGCTGGTCGGCATCGCCGTGCTCGGCTCCGCCGTCATCTCGGTGACCACCAGGCAGCTGGTGCACGCCGCGCTCTGGCTGGTCGTCGCGCTCGGCGGCTTGGCGATCGAGTTCCTGCTGCTGACGGCCGAGTTCATCGCCTGGGTCCAGGTGCTGATCTACCTCGGCTCGGTGATCGTGCTGGTGCTCTTCGGACTGATGCTCACCAAGGCGCCGATCGGCCGCTCGCCCGACGCGAACTCCGGCAACCGCTGGGTGGCGCTCGGCGTGGCCCTGGCTGCCGCGGGCACCCTGGTCACCCTGGTCGTGGACGCCTTCCGGACCTCCTGGCTGGACCTCGGGGCCGGCGGTGGCAGCGCCAAGGTGACCGGTGTCTACCTGTTCCGGCACTGGGTGCTGCCCTTCGAGGCACTGTCCGTGCTGCTGCTGGCCGCGCTGATCGGCGCTATCGTGCTCTCCCGCGACGGCGGCGGACGGTTGCCGAAGCCGCGCGCCGGGAAGCTGCGCGCGGGCAAGCCGGCCGGTACCAACGGCCGCGCGAGTGCGACCGCCGCCCGGGCCGGCAGTGCGGGCGCCGCCGCCCCGACGACCCCTGCGCAGGAGAACTGACCGCCGATGCACCTCGTGTACCCAGTCGTCCTCGCCGCGCTGCTGTTCAGCGTCGGCGTCTACGGCGTGCTCGCCCGGCGGAACGCCATCCTGGTGCTGATGTCCGTCGAGCTGATGCTCAACGCCGTCAACCTGAACCTGGTCGCCTTCGATGCCTGGCTGCGTGACTCGCTGCACGCCGGGCAGGCGCTCACGCTCTTCATCATCACCGTCGCCGCCGCCGAGATCGGCCTCGGCCTCGCCATCGTCCTGCTGGTCTTCCGGAACAGGGGCACGGCGGACATCGACCGGCTCACCGCGCTCGGTGACCCGAACGAGGACGCCGCCGAGGCCGCTGCGGAGGCCGCCGTGCCGAACGACAGGGCCGCCGCATGAACCTCGCCCTCCCCGCCCTGGTCCCCGCGCTGCCCGCGCTCGGCGCCGCCGCGACCCTGGCCACCGGCCGCCGCGCCCCCGGCTTCGCCCGGCCGCTGGCCATCCTCCCGGTGGCCGCCTCGGCCGTGCTCGCCCTGGTCGTCGCCCTCCAGCTGGGCGGTGGCCAGAGCCTGGACGCCGCCACCCGGCTCACCCCGACCGGCGGCCCCGACATCTCGCTCGCCATCCACCTGGACGGCTTCAGCTCGCTGATCTCCCTGCTGGTCGGCCTGGTCGCGACCTGTGTGCAGGTCTACTCCACGGCCTACCTGAAGGACGACCCGCGCTACCCCTCGTACGCGGCGCTGGTCTCACTCTTCACCGCCGCGATGTTCCTGGTCGTGTACTCCGGCGACCTGGTGGTGCTGCTGGTCGGCTGGGAGATCATGGGCATCTGCTCGTACTTCCTGATCGGCCACCACTGGGAGAGCGCCGACGCCCGCTCGGCCTCGCTCAAGGCGTTCCTGGTCACCAAGCTCGGTGACATCCCCTTCCTGTTCGGGATCCTCCTGCTGGGGTCGGACGCCGGTACCTTCCGGATCAGCGGGGTGCTGGAGGCGGCGGCCGGCGGCAGGCTCGGCCACCCGACCCTGATCGCGCTGCTGCTGCTCGCCGGGGTCGCCGGCAAGAGCGCGCAGTTCCCCCTGCACACCTGGCTCCCCGATGCGATGGCCGGTCCGACTCCGGTCTCCGCGCTGATCCACGCCGCCACCATGGTCGCCGCCGGCATCTACCTGGTCGCCCGGCTGCTGCCGGTCTTCCTGCTCTCCGGCGCCGCGCTGCTGGTGCTCTCGGTGATGGCGGCCGTCACCATGGTCGGGTCCGCGCTGTGCGCGCTCGCCCAGGACGACCTCAAGCGGGTGCTCGCCTACTCGACCGTAGGCCAGCTCGGCTACATGGCCGGTGCGCTGGCCAGCGGCGACCGCGACGCGGCCGTGTTCCACCTGATCAGCCACGGCGCCTTCAAGGCCCTGCTGTTCCTCACCGCCGGCGTGGTGATCCACGCCGCGCACACCAACTCCATCTCCGCCATGTCCCGGATGCCGGACCTGCGCAGGCGCGTCCCCGACGCCTACTGGACGATGGGCATCGCCCTGGTCGCCCTGGTCGGACTGCCGCCCTTCAGCGGCTTCTTCAGCAAGGAGGCGGTGCTCACCGCCGCCGAGCACGCCGCGACCGGCGAGGCGATCACCAACGGACTCGGGCCCGCCTCAGCGGTGCCCGCCGCCGGCGGCTGGATCGTGCTGGTGTCCGGTGCGTTCACCGCACTGCTCACCGCGGCGTACGCGACGAGGCTCTGGCTGGTCGCATTCCACGCGCAGGCGACGGCCGCCCCGGCCGCCCCGGAGCCGGGGCAGGCGAACGGGCACGCCGAGGGCGCGCCGTACTCGCCCGAGATCGACGAGGCCGGGACGCAGCTCGAACCGCACGCCATGCGCTGGCCGCTGTGGGTGCTCGCCGTCCCCACCATGGGATTCGGCGTCGCCGGACTGCGCCCCGACTGGCTGCCGAGCCTGCTGGACGGCGGCTCGCTGCGGCCCTCAACCGGCACCGCGGTGATCGGTACCGCGCTCGCCCTGGCCGGGATCCTGGTCGCGTACGCGGCCTGGCGCTCGGGCACCGCCCGCGCCGCGGCGGCCGCCCGTACGGTACCGGCCGGCCAGGCGGCGGCTGGCGCCGCCGCCGACCCCGGTCGGACCCTGCTCGGCCCGCTCTTCGGCCCCGCGCAGCACGGATTCCACGTGGACCGGCTCTACAGCGCGCTGTTCGTCCGCCCGACGACCGCGGCCGCGCAGCTGGTCCGCTTCCTGGACCGCGAGGTCATCGAGACCTACGTCCGCGGCACGGGCGGCGGCGCCAATCTGCTCGGCTGGCTGGTCCGGCGGGCGCAGAACGGCAACGCGCAGGCCTACGTGAGTGCCCTGCTCGCCGGTGTCGTCCTGCTCGCCGTCCTGGTGGCGGTCGGCACATGACCCGTACACCCCCCTCCCGCCCGTCCGCCGCAGCATGTCCTTGGAGCCCCCGATGAACGCAGTCCTCATCGCCCTCCTGCTGCTGCCCCTGCTCGGCGCCGCCGCCACCCTCGCGCCGCTCGGCGCGGACCCCGCAGCCGCCGACCGGCGCGCACTCCGGCTCGGTACGGCCGTCACCGGCGTCGTCCTGCTGCTCACCGTCGTGCTCGCGACCGGCTTCGACCGCGGCGCGCCGAGCCGGATGCAGGCCGTCACCGACCTGCGCTGGATCCCGGCCATCGGAGTCCGCTTCCACCTCGGGGTGGACGGCATCTCGCTGCCGCTGATCGTGCTGACCGCCCTGCTCACCTTCCTGTGCGCGGTGTACTCGACCAAGCGGCTGCCGGACGGGGAGGGCACCCCGAGCGCCCGCTCCTTCACCGGGCTGCTGCTGCTCCTCGAAGTCGGCATGCTGGCCACCTTCGCGGTGCTCGACCTGGTGCTGTTCTTCCTGGCCTTCGAGATCGTGCTGATCCCGATGTACTTCCTGATCGCCCGGTGGGGGAACGGGCAGCGGGTGATGTCCGCCAACCGGTTCATCCTCTACACGCTGCTCGGCTCGGCCGTGATGCTGCTCGGCTTCCTGCTGGTCGGCACCCAGGCGGGCACGTTCGACATGACCGAGCTTGCCGCCGCCCACGGCAAGGGGCTCAGCCACACCACCCAGGTGATCGCCGCGCTGGCCATCCTGGCCGGCCTGGCGGTGAAGGCCCCCGCCTGGCCGCTGCACAGCTGGCTCCCGGACGCGCACACCTCGGCCCCCACCGTCGGCTCGGTGCTGCTCGCCGGTGTGCTGCTGAAGATGGGTACGTACGGCCTGGTCCGCGTCCTACTCCCGATCGTGCCGGACGGCACCGCCACCTTCGCCCCCTACCTGGGCGCGTTGGCGGCCGTCGGCATCGTCTACGGCTCGTTGGCCTGCCTCGCTCTGGCCCTCCCGTCGCCCACCGCCGATTCCGGCGCCAAGGGCGACCTCAAGCGTCTGATCGCCTACTCCTCCGTCGGCCACATGGGCTTCGTGCTGCTGGGCATCGCCTCCCTCACCCCGACGGGCGTCAACGGCGCGCTGTTCGCCAACATCGCCCACGGCCTGATCACCGGCCTGCTGTTCTTCCTGGTCGGCGCCGTCAAGGACCGCTACGGCACGGCCGACCTGGACACCATCTCGGGTGCCACCGGCGCCGCCCTCTACGGTCGGGCACCGCGCATCGGCGCGCTGCTCGCCTTCGCCTCCGTCGCCAGCCTCGGCCTCCCCGGGCTGGCGGGCTTCTGGGGCGAGCTGCTCGCGATGTTCGGCGCCTTCGATCCGGCCGCCGGGCTCTCGCGCCCCGCCTTCGTGACCTACATGGTGATCGCCGGACTCGGCACCCTCCTCACCGCCGCGTATCTGCTGGTCGTGGTCAGACGCGTCTGCATGGGTGACCCCAAGCAGCCCGCCGTGGTCGCCGAGATCCCCGACATCCGCCCGTACGAGGCCGTCAGCTGGACCCCGCTCGCCGCGCTCACCGTGGTGGCCGGGCTCTGGCCGGCCCTCCTGCTGAGCCTGTCCGACCCCGCGGTCAAGCACCTCCTCGGGGGTGGCTGACCGATGCCCGGTACCCCGCTCGGCTCTCACCTCCTCCTGGGGCAGCCCGCCATGACCCTGTCCGCGCCTGATGTGACCTCGCTGGCCGTCGCCAACCCGGGCATGCTCGTGCAGTCGATCGACTGGCTCGCGATCGCGCCCCCGCTGATCGCCGCCCTGGCCGCGATCGGCGTGCTGCTCGCGGACCTCTTCCTCCCGGCGGGGAAGAAGAAGGCCCTCGGCCGGCTCACCGCCGGCGGACTCGCCCTCGCCCTCATCGCACTCCTCCCACTGGCGCGCGGTAACACCCGGTCGACCTTCTGCCTGCGGAACGTAGCTGGCGCCACCGACAATCCGCTGTGCTCCTACGTCGCCGACCACTTCGCGCTGGTCTTCCAGCTGCTGGCACTCGGCGGTGCGCTGATCGCGGCCCTGCTGTCCGTCCACACCGTGGACGAGGAGCGGCTCCCGGGCGGCGAGTACTGGTTCCTGCTGCTCAGCAGCGCCGCCGGCGCCGCCCTGCTGCCCGCCTCCCGCGACCTGGCGACGCTGGTCATCGCGCTTGAGGTGGCCTCGCTGCCCGCCTTCGCGCTGGTCGCCCTGCGCCGGGACGGCCGGGGCGCCGAGGCCGCGCTGAAGTTCTTCCTCTCCTCGGTCACCGCGACGGCCGTGATGCTGCTCGGCATCAGCTTCGTCTACGCCGCCACCGGCAGCCTGCACCTGGCCGCCGTCGCCGACGGCCTGGGCCACGCCCCGGCGCAGCTGAAGCCGCTCGCGGAGGCGGGCGCCGCGCTCACCCTGGTCGGCTTCGCCTTCAAGGTGGCCGCCGTCCCGTTCCACTTCTGGCTGCCCGACACCTACACCGGCGCCCCGGTCCCGGTCGCCGGATACCTGTCCGTGGTCGGCAAGGCGGCCGGCCTCTCCGGCCTGGTCCTGGCCACCACCATCGCCTTCCGCCCGTACGGCCACACCTGGGGCCTGGCGCTGGCCGTGCTCGCCGCGCTGACCATGACGGCGGGCAACGTGGCCGCGCTGCGCCAGCGCGGGAACACCGCGCACAGCGCCGTCCGGCTGCTCGCCTGGTCCTCGATCGGCCAGGCCGGCTACCTGCTGGTCCCGCTGGCGGCCGCCGGCTACGCGGGCACGGACCAGCCGATCGGGGCCACCGCCGCGTACGCGCTGATCTACGGCGTGGTGAACCTCGGTGCCTTCGCCGTGGTCGCCGCCGTCAGCCGCAGCGCCGGCAGCCGGCTGGACGACTACGCGGGCCTGTTCGCCCGGCGCCGCTGGACGGCGCTCGCGATGGCCTTCTTCCTGCTCTGCCTGGCCGGTCTGCCGCCGGGCGTGGTCGGCCTGTTCGGCAAGGTGGTGGTCTTCCGGGCGGCCGTGGACGCGGGCCTGGGCTGGCTGGCCGTGGTGATGGCGGTCAACGTCGTGATCGCGCTGTACTACTACCTGCTGTGGACCGCGAAGCTGTTCGCCCCGGCGGAGCGGGTGGTCACCGACGGCCGCCTTCCGACCCCGCTGGCGGCCACCCTGGGCGTGACCGCGGTCGTGGCGGCCGTGCTCTCGGTGGCCCCGCAACTGGTCCTCCAGGTCGCGGGCGGCAGCCTGTTCTGAGCCGCACCCGGCCGGACCGGGGAGGCCCATCGGAGGGCGCGAGGCACCGCACGGGTGCCCGCGCCCTCCGCCGTACCGGCAGGCGGAAGCCTCCGCGGCCCCGCCCCGATCCTGGTGGGGCGGAGTGCACAAGGGAACGAAGTCGGCGCGTTCCGCCGTTGATCGGGCAGAGGGATGTGAACCGAAGGCTTCCCACCGCACCATTTGGAGGGCCTGCCGTGCACCGCCGGCACAACGGATTGAGAACGGCCGCGCTGCTCGGCGGCCTGTCCGCGCTGATCCTGGTGATCGGCAGCTTCTTCGGGCGCACCGGCTTCGTGGTCGCCCTGCTGGTCGCCCTCGGCACCAACGCGTACGCGTACTGGAACAGCGACAAGCTGGCCCTGCGCGCGATGCGGGCCCGCCCGGTGAGCGAGATCGAGGCGCCGCAGCTGTACCGGATCGTCCGCGAGCTCTCCACCTCGGCCCGCCAGCCGATGCCCCGGCTGTACATCTCGCCGACCCCGGCGCCGAACGCCTTCGCCACCGGCCGCAACCCGCGCAACGCGGCGGTCTGCTGCACCGACGGCATTCTGCAGCTGCTGGACGAGCGGGAGCTGCGCGGGGTGCTCGGCCATGAGCTCAGCCATGTCTACAACCGGGACATCCTGATCTCCTCGGTGGCCGGGGCACTGGCCTCCGTGATCATGTTCCTGGTGAACTTCGCCTGGCTGATCCCGTTCGGGCGGGACGAGGACGACGAGGGGCCCGGGCTGATCGGGCTGCTGCTCATCATGATCCTCGGCCCGCTCGCCGCCACCCTGATCCAGCTGGCCGTCAGCCGCTCCCGCGAGTACCAGGCCGATGCGGACGGCGCCAGGATCACGGGCGACCCGCTCGCCCTGGCCAGTGCCCTGCGCAAGCTGGAGATCGGCACCCAGCGGGCGCCGCTGCCGCCGGAGCCGCAGCTCCAGACGGCCAGCCACATGATGATCGCCAGCCCGTTCCGCCTGGGCGAGGCCGGTACCCGGCTGTTCTCCACCCACCCGCCGATGGCCGAGCGGGTCGCCCGGCTGGAGCAGCTGGCCGGCTACCACCGCTGATCGGCCACCGCCGGGCACGCGGTCGCGGGGCACCGCGACCGCGGATCAGTCGGCGGTTTGCGAGTGGTACGTGCACAGCGCCCAGAGGATGAAGCCGTCGATCGCGATGATCACCAGGGACCAGAGCGGGTAGTACGGCAGGAAGATGAAGTTCAGTGCCAGGCCGACGGCGACCACCAGGATGGCGAGCACCCGGGCCCAGGCGGCGCCCTTGACCACGCCGTAGCCGATCGCGGCGATGGCCAGGCCCCACACGATGTGGATCCAGCCCCACGCGGTGAGGTTGAACTCGAAGGTGTAGTGCGGGCTGGTCACGTAGATGCTGTTCCTGGACAGCGCGACGATGCCCTGGAGGATCCCCAACACCCCGTTGACCAGCATCAACACGCCGGCGAACAGCACCACGCTGGCGACGGCCTCCGGGCTGTCCAGCCGGGGCTGGTGCGCGGCCGGGACGGGGCCCGACGGGTTGTGGAGCGGACCAGAAGCCTGGGACATGGCTGCCTCCCTGCGGCTGCGGGACGCTTCGACATTCGGTGAGGCGTCCGTCAGTTGCAGCGTAGGAGGCGTCCGCGACCTCGCAACTCGTCGGGCCGGAGCGGCCCGGGAGACCCGGACGACCGGAGTGGCCGGGCCGGCCGCCGACGGCTATCGTCGACGGAAGATCCGCTTGAGCGCGAACACGATGGCGACGATCAGGCCGATCGCGAAGAGGACGATCAGCAGGATCACCACGATCACCGCGATCCCGAGCTTCTTGAAGAAGCCGCCCTTCTTCTTGGTGGTCCTGGTGTCCTTTCCGGCGGCGAGCTGCCGGGTCCGCTGCTGCTCCTGGGCCTGGGTCGGCGCCTGGGTCCGGGCGGTGTCCCCGGCGGCGGCGGGCGTGGCGGGCGCGGCGGCCACCGTACGGACCGTCACGGGGGCGGCCTGGGCCGCGGTCTGCTGGCCCAGCAGCAGTGCGGCCAGCAGCAGAGCGGGCACGGCCCCTGCGATGCGGCGTATGTTCACGATCTCTTCCTCAGGTCCTTCGTACGCGTCGGTGGACCGGCTCTCCGGCCGGTCCGGCCCGAGGCTACTGGAGACGGAGGTGGAGGTAGGGCAGCAGTCCACGTTCCAGCAGAGCGGTCCGCCAGGCCTCGCGGGCCCGCTTGAGCTCCTCGGGTCGGCCCGCCGCCGGGGTGTCCGACTGGGCGGCCCGGCGCCGGGCCGCGGTGGTGAGCAGTCCGACGACTCCGCCGATGACGCAGATGCCGGCGACCACGGCGGTCGCCCAGCCCGCGGTGAGCAGCGAGTCGGCCAGGTGGCGCTGGGACTTGGCCAGTCCCAGCGCGTACCCGAGGAGCAGCAGGATCGCCGCGGCGGTGCCGGTGAGCAGGGGGACCAGGACGGCGAGTACGCCCATCAGGCCACCCGCCCAGTCCTGGTCGATGCTGCGCGGGGAGTCGTAGGCGGGGCTTCCAGCCGCGCCGCGCACCCGGAGGTACTCCAGGTACTCGTCGGCGGCGGCGGCCGCGATCTCGCCGGTCGCCGTCCGGGCGAGGGCCTGGAGCTGCTCTGGGCAGAGGTCCGGGTTCCGTTGCAGCGCGTCCCGGATCTCCGGTCGGGCCAGGGCCTGGCGGAGGGCCAGTTCGAAGTCGGCCCGGTCCTGCTGGGACAGGTTGCTCAGCTGTGGCGGGCGGTTGAGTCGGTCCATGCGTTCCCCCGAAGTCATGGAGGTGAAGGGAGTGACCGTCGGCCTGTCCTGGCCCGCCGGGCAGCTCAGACGTTGACGCCGTAGTCCAGGGCGATGCCGCGCAGGCCGGAGGCGTAACCCTGGCCGATGGCGCGGAACTTCCAGTCGGCGCCGAGGCGGTACAGCTCGCCGAAGACCATCGCGGTCTCGGTGGAGGCGTCCTCGGTCAGGTCGTAGCGGGCGATCTCGCTGCCGGTGGCCTGGTCGATCACGCGGATGAAGGCGTTGCGGACCTGGCCGAAGTTCTGCCCGCGGGTGTCGGCGTCGTAGATGGAGACCGGGAAGACGACCTTGGCGACCCCGGCCGGAATGGCCGTCAGGTCGACCTTGATCTGCTCGTCGTCGCCACCGCCGCCGCCGGTGAGGTTGTCGCCGCTGTGCTCGACCGAACCTTCGGGGCTGCGCAGGTTGTTGAAGAAGACGAAGTGCTGGTCGCTGAGCACCCGGCCGGCCTCGGTGCAGAGCAGCGCACTGGCGTCGAGGTCGAAGTCGGCGCCGGTGGTGGAGCGGACCTCCCAGCCGAGGCCGACGATGACGGCCGTCAGGCCCGGGGCCTCCTTGGTCAGCGAGACGTTGCCGCCCTTGGAGAGCGTGACTCCCATGATGCCCCTCCTGGAGTTCCTGGCCTCGGTCCGGCAGGCGCGGACCTCGGCGGTGCGGCCGGTCCTGGAACGGCCGACCTGGTCAATGAATCTACATCAGTGTAGAGATAGCGAGAATGCAACGACGGGAGAATTGTTTTGCCGGACCTTGGGGCGGTGTCGGCCCTGGTCGGAGGCGCCCGGCAGGCCGCACGGCGGGCCTCGACCAGGCGGCGGGCGTCAGCCGTACGACAGCTTGCTGCACGGGTCGTCGTCGGCGGAGCGGGCCGCGTCGCTGACGCTGGTCGGCAGCGGTCCGGGCGGAACGGCGGCGCTCTTGTCCCCGCCGTCCGAGGAGGCGAAGTCCTGGCCGAGGACCAGGCTGATGCCCGGGCGGCCGACCGCCTCCAGCCGGGAACCGGGGAAGAGCCGGGCCACCGTCTGCGCCCCGTCCTTCTCGCCGCTGCCGTACTCGACCGTGGTGGTGGCGTGGTCCCGGTCGGCGGCGTTGGCCTTGCCGGTGACCGTGAAGTCGGCCCCCTCCAGCAGGCTCGCGGCCTTGGTGCTCAGACCCGGTGCGGTGGTGCCGTTGTAGACGGCGACCGCGATCCCCGTGCCCTTCGCGGCGGGCGCGGCGGCCGCGGGCGATGCGGTGGGGGTGCCCCCGGGGCCGGGAGAACTCGACGCGCCGCCGCCGGCGTCCTGGCCGTCGAGCGTGCGGTCGGCCTTCAGCGCCGCCCAGAGCTGGTCGATGTCGGGGTGCACCAGCGAGACCCGGGCGCCGTTGTATCTCCACGGGGCGGTGAGGAACTTGATGTTCTTCAGGTCGATGTCCTTCAGTGACATCGCGAAGGCGAGCAGCTTGTCCGCCGAGCCGAGCCCCGGGTCCACGGTCAGCGACTTGGTGGCCGCGTCGGCGAGCGGGAGCAGGGTGGTCGGGTTCATCCCCTGGCTCTTCACGGTCTTGGCCAGCGAGGAGAGGAAAGCCTGCTGACGCTGCATCCGGCCGATGTCCGAGCCGTCGCCGATGCCGTGCCGCACCCGTACGTAGTCCAGTGCCTGCTGACCCGACACCTTCTGCGGACCCTTGGCGAAGATCTGCTTGCCCTTGTGGCCCAGGTTGGGGTTGAGGTCGCCCTCGTAGACGTCGCTCGGGACGCAGACGTTCACCCCGCCGACCGCGCTGGTCATCGCCGCGAACCCGGTGAAGTTCACCACCACGGTGTGGTCCATCCGCAGGCCGGTCAGCTTCTCGATGGTGTTCTGGGTGCAGGCCGGGTTGCCCTGCGCGGTGTCGCCCACCGCGAAGGCGCTGTTGAACATGGCGTTGGTCTGCGGTGCCGTCCACTTCCCGTCCGCCTTGCACGGCGGGATGTCCACCAGCGAGTCGCGCGGGATCGAGACGCCCACCGCGTGCTTGTGGTCGGCGTAGACGTGCAACAGGATCGTGGTGTCCGAGCGGGCTCCGATGTCCCCGCCGCCGCCGAGGTCCTTGTTGCCGCCGTCGCGCGAGTCCGAACCGATCAGCAGCACGTTCACCGGGGTGTTGCCGTTGGCGTCCGGGGCGGCCGCCGGCGGGCGGTCCGCGCTGAGGCCGCCGCCGTCGAAGGTGTTGATGTTGGCGTTCAGCCGGTAGTAGACCCCGGCGGTGCCGAGGATCACCAGCGAGAGCGTCGCGGCGCCGGCCCACAGGGCGATCTTCTTCTTGCCGCGCCGTGGCTTCGGGGCCGGGCCGTCGGGTATCCCGGGACGGCCCTCGGGGGCGGGTCGGCTGCGTGGAGGCGTACGCGAATCCGAGCCGGTCATGCGCGCAACCTTTCGCGGCGGGTGCGGAGTGAATCGCCGCGCGGGCGGCGCGCAGGCGTGGCCGGCGCGGTGCGGACGGGCGAGGGTGGCGGGCAGGCTCGACGATGGGCCCCCCGATTGTCTTCTACAGTGGTGTAGAAGACGAGCGAAGCATACAAAGCCGACACGGTGAAGTCACCCCTGCCGGTTCCGCCAAGGGGTGTGACCCGGCGTCGGGTGCCGCAGCGGGCAGCCCCGGCCCCACCGCGCGCCGGGCTCCGGGGCCGCCCGCCCGGGCTCCGGGTCGACTCATGGTCCGAGCCCGCTCAGTAGGATGAAGGCCGCGCCCCGCCCGGCGGCGCCGCGGCGGCGGAGGGATGAGGTCATCGCCATGGACGAGGAGCTGAACGCACCGGCGAGGGACCCCAGGGTGCGCCGTCGGGGGCAGGGCGAACTGGAGGCCCAGGTGCTCGCCGTCCTGCGCGAGGCGCCGGGCCCCGCGACCGCGAGCTGGGTCCAGGAACGCCTCGACGGGGACCTCGCCTACACCACGGTGATGACCATCCTCTCCCGGCTGCACGCCAAGGACGCCGTCTCCCGCACCAGGTCCGGGCGTTCCTACCGCTGGCTCGCCTCCGCCGACGCCGCCGGACTCGCCGCGCTGCGGATGCGCAGGGTGCTCGACGGCGAGGACGATCGCGACGCGGTGCTGGCCAGCTTCGTTAGTGCCCTCCTCCCGCACGACGAGGACCTGCTGAGGGCCCTGCTCGACAGTGCCGCGGAGGACGGCACCGGCTGAGCGGGGCGAACCGCCCGCACTCCTGTGCGTCGCACGGCCGTTGACGGCTCGTTCGGGCCCGTGGGGCGCTCGGCGGGTGTCGCGGGCCCGTGGTGTGCGCGGCCGGGCGGGCGCTTCGGCGGGGCGCCACGTGGGAAGCTGGACGGTGTGAAGCTCATCGATTTCGTGCTCAATGTGCTCTGGCTGGTCTTCTGCGGGATCTGGATGGCCATCGGCTATGCCGTCGCCGGGATCGTCTGCTTCGTGCTCGTCGTGACCATTCCGTTCGGCATCGCCAGCTTCCGGATAGCCGGGTACGTGCTGTGGCCGTTCGGGCGGACGACGGTGGAGCGGCCCGACGCCGGGGCGGGGTCGTTCATCGGCAATGTGATCTGGTTCGTCTTCGCGGGCTGGTGGCTGGCGATCGGGCACCTGGTGACCAGCATCCCGCTGTTCCTGTCGATCATCGGGATCCCGTTCGGCTGGGCCAACCTGAAGCTGATCCCGATCTCGCTGATGCCGCTCGGGCGCGAGGTGGTCTCCACCGACGAGCGCTTCGGCGGGCGCTGAGGCGGCGGGCCGGGGGCACCGGGGCCGCCCGGAGCGGGTTCGGTACGGTGGGGCGCCCCGTTCCACCGAAGGAAGAAGACGCCGTCGTGCCCACCTGGCGCCGTACGCTGACGGCCGCTGGCATCACCGAGGCGCCGGTGCGCGCGGTCTACACCGCCGCCGCCCGGCGGGTGGTGCGACGGGAACAGGCCCCTTACCTGGCACTGCGGTTGCTGGCGGAACCCGCGCTGGTGCCGCACCTGGTGGCCGGGTTGGCGTTCATGAACCTGGTGGACGACGTGGCCGAGAGCGGCCCAGTCGAACAACGGGCCGGAAACCTCCGGGAGTTGAGCGAGCGCACGATGCGGGCGCTGTCCTGCGGGCACAGCACGGAGCCGGTGCTGACGGCATACGCGCACGCGGTGGCCGAGCGGGGGCTGCCGACCTCCTGGGTGTCGGCCTTCCTGGACGGGGCGGCCGCCGTCGAGGCGTCCTTCGCCGGCTTCGGCACCGAGGGTGACTACCAGGCGTACCTGGACGACTACGCCTGCCCGGGGCTGCTGGTCTTCGCCGGGCTGCAGTACCAGGGCGGGCCGGGCGCGCAGGAGGCGGCCGGTTGGCGGCGGTTCGTGGACGCGGCGCAACGGGTGGACTTCCTGGCCGACCTCGCCGGGGACCTGCGGGAGGGCCGGCTCTGCATCCCGCGCGATCAGCTGGACCGGCACAAGGTCACCCGGGCCGAACTGGAGCAGGGCGTGGACAGCGGCGCGGTGCGGGCGCTGCTGGCCGAGCTGCGCGGGCAGGCGGGAACGGCGCTGGACGCGGCGCGGGACGTGGTCGGGCTCAGCGCGCCCGGACTGCGGCCGGTGGGGCGAGCGATGATCGAGTTGATGGAGTGCCAGTTGCGTGCGGTCGAGCGCGCGGGGGCGGGGGCGCTCCGACGGGACGTGGGGTACGGGGTGGTGGCGCCGCTGCGGGTGCTGGCGCGGGCGCGGCGAACCTCCCGGTGAGCGTCGGCACCCCGCATTCGCCCGCCCGTCCGTGCCCCGTACTGGGCACCCCGGTCGGCCGAACTCCCCGTCGCGGGGCGTCAGTCGGCGGGCGGCAGTGCCTCGCGCAGCGCGCGGAACTCCGCCGCCAGCCCGTCCAGTGTGTAGTGGGCGTTCAGGCCACTGGGGTTGGGCAGTACCCACACCTCGGTGTCGCCGATCCGCTCCGGCTGCCGGCCGATCCGGGTGCGCGGCCTGCCGAAGGCGGTCCGGTACGCGCCGATCCCCAGCACGGCCAGTACCCGGGGCCGCAGGCGTTCCACCCGTTCCACCAACCCCGCGCCGCCCTGCCGGTACTCCTCGGCGGTCAGTTCGTCCGCCTTGGCCGTGGTGCGCGCGACGACGTTGGTGATGCCCAGGCCGAGTGCGAGCAACTCCCGCTGTTCGTCCGGCCGGAACTGGCGCGGGGTGAATCCCGAGCGGTGCAGCGCCGGCCAGAACCGGTTGCCGGGACGGGCGAAGTGGTGACCGGTGGCGCCCGACCAGAGACCGGGGTTGATCCCGCAGAACAGCACCCGCAGTCCGGGAGCGGTGACGTCCGGGATGGTGGTGCCCTGGGCGGCGGCGAGCTGCTCGGGGGTGGGGCGGATCGGCTTGGTCATCCGGTCAGTCTGCCGGGCCGGGACCCGGCACCGCCAAGCGGTCCCGCATTCCCGGGACTCGGTTCCGGCCGTCCTGACCCGGCCGGAACTTGGCAGAAGATCTAATAAATAGTCAGTTCGAATATTCCTGTGGCCCGGTATGCCATAAGTAGCGCAGAATGACTGAGTGTCGTACGAACTCAGAGCGCTGATCGCCTCGGTCGAACTGGCCAATGTGGTGGCCGCGGAGGTCCGGCTCGCGCGGGCTGTGCAGCTGCAGCAGGAGCTGGCCCTGATCCCGCTGACCGCCGAACTCCTCGACTCTCTCGACCAGCACGAGGGCGCGGTGGTGGCGGGCTTCACCTTCTTCCCCCGGGGGTTCGAACGCAGGCTGAACGCGTGGTCCAAGGCCGGCCCGATCGCCTATGTCGAGGCCGACTACTTCGGTGGCCGGGGTAGCCAGCAGGGCGCGGTCTGGCTGGACGGGAAGATCGCACTCGGCCCGGTCGGTGTCGCGGTCGGTGAGTCCTTCCCGGCCGAAGGCAGTCCGATATCCCAGGTGCTGCGCCGCCTCGGCGCCCACCGCCCGTACGGGGAGGACGAGTTCGAGGCGGTCGGCCTCGGCAGGCACCGGCACACGGAGGGCTGGCTGGAGCGCTGACCCGGCCGGCGGCGGTCCACCCGGCGTGCAGCGCCCCGTAGACGTACTCGTCGAGGTCGAAGGTGGTGACGATCACCACCCGCAGCGGGGCGGCCACCCCGGGCCCGGCCGGGGCGCGGGTGGCCCCGATGCCGTCCGGTCCCGGTGTCCGGATGTCGACCAGGCACGCGTCCGGGCGTAGCCGCCGGGCCAGGTCCACCGCCTCGGCGCCGTCGGCGACCTCGCCGACCACGGTGATGTCGTCCCGGTCCTCCAGGGTGAGCCGCAGGCCGCCGCGGACAATGGCTTGGTCGTCCGCGAGCAGGAGCGTGCCGTGCCCGGCGCCCGGCCGCAAGAGGGTGGGCAACACCGAGGGCGCAGGCTGTGGTCAGCACTGCGCCCTCGTGTGCCCTGGCCTGCGAAAACCAGCGTTTTCGCAGGCCCAGGGCCTGTTTAGCGGTAGTTCACGAACTGGATCGCGAAGTCGAGGTCCTTGCCCTTGAGCAGCGCCTGGACCGCCTGCAGGTCGTCCCGGCTCTTCGAGGTGACCCGCAGCTCGTCGCCCTGAACCTGAGCCTTGACCCCCTTGGGGCCCTCATCGCGGATGATCTTCGCGACCTTCTTGGCATCGTCCTGGGAGATGCCCTCCTTCACGTTCGCGAAGATCTTGTACTCCTTGCCGGAGAGCTGCGGGTCGCCCGCGTCCAGCGCCTTGAGCGAGAGCCCGCGCTTGATGAACTTGCTCTGGAGCACGTCCAGGATGGCCTTGACCCGCTCCTCGCCGTTGGCCTTCATCTCGATCTTCTCGCCCGACCGGCTGATCTCGCCGCCGACGTTCTTGAAGTCGAAGCGGGTGGCGATCTCGCGGGAGGTCTGGTTGATCGCGTTGTCGACCTCCTGCCACTCGACCTTCGAGACGATGTCGAAACTGGAGTCGGCCATGTGTGTTGGTCTCCTTGATGCTCTGGCTTCACGGTCCGCCCCCGCCCGCACGGAGCAGGTGCCGCCCAAGCCTATCCAGCGCCGTACCCGCCCGCCCGCGACAGCCACGCGGTGCCCGGGATCGCTTCCGGGTCCGCCGGGTTCCCGGCGGCCGCCTACCGAGTGGCGAACCACCCCCATCCATCAGGTATGGTTTACCAAGTCGAACGGGGCAAACCCCGGGAGGCCAAAATCCTGGCTGGTTGCCCGAGCGGCCAAAGGGAGCAGACTGTAAATCTGTCGCGCAAGCTACGCAGGTTCGAACCCTGCACCAGCCACAGGATAGAGAAACGGCCCCTGATCTGCGGAAACGCAGATCAGGGGCCGTTTTTCGTCGTGCCGCGTCGTGCCGTCGTGAAGGCCGTCGCGGCAGGTGCTCGGGGCCGGGGCCGCGCCGGGTGGCGGCTCCCGGCCGGGGAGGGTCAGGCCTGGGTCGCGGCGAAGCGGGCGGAGACGTCCTGCCAGTTGACGACGTCCCAGAGGCGGGTGACGTAGTCCGGGCGGACGTTCCGGTACTGCAGGTAGTACGCGTGCTCCCAGGCGTCGAAGGCGAGCAGCGGGGTGGTGCCCTGG
Organism: Kitasatospora sp. NPDC001175; assembly: GCF_053598215.1. Classification (NCBI taxonomy): domain Bacteria; kingdom Bacillati; phylum Actinomycetota; class Actinomycetes; order Kitasatosporales; family Streptomycetaceae; genus Kitasatospora; species Kitasatospora sp. NPDC001175. Next base: position 295,822 of record NZ_JBSFJU010000001.1, on the reverse strand, counting down.
CCGACGTTGCCGTGGTGGTCGTAGACCTGCTCGACGATCAGGCGCTGGCCGAGCGGTTCCCAGGAGAGGATGCCCCAGCCGGAGCCCTGGACGCCGACGGTGGCGGTGGTGAGTTGCTTCTGGAAGGCCTCGAAGCTGCCGAAGTGCTCGGTGATGGCGTCGGCGAGGGCGCCGTCGGGGCGGTCGCCGCCCTCGGGGGAGAGGTTCTGCCAGAAGAGCGAGTGCAGGACGTGGCCGGAGAGGTGGAAGGCGAGCGTCTTCTGCAGGCCGACCAGGCCGCCGAACTGCTCCTTGTCGCGGGCCTCGGCGAGCTGCTCGACGGTGTCGTTGGCGCCCTTGACGTAGGCGGCGTGGTGCTTGGAGTGGTGCAGTTCGAGGATCTCCGCCGACATCGCGCGCTCCAGCGCGGAGTAGTCGTACGGAAGGTCGGGGAGCGTGTACTGAGCCATGGTTGAGAGAGCTCCTAGTCGCTGTGGTTCAGCTGTGCTGCACAGGTGTTCGCCGTGCCCGGGCAACACTATTGCGTATGGCTTGCAATTGCATCTGAATGGCAGCACAGTGTTGCTCCGGGGGGTGGGCGGCCAGTCAGCCTCCCCGCTGAAGATCGTTCCGGAGTACTGCCGGGGGCCTTCGCCAGAGCTGATCGTCTTCCCAACCGGCGCCCGCCGGGACACCCGGCCGCTCGCCCCCGCACCCGGTGCGCGCTCCCCGGGGTCCGCCGTCGACGCCGATCCGTCCACGCCCCGTCAGGGCCGCGTAGGGATCCCCCGCCGCCCCGTCAGGGCTTCGTCAAGGGCGATCGCGCCGCCCGTCGCCGCTGCTTCGCTGGGAGGGACCGAGCCGGAAGGCCGGGCCGGAGCGAGTGGAGGGCGGAGATGGAGCACAGCCGGGAGTACGGCGCGCAGCGCCGTCTGGTGGTCGGCGTCAGCGGATCTCTGGGCAGCCTGGCCGCGCTGCACCAGGCCGTCGCCGAAGCCCGCCGCACCGATGCCGAGGTGCTCGCCGTCCTGGTCTGGGAGCCGCCGGGCGGGGAGCACGGGTACCGGCGCTCGCCCTGTCCACCGCTGCTCTCGGCCGTCCGGGCCGCCGCGGTCGACCGGCTGCGCACCGCGTTGGACGAGGCCTTCGGCGGTGCGCCTGCCGACCTCGGGGCGCGCTTCCAGTCCGAGGTCGTCCGCAGTGAACCCGGTTTCGCCCTGGTGCGGTTGGCGGACCGGCCGGGCGACGTCCTGGTGATCGGCGCCGGACACGGCAGCCGGTTGCGCCCCTCGGTCGCCCGGTACTGCCTGCGGCACGCCACCTGCCCGGTGCTCGCGGTGCCCAGGCCCGAGCTCCAGCGCGAACTGGAGCACCGTCGGTACTGGCCGCTCCGCGGCCTCGGCGACCTCCGTGCGCTCTGGCACCCGCGGACGCCCGAAACGGTCGAGGACCTCGAACTCGCCTTCCGGCGCTGAGGGGCGTGCCGTGCGGTTGTACCGGGCCAGGCCCGGTAGCCACTGGTACCGTCCGGTCACCTTCCGGCTGGCGCCGGACATGTCGATGGCGCTCGGGCTTGTCGGCGGTGCCGCACTGGCCGGGACGCTCGCCGGGGTGGGGGAGTTGCGGCCGAGCTGGTTCGCGCTGGGCGCGTACGCCGTGCTCTGCGGCGTACTCGGTACGGTCTCGCGCCCGCTGGCAGCGCCGATGATCGCCGGAGCCGGCTGGCTGTTCTACGACGGCTTCGTCGTCCACCGCTTCGCCGAGCTCGGCTGGGCGGGCCTGGGGGTCGAACCGGCCCGCTTCGCGCTCCTCACCGCCGCCGCCCTGGCCGGCTCGCTCCCGGCCGCCCTCCCGCGGCGCCGGATACGCGTCACCCGGCTCGCCCCGCCCGTGTAGGTCCGGCGGGGCGAGCGGAAGCCTCGGGGGTGCGCCGAGGCGGGGCCTCCCGCTCGCCTCCTCGAACTTGGACGAGCTCCGCTCTGCTGTGCTCCGCTCCGGCCCGGCGCAGGCGCCCGTCCGGCTCCCCCGTCCTGCGCCCCGCCCACTCCTTGCGCACCGCGCCCCTGACGGCACGTCCGCTCGCGCGTCGAGGCGCGCCGCCGGCGCGCGAGCGGACACGCCGTCAACACCGCGTCAGTTCGCCCGGTCGGAGCGTCAAGAAGGCGTCAGGAGAAGCTGTCCGCGCCCCGGCCCCGGCCACGATCGGAGCACACCGAACAATGGAGGTCAGGCCGATGCCCGGCACCGACATGGAGCGCCCGGCGGGTTTCCTCGCCGTGGATGAGGAGCCACCTGATACCGGCGCCCCGCACGAGGACGCGCACTCCCGCGACAAGCTGACCGTCCTCGGCGGCCTGGCAGCCCTGTCGCTGGACGCGATGGCCTCGGTGGCGTACGGTCCCGAGTCGATCGTGCTGGTGCTGGCCGCCGCGGGGGCGTACGGCCTCGGGTTCACGCTTCCGGTCACCGTCGCCATCGCCGTGCTGCTGGCCGTGCTGGTGGCCTCCTACCGGCAGGTGATCGCCGCCTTCCCGGACGGCGGTGGCTCGTACGCGGTCGCCAAGGCGCACCTCGGCCGTCGGGCCGCGCTGACCGCGGCCGCCTCGCTGGTCATCGACTACATCCTGAACGTGGCGGTCTCCGTCACCGCCGGCGTCGCCGCGCTGACCTCCGCCGTGCCCGAGCTGTACGACCAGCGGGTCTGGCTCTGCCTGGGCGTACTGGCCCTGGTCACCGCGGTGAACCTGCGTGGGGTCGCCGAGTCGGCCCGGTGGTTCATGGCCCCGACGGCCGTCTTCGTGCTCTCCATCCTGGCGATCATCGTGGCCGGACTGTTCCGGTCCGCGCCCGCCAGCACCGCGGCCGCTGCCGGGCACGCCTCCTCCCTGGCGGACAACGCCACCACGGTCGGCGCGCTGCTGCTGCTCAAGGCCTTCGCGGCCGGCTGCTCGGCGCTGACCGGCGTCGAGGCGGTGGCCAACGCCGTCCCGTCGTTCCGTACGCCCAGGGTCAGACGCGCCCAGCACACCGAGGTCGCGCTCGGCGCGCTGCTCGGCGTGATGCTGATCGGCCTGGCCGTACTGATCGGCCGGTTCCACCTCCAGCCGGTCGAGGGCGTCACCGTGCTCGCCCAGTTGGCGGACGCCTCGCTCGGCCACGGCTTCGGCTTCTACCTGGTGCAGTTCTCCACCGTGATCCTGCTGGGACTGGCCGCCAACACCTCCTTCGGCGGACTGCCCGTGCTGATGCACCTGCTGGCCCGGGACAACAACCTGCCGCACGTCTTCGCGCTGCGCGCCGACCACCAGGTGCACCGGCACGGCGTGCTCTTCCTCTCGCTGGCCTCGGCGGTGCTGCTGGTCGGCTCCGGCGGTGACGTCAACAGCCTGGTGCCGCTCTTCTCCATCGGCGTCTTCGTCGGCTTCACCATCTGCCAGGTGGGCATGGTCAGGCACTGGAAGGGCGAGCGCGGGTCCGGCTGGCGCGGCAAGGCCCTGCTCAACGGCTTCGGCGCGGTGCTCACCGGCACCGCCACCGTCGTGGTCACCGGCACCAAGTTCACCGAGGGCGCCTGGGGCATCTGCCTCGCGCTGCCGCTGCTGGTCGCGCTGTTCGAGCTGGTGCACCGCAGCTACGACCGGATCGGCGAGCGGCTGGAGCTGGGCCGCCTGCCGGGCCCGGTGACCCGGCAGCGCTCGCTGGTCCTCGTCCCGGTCACCGCGATCTCCCGGCTGACCAGGGACGCCCTGACGGCCGCGGTCTCGCTCGGCGACGAGGTCATGGCCGTCACCGTGGTGCACACCAGCCCGGACGCCGAGGACAGGCAGGCCGCCGAGGCGCTGCGCCGCGACTGGGAGCTGTGGGAGCCGGGCGTCCCGCTGGTCGAGGTGCCGGACGCGCACCGCAGGCTCGGCGCTCCGCTGGCGGCGTACGTCAACGAGCTCAGCGTCGAACGCTCCTACGAGCGGATCACCGTGTTGATCCCCGAGGTCGAGCCCGCCAAGTTCTGGCAGCGCGCGCTGCAGAACCAGCGCGGCGCGGTGATCGACCGGGCGCTGCGCCGCCGGACCGACGCCGCGGTCTGCCGGCTGCGGCTTCGGATGTAGCGCGGGCGGCGTAGCTGGAAACGGGCTGTGAACGGGCTGTGAACCGGCTGAAAGGTAACCGTTGCCCCATATCCCGATTACAGCTCGACATCTTGACGGACCCTTAACGCCGGGCCCGCAGACCACTGCGGGCCCGGCGCGAGACGCTCGCGCCAACTACTCCGACCTGGGTAAACGCTGCTCCAGCCGGGTGAGTGGGTGGCGTGTCGGGGGTCGTATGGGCCCATTAAGACCTCGTTAGAGCGTCTTACGCTCGCTGCTGTGTTCAACGTGCCCCAGGCGCTCAAGCGCCTTGTGATCGGTAAGGCCATGCGCAGCGAGGAACTGGGCGAGACGCTGCTGCCCAAGCGCCTCGCCCTGCCGATCTTCGCTTCCGACCCGCTCTCCTCGGTGGCCTACGCCACCGAGGAGATCCTGCTGGTGCTCACCGTCGGTGGCACCGCGTTCCTGTACCTGACCCCGTGGATCGCGGCGGCCGTGGTCGCGCTGATGGCGGTCGTGGTGATGTCCTACCGCCAGGTGGTGCACGCCTATCCGGGGGGCGGCGGCTCGTACGAGGTGGTGACCAGGAACCTCGGGGCCAAGCCGGGCCTGGTGGTGGCGGCGGCACTGCTGGTCGACTACGTGATGACCGTCGCGGTGTCGGTGGCCTCCGGCGTGGACAACGTCATCTCGGCGTTCCCGGGCATCGACGACTACCGGGTCCCGATGGCCGTCGCCTTCGTGGCGCTGCTCGCCGCGATGAACCTGCGCGGAGTGCGGGAGTCGGGCAAGGCCTTCGCCGCGCCGACGTACCTGTTCATCGGCGGCATCCTGCTGATGATCGTGACCGGCGTGATCAAGATGGCCTTCGGGCACGCCCCGGTGGCCGCCAGCGCCCAGTACGGCATCGCGCCGATCGACCACAACGACACCCTCAAGGGCATCGGTCTGCTGATGCTCGGCCTGCGCGCCTTCGCCTCCGGCTGTACCGCGCTGACCGGGGTCGAGGCGATCTCCAACGGCGTGCCGGCCTTCCGCGAGCCGAAGGCCAGGAACGCCGCCCGGACCATGAGCGCGATGGGCTTGATCGCCGTGCTGATGTTCGTCGGCGTCACCGTGCTGGCACTGGTCGCCAAGGTGCACAAGACCGACGACAGCTGCCAGCTGATCGGGTACGTCGGCGACTGCCACAGCTACTCCCAGCCGACCGTGATCGCCCAGCTGGCCGCCGCGGTCTTCGGCGGCGACCACAGCATCCTGTTCTACGTGATCCAGGCGGCCACCGCGCTGGTCCTGGTCCTGGCCGCGAACACCGCCTTCAACGGCTTCCCGCTGCTCGGCTCGATCCTCGCCCAGCACAGCTACCTGCCCCGGCAGATGCACACCCGGGGCGACCGGCTGGCCTTCTCGAACGGCATCATCGCACTGGCCGTGGTCAACATCGCGCTGCTGTGGGCCTACAAGGCGAACGTCAACAACCTGATCCACCTGTACATCCTGGGTGTGTTCACCTCCTTCACGCTGTCCCAGATCGGCATGGTCCGGCACTGGAACAAGGTCCTGGACGGGGAGACCGACCCCTCGGTGCGCGGCTCGGCGCAGCGCTCCCGGGTGATCAACGCCTTCGGCGCGCTCACCACCGGCCTGGTGCTGGTGATCGTTATGGCCACCAAGTTCACCGAGGGCGCCTGGCTCGCCGTGGTGGCGGCGCTCGTGCTGTTCGCGATGATGCGCGGCATCCGCAAGCACTACGACTCGGTCGCCGAGGAGCTGGCCGTGGACGACCCCCGCGAGGAGGCGGTCCGTCCGTCCAAGGTCCACGGCATCGTCCTGGTCTCCAAGCTGCACCGGCCCACGCTGCGCGCCCTCGGTTACGCCGAGGCGTTCCGCCCGGACGTGCTGGAGGCCGTGACGGTGGCCGTCGACAAGGACGACACCGAGGAGCTGGAGGCCAAGTGGGAGGAGTACGGGATCGAGGTCCCGCTGAAGGCGCTGGACTCCCCGTACCGCGAGGTCACCAAGCCGGTCGTCGCGTACGTCCGCTCGATCCGCCGCACCACCCCCAGGGACGCCGTCGCGGTCTTCATCCCCGAGTACGTGGTCGGCCACTGGTGGGAGCACGTGCTGCACAACCAGTCGGCGCTGTGGCTGAAGAGCCGGCTGCTGTTCACCCCCGGTGTGATGGTGATCAGCGTCCCGTGGCAGCTCACCTCGGCCGGGCGGGCCTACCACCCGACCCGCCGCGCCCCCGGCGCGGTCCGCCGCGGCGAGCCGTCGGTGCGGTCCGAGCACGAGGAGCTCCCGGCCCCCGAGAACGCCTGAGGCGCGGCGCAGGGCCCGCGAAGCCCCGACCGCGTGAGCGGTCGGGGCTTCGTTCGTCAACGATGCGTCAAGAGCGGGCCGTTGCCCGCCAAGAGCGCGTCAGCGCGGCCGGTGGCGGGCCCTGTCGGCGGATAGCCTCGTGGCCGAGAGCCGGCGCTGCTCCGTGGGGGTGCCGCAGCCGGCCGCGCGGTGGGCGTGGGGGCCCACCGGCCGCGATGCCCGTTCGGGCAGTTGAGGGCGCCGCCGTACCGGGGAGACGAGTCACGCGTACGGCGGCTGCCCGGGCCGGCGCCTCCAGGGCGCATTCCGGCGGCGTGAGGAGCCGTGCGCGCGCCGGGGCGCTGGCCGGTGGGCACAGCCGTCTCCCGGTGCCGGCGGTCAGCCGGGGCCGCACTGGCGGGGCAGCGCGAGGGCCACGGTGTCCGCGAACTCGCGGACCGCGCTGGTGCGGCTGACGATCCGTCCGCAGTGCACCACGAGACGGCTGTGCCCACCGGCCAGCGCCCCGGCGACGCTGTCGCCGCGCACCGCGAGCAGCTCGGCGGGGAAGCCCGCGTCCACCCGTACCGGAGGCAGCCCGAGGGTGATCCTGGCCTGGTTGCTGACCGCCTCGTACGCGGCCTGGGCATCGAGCGTGCCACCCGCCGCGAGCAGGTACGCGGACTCCAGCGGGTCGGCCCGGCCGACCGGATTGCTGAGGTCGCGCAGGGCGCCGCTGCCGGCCGTGAGCGGGATCCGGGCATCGGTCAACTCCCGTACCAGTGAAGGGCGCAGTCCGGTCGGCGGGCCTTCGAGCCCGGAGCAGCAGCCGTTCTGCGGCAGACAGACCAGCCGGATGCCGCCGGCGGCCAGCACGGTGGACGCGCCGGGTGTCAGCGCGCTGCACGGACCGAGCGCGACCCGTGGCCGCAGGGGGGCCAACAGGCCCGTGATCCGGGCGAGTTGGGCGGTGTCGGCGGCGGCGGTGTGCAGGTCGACCGGGCAGTCGGCCTCGCGGGCGGCCTCCAGCAGCACCTGGACGTAGCCGACGGGGTCGGGGTCGAGGTCGGGGCAGCCCCCGGCGGCGGTGGCGCCGAGCCTGAGGGCCTCGCGCAGTTGGGCGCGTCCGTCGGCCCCGGCGAGGCCGGTGAGCAGCCGGGGCATGGCGACCGTCTGGAGTTCGGCGAGCCCGCGCAGGGCCTGCCGGGCGGCGAGGACGGCCTCCAACCGGCGCAGGCCGTGGACGTCGCCGATCCGGACGTGGGTGCGCTGCGCGGTCGCGCCGTAGCCGAGCGAGGTGAGGGCGGCCTCGGTGACCCGGCGGACCAGGGCCGCCGATCCCTCGGGGGGCGGGGCGGTCGGCGCGGCGGAGAAGGCGGCGTCGTGGTGGGCGTGCGCCTCGGCCGGGGCGGGCAGGAGCACATAGCCACCCAGGTCGATCCGGGCGCCGGTGGTGGCGGTCGGGGCGCCCGGGAGGGCGGGGAGCGGGCCGAGGCTGCCGCTGGTGCCGACGGCCTGGATCCGGTCGCCGCTGATCCGCACGTCCACGACCCGGCCGTCGGCCAGCTTGGCGCCGGTGAGCAGCAGGACCGGGCCGTGGCTGAGCGGTCCCTCGGGCCCGGGGCGGGGGGAGGAGGGCGGCTGACCGGCCCGCCCGGCCCCGGGGCCGTCGGCGGGTGTGCTGTCAGCGCTCATCGGCCGGCTCCTCGCTGTCCGGCGGCCCAGGGCGCCCCGCGAGCCGCAAGATCACTGGGGGTCGAGCCTATGGGGAGTGGCGCCGGGGCGCTCGGAGGCGGGCAAAAGTCGTATCGGGTCGGGCCGTGGGTTCCCAGGCGGCGCTCGAATGCGAGTCTGGGATCGAAGCGTCCGTCCGGAGCGTCGACCTGGGATCTTCCGTGTCGGATGCGGATTTCACCTCTGGCCCGGAACCGTGTAATGTCTTCCTCGTTCGCCCCTATAGCTCAGTCGGTAGAGCGTCTCCATGGTAAGGAGAAGGTCAACGGTTCGATTCCGTTTGGGGGCTCTGGTGAGAGGACTCACGCCTCGGTGTGAGATCTGATCATCTAAGCGGTGTAGCTCAGTTGGTAGAGCAAGCGGCTCATAATCGCTGTGTCACCGGTTCAAGTCCGGTCACCGCTACCCGCGTAGTCGATCGGGAGATCGAACTCCCGATCGGCTACTCTTGTTGTGTTCTTATTCGTTGTCCAAGGAAGGCACTCCCGTGGCTGCCACCGACGTCCGCCCGAAGATCACGCTGGCCTGCGTGGAGTGCAAGGAGCGGAACTACATCACCAAGAAGAACCGGCGCAACGACCCGGACCGTCTTGAGATGAAGAAGCACTGCCCCCGTTGCAACTCGCACACCGCGCACCGCGAGACCCGCTGACCCAGCAGGGCGTCGTCGGGCCTGTGTGACAAAGGCTCTTGGCTCCAGGCCGCATCCCGCAAGGGGCGCGGCCTGGAGCTTTTTGCGTTGCTCCCGCACGGCCCCCACAGGTCGTGAAAAGTTCTGATCAGTAGTCGGAGGAGTTGCCCATGGCGCTCGACCCCTCGTTCATCGGGCGGACGTACCCGCCCACCCCGCCGTACGAGGTCGGCCGGGAGAAGATCCGCGAGTTCGCCGTCGCGATCGGCGACGCCAACCCGGCTTACACCGACCCCGAGGCGGCCAAGGCGCTCGGCTACCCGGACGTGATCGCCCCGCCGACCTTCCCGTTCGTGATCACGTACCAGGCCGCGGCGCAGGTGGTCAACGATCCGGAGCTGGGTCTGGACTTCTCCCGGGTGGTCCACGGCGACCAGAAGTTCGCCTACACCCGCCCGGTGCGGGCCGGTGACCGGCTGGCGGTCACCGTGACCATCGACTCGATCAAGTCGCTGGCGGGCAACGACGTCCTGTCGGTCCGCGGCGAGGTGCACGACGACAGTGGCGAGCACGTGGTCACCGCGTTCATGACGCTGGTGGCGCGGGCCGCGGACGAGGCGGGGGAGTAGCAGCCATGGCGATCAGCTTCGACGAGGTCGCGGTCGGCACCGAGCTGCCGGCCCGGTCCTTCCCGGTCACCCGGGCCACCCTGGTCCGCTACGCGGGCGCCTCGGGCGACTTCAACCCGATCCACTGGAACGAGAAGTTCGCGCTGGAGGTCGGCCTGCCCGACGTCATCGCGCACGGCATGTTCACCATGGCCGAGGCCGCCCGGGTGATCACCGACTGGGTCGGCGACCCGGGCGCGGTGGTCGAGTACGGCGTGCGGTTCACCCGGCCGGTGCCGGTGCCCAACGACGGCGTCGGCGCGGTGATCGAGGTCACCGGCAAGGTCGCGGCCCTGCTGGACGACCGGCGGGTGCGGGTCGACCTGGTGGCGACCAGCGGCGGCCAGAAGGTGCTCGGGATGTCCCGGGCCGTGGTCCAGCTCGGCTGACCGGGGCGCAGGCCGGGGCCCGGGGACGCTGCACCGCCTCCCCGGGCCCCGGTGCCGTCCGGCGTGCCCACCGCCACCGAGCCGCGGCCGAGCGGTGCCGCACCCGCCGCGGCGGGCGGCTGTGCCACCGTCCGGGCTCCGCGTCCGGACGGGCGGAGGCCGGGCGAGCAGCCCGGGGGCACCCCGTAGTCTGGAGCGCGTGCTTGTAGAACACGACGCCCCGCTCGCCCCGCTGACCACCCTCCGGCTCGGCGGCCCGGCCCGCCGTCTGGTCACCGCCACCACCGACGCCGAGGTCATCGCCACCGTCCGGGAGGCCGACGAAGCCGGTGAGCCGCTGCTGGTCATCGGCGGCGGCTCCAACCTGGTGATCGGGGACGCCGGGTTCGACGGCACCGTGCTGCGGATCGCCACCGGCGGCTTCGAGCTGGACGGCGCCACCCTGGAGCTCGCCGCCGGCGAGGTCTGGGCGGACGCCGTGGCCCGTACCGTCGACAAGGGGCTGGCGGGCATCGAGTTCCTGGCCGGCATCCCCGGCTCGGCCGGGGCCACCCCGGTGCAGAACGTCGGCGCGTACGGCCAGGAGGTGGCCAGCAGCATCACCGAGGTCGTCGCGTACGACCGCGCGGCCGGTGAGACGGTCACGCTGAGCGGCGCCGAGTGCGCCTTCTCCTACCGGCACAGCCGTTTCAAGGAGCAGCCCGACCGCTACGTGGTGCTCCGGGTGCGGTTCGCCCTGGAGGACGCCGCCGGGCAGTCCTCGCCGGTGAAGTACGCCGAGGTGGCGAAGACCCTGGGGGTCGAGGCCGAGCAGCGGGTCGACCTGCGGACGGCGTACGAGGCGGTGCTGCGGCTGCGGGCGGGCAAGGGCATGGTGCTGGACCCGGCGGACCACGACACCTGGTCGGCCGGCTCCTTCTTCACCAACCCGATCCTGACGGCCGATCAGCTCGCCGCGTTCCGGGCCCGGCTCGACGGGCGCACCGCCCCCGCCTACCCCGCGCCGGACGGCTGCACCAAGACCTCCGCCGCCTGGCTGATCGACCAGGCCGGCTTCGGCAAGGGTTGGGGCAGCGGGCCGGCCACCCTGTCCACCAAGCACACCCTGGCGCTGACCAACCGGGGCGGCGCGACCACCGAGGACCTGCTGGCGCTGGCGCGGGCGATCCGGGACGGCGTGCGGGACGCCTTCGGCGTGGAGCTGGTCAACGAGCCGGTGATGGTGGGTGTGAGCCTGTAGCGGGTGCTCCGGCGGCCGGCACGGCCGCCGGCCGCTACTGGGTCAGCCAGGCGTCGATGTCGGCAAGCAGCACCTTCTGGACGTCATCGGGAGCGCGCGAGCCGCGGACGGACTGGCGGGCCAGCTCGGCGAGCTCCTGGTCGGTGAAACCATGGGCGGTGCGGGCCAGTTCGTACTGGTCGGCCAGGCGGGAGCCGAACAGCAGGGGGTCGTCGGCGCCGAGGGCGAGCGGGACGCCGGCGTCGAAGAGCCGTCGCAGCGGGACCTGCTCGGCGTGCTCGTAGACGCCGAGCGCGACGTTGGAGGCGGGGCAGACCTCGCAGGTGATCTGGCGGTCGGCCAGGCGCTGCACCAGCCGGGGGTCCTCGGCCGACCGGACGCCGTGGCCGATCCGGCCGGCGCCCAGGTCGTCCAGGCAGTCCCGGACGGACTCGGGTCCGGCGAGCTCGCCGCCGTGCGGGGCGGCCAGCAGCCCGGCCTTGCGGGCGATCGCGAAGGCCCGGTCGAAGTCCCTTGCCAGACCGCGCCGTTCGTCGTTGGAGAGGCCGAAGCCGACCACGCCCCGGTCGGCGTATCGGACGGCCAGCCGGGCGAGGGTACGGGCGTCCATCGGCGACTTCATCCGGTTCGCGGCGACCAGCACCCGGATTCCCACCCCGGTCCGCTCGGAGGCGTCCTTGACGGCGTCCAGGATCAGTTCCAGGGCCGGGATCAGGCCGCCGAGGCGCGGGGCGTACGAGGTCGGGTCGACCTGGATCTCCAGCCAGCGGGAGCCGTCCCGGCGCTCGTCCTCCGCGGTCTCCAGGACCAGCCGCCGGATGTCCTCCTCCTCGCGCAGCACCGAGCGGGCGGTGTCGTACAGCCGCTGGAAGCGGAACCAGCCGCGCTCGTCGGTGGCCCGCAGCTTCGGCGGCCGGCCCGAGCTCAGCGCTTCGGGCAGGCGGACGCGGTGTTTGGCGGCCAGTTCCAGCAGGGTCGCGGGCCGCATCGAGCCGGTGAAGTGCAGGTGCAGGTGGGCCTTGGGAAGCGCCCGTACGTCGCGCAGGGGATCCATTCACGAATCCTGCCGCATCGAGGGCGGGAACGGGAAGCGCCCCCTTCAGGTCCTTCGAAGGGGTGAAGGGGGCGCCACGCGCGAGGGACCGTCAGTCGCGGGCCTCACCCAGCAGCTTCTGCATCCGGCTGACGCCCTCGACCAGGTCGGCGTCGCCGAGTGCGTAGGACAGCCGCAGGTAGCCCGGGGTCCCGAAGGCCTCGCCGGGGACGACCGCGACCTCGGCCTCGTCGAGGATCAGCGCGGCCAGCTCGGCGGAGGTCTGCGGGCGCTTGCCGCGGATCTCCTTGCCCAGCAGGCCCTTGACGGACGGGTAGGCGTAGAAGGCGCCCTGCGGCTCGGGGCAGAACACACCGTCGATCTCGTTGAGCATCCGGACGATGGTCTGGCGGCGGCGGTCGAAGGCGGTGCGCATCTCGGCGACGGCGTCCAGGTCGCCGGAGACGGCGGCCAGGGCGGCGCGCTGGGCCACGTTGGAGACGTTGGAGGTGGCGTGCGACTGCAGGTTGGCGGCGGCGTTGACCACGTCCTGGGGGCCGATCAGCCAGCCCACCCGCCAGCCGGTCATGGCGTAGGTCTTGGCCACGCCGTTGACCACGATGCACTTGTCGCGCAGGGCGGGCAGCAGCGCGGGCAGCGAGGTGAACTTCGCGCCGCCGTAGACCAGGTGCTCGTAGATCTCGTCGGTGAGCACCCACAGGCCGTGCTCCAGCGCCCACTCGCCGATCGCCCGGGCCTCGGCCTCGGTGTAGACCGCGCCGGTCGGGTTGGACGGCGAGACGAACAGCACCACCTTGGTGTTCTCGGTGCGGGCGGCCTCCAGCTGCTCCACCGAGACCTTGTAGCCGGTGGTCTCGTCCGCGACGACCTCGACCGGGACACCGCCGGCGAGCCGGATCGACTCCGGGTAGGTGGTCCAGTACGGCGCCGGGACGATCACCTCGTCGCCCGGGTCCAGGATGGCGGCGAAGGCGTTGTAGATCGCCTGCTTGCCGCCGTTGGTGACCAGGACCTGCGAGGCCTCCACCTGGTAGCCGGAGTCGCGCAGCGTCTTGGCGGCGATCGCGGCCTTCAGCTCGGGCAGGCCGCCGGCCGGGGTGTAGCGGTGGTTCTTCGGGTCCTGGCAGGCGGCGACGGCGGCCTCGACGATGTAGTCGGGGGTCGGGAAGTCGGGCTCGCCCGCGCCGAAGCCGATCACGGGGCGGCCGGCCGCCTTGAGGGCCTTGGCCTTGGCGTCCACCGCGAGGGTCGCGGACTCGGCGATGGCGCCGATGCGGGCGGAGACGCGGCGGTCTGCGGGACGAATGGTGGCGGGGGTGGAAGCGCTCATACCAGCATCGTGGCAGAGTCGGCGGGGGCCGGGCACGGCGGTTCCAGCATGCGTACCGCTCCGTCCACGATGTGTGCGCCGCGGGGGAGCCGTCTGACGGGGCTTCGGAGGGGGTGGCGGGGAAGGGGTTCGACCAATCGCCGAAGAACCCGTACACTCATCGCTCGATGGCTCCCGAACTGCGGATCCGCCGAGGCGTACAGCACGCAGCGGTCCGGATGCGGTAGGTTGGGGACATCTCCGGAGCCGCGAGGCACCGTAGGGCAATAGCTCAATTGGTAGAGCACCGGTCTCCAAAACCGGCGGTTGGGGGTTCGAGTCCCTCTTGCCCTGCTGCTTGATCCGACGTAAGCCCGTTCGCTCCGCAGAGCGAGCGGGCTTGATGCGGAGAGGGCCCCGATCAGCACTGCTTTCGCCGGATCGCCCGTGTTGCACAGGCACGCAAGCGAGGTTCGGCAGGATCCGAATTCAGGTGAGGACGAGTGACCGAGACCACGGGCTCCACCGCAACGCCTGAGAGCGGCAACCCCGCGAACGAGACCGCGGCCGCCGAGGACAAGGCGCTCTCGCGGCGTGAGCGCAAGCGGGCCAACAAGGCGGCCGGTGGCGAGAAGTCCGGCAAGCGGGCCAAGAAGGGCGTGTTCGCCCGGATGGGGCTGTTCTACCGGCAGATCATCGCCGAGCTGCGCAAGGTCGTCTGGCCGAGCCGGAACGACCTGATCCAGTACACCAGCGTCGTGGTGACCTTCGTGGTCGTGATCATGGGCCTGGTGTACGGCCTCGACACCGGCTTCGGAAAGCTCTCCTTCTGGATCTTCGGCTGATCCGCACCTCCCCGAACCACCTCCGACCCGGGTCACCCGCCATCGCGCTGGGTGCCCGGGTCGAGCTGTCGGCGCCGACCGCAGGAGCCCGCTACCGTTGACTCGGTACTGTTGAGGTATCCGAGACTTCATCCACACGGGCCCGCGAGGGCGCCGGGTGGCTCCGGAGCCGTTCCATCTCCACATCCCAGGAAAGAAGCAGCCACCGTGTCTGAGTCCCCCCTGTACGACGCCGCCGAGCTGGACGCGGCCGCCGCCGCCGAGGCTGACGAGGCTGCCGAGCAGATCCTCGACGCGGCGGACGCCGATGCGGACGAGGTCGAGGCTGCGGACGAGTCCGAGGCGGGCGTGCCGGCCGAGAGCGCCGCGATGCACGAGGTGTCCGCGGACGAGGCTGCGGCGGACGAGGCGTTCGCCGAGGCCGTAGCCGAGGTCGAGGTCGAGACCGCCGAGGTCGACCCGGTCGCCAAGTTCCGCGAGGAGCTGCGGTTCATGCCGGGCGAGTGGTACGTCATCCACACCTACGCGGGCTACGAGAACCGGGTCAAGCAGAACCTGGAGCAGCGCGCGGTCTCGCTGAACGTCGAGGAGTACATCTTCCAGGCCGAGGTGCCGCAGGAGGAGGTCGTCCAGATCAAGAACGGCGACCGCAAGACCATCCGCCAGAACAAGCTCCCCGGCTACGTCCTGGTGCGCATGGACCTGACCCCCGAGTCCTGGGGCGTCGTCCGCAACACCCCGGGTGTCACCGGCTTCGTCGGCAACGCGTACGACCCGTACCCGCTGACCCTGGACGAGGTCGTCAAGATGCTCGCCCCCGACGTGGAGCGCAAGGCGGCCAAGGAGGCCGGCAAGGCCTCGCCGGTCCGCCCGGTCGAGGTCCAGGTGCTGGACTTCGAGGTCGGTGACTCGGTCACCGTCACCGACGGCCCGTTCGCGACCCTGCAGGCGACCATCAACGAGATCAACCCCGACTCGAAGAAGGTCAAGGGCCTGGTCGAGATCTTCGGCCGGGAGACCCCGGTCGAGCTGTCCTTCGACCAGATCCAGAAGAACTAACAGGTCTTCGGGTCCGGGGCGGGGCTTCGGCTCTGCCCCGGACCCGTTTTGGCCAGGCGGCGCATCCGCGTTAGCCTGGTCCGATGTGTGTACTCCCGGCCGGGTGTCGCCCCGGCCCGTACACACCAGCAACCACCTCTCGGAAGGACCCGGAGAGACATGCCTCCCAAGAAGAAGAAGGTCACGGGGCTTATCAAGCTCCAGATCAACGCTGGTGCGGCCAACCCGGCCCCGCCGGTCGGCCCGGCGCTGGGTCAGCACGGCGTCAACATCATGGAGTTCTGCAAGGCCTACAACGCCGCGACCGAGTCGCAGCGCGGCATGATCGTGCCGGTGGAGATCACGGTCTACGAGGACCGCTCCTTCACCTTCATCACGAAGACGCCGCCGGCCGCCCGCCTCATCCTGAAGGCCGCGGGCATCGACAAGGGCTCCAGCGAGCCGCACAAGACCAAGGTCGCCAAGCTCACCAGCGCCCAGGTCCGCGAGATCGCCACCACCAAGATGCCCGACCTGAACGCCAACGACCTGGACGCGGCGGAGAAGATCATCGCCGGCACCGCCCGGTCGATGGGCATCACCGTCGAGGGCTGAAAGTCCTAGTCGTTCCCCCCGTGGTAGGGCCAGCGCGGCCCGTTGACACCACGACTCCTCCACCCTCCTGGCCCGCCTATCGGCAGGAGGGGCCCAACCTTCAGGAGAAGCAGTGAAGCGCAGCAAGGCTCTCAAGGCCGCGGACGCCAAGGTCGACCGCAGCCGGATCTACGCCCCGCTCGAGGCCGTCCGCCTCGCCCGGGAGACCTCCACCACCAAGTTCGACGGCACCGTCGAGGTCGCCATGCGCCTGGGTGTCGACCCGCGCAAGGCCGACCAGATGGTCCGCAGCACCGTCATCCTCCCGCACGGCACCGGTAAGACCGCTCGGGTCCTGGTCTTCGCGACCGGCGAGCGTGCCGAGGCCGCGCGTGCTGCGGGCGCCGACATCGTCGGCTCGGACGAGCTGATCGACGAGGTCGCCAAGGGCCGTCTGGACTTCGACGCCGTCGTCGCCACCCCGGACCTCATGGGCAAGGTCGGCCGCCTCGGTCGCGTCCTCGGCCCCCGTGGCCTGATGCCGAACCCGAAGACCGGCACCGTGACCCCGGACGTGGCCAAGGCCGTGAACGAGATCAAGGGCGGCAAGATCGAGTTCCGCGTCGACAAGCACTCGAACCTGCACCTGATCATCGGTAAGGCCTCCTTCACCGACGAGCAGCTGGTCGAGAACTACGCCGCCGCCCTCGAGGAGGTCCTGCGGGCCAAGCCGGCCGCCGCCAAGGGCCGCTACATCAAGAAGATCGCGTTCTCGACCACCATGGGCCCCGGTGTCCAGGTGGACCCGAACCGCACCCGCAACCTCATGGTCGAGGAGGACCCGGCCGCCGTCTGAGCCTGAGCTCGCACTGCGACCGCGTCCTGGGCGCGACTGAAGTCCGTACGACGGGCCCGTACCCCCTCGGGGGTGCGGGCCCGTCGTCGTACCCCTTGTCCAGGCCTCGGGGCGATCGATTAGAGTCCGAGAAAATCTGATGAGCACGACATATGAGGGGGGACTCCTGTGCGCACCCCGCGCCTTGCCTCAGCCGTTGCCGCGACCGCGCTCCTGCTCGGCGGGCTGACCGCCTGCAGCAGTGGCGGCAGCGGCGACACCGCCAAGGACGCCGCCGCGTCCGCCGGAGCCACGCCCTCCTCCGCCGCCCCGGGCGGCGGCGGGGCCGCCTCGGGCGGCGGCAGCGCGGCGGGGGCGCCGAAGCCCGATGCGAAGGCGGATCCGAAGGCGGCCCTGCTGGCCTCGGCCGCGGTCATGGAGAAGGCCCGCGGCGCCAGGCTGACCCGGGCCACCGGGGACGGCGGCTCCGGCTCGTACTCGTGGAACCGGGACGCCCCCGCCCTGGAGCTGTCGCTGAAGGACAAGGGCGGGGAGAGGCGGATGCTCGCGGTCGGCAGCGGGCTCTACACCAGCCTGGACGCCGAGACGGCCGCGCTGATGGACGGCAAGAAGTGGCTGAAGCTGGCCCCCGGGTCGGCCGGCGGCGGCAAGGCCGGCGGTGCCGAGGACTACGGTTCGATCGCGGCGGTGCTGGTGGCGCTCCAGCCCGCCGCCCAGCTGTCCGCCAACGCCGACGCGGGCAAGCTGAGCCGGGTCGGCGAGGAGAAGGTGGACGGGGTGGACACCGTCCACTACCGCAGCGAGGCCCCGATCGAGCAGCTGGCCAAGCTGCTGCCGATCCCGGACGGCCAGCGGCAGCTGGTGACCGACCAGTTGAAGAAGGACGGCGACAACTCCACGGTCGACTTCTGGATCAACGGCAAGGGCGAGCTGCTCCAGCAGACCACCACCAACACGGGCATCGGCCTCGACGGCCCGCAGACCTTCAAGTACACCGAGATCGGCAGCGCCCCGCAGGCCAAGGCACCCGCCGACAGCGAGGTCATGGACTTCGCGGACATGCTGAAGAACTGACCGGATCACCGGGAAGCGGAGGAGTACGGGGATGAGCGTGGCGCGGCGGGCGGCGATCGCGGTGCTGGCCGCCTGCCTGCTGGCCGGGTGCGGCAGCGGCGGCGGGGACGGGAAGTCCTCGCCGCCCGCCACGGCCGCCAGCCCGTCCGCCACGCCCACCGACCGCTCGCCGCACGGGGTACTGCTCTCCGCGAAACTTCAGATGGACACCGCCCGCCGGGCGAAGTTCAGCTACCGGCTGGGGACGCAGAGCGCGACCGGAATGCTGTTCTGGGCGCCGAAGACCGTCCTGGTGCTCGACCGGCTCGGCGCCCCGGAGCGGGTGATAGTGCTGGACACCACCGCCTACCTGGGCGGCGACCCGGCCACCGCGGCCCGGCTGGGCGGCCGGCACTGGGAGAAGTTCGCCACCGCCCCCGGCCCGGCCAGCCGGCGCGAGGTCCCGTACTCCGCCATGGTGGACCGGCTCAACCCGATGGTGGCGCTCACCGCGGCGGTGGCGGCCCCGGACCCGGCCCTGGTGGGCGAGCAGCAGACCGCCGACGGAACGTTCCAGCACTACCGGGTGAGCCTGACCGCGGACGCGTACACCGCCGCCCAGACCCAGCTGAGCGCCGACCGGCGGGCGGCGCTCAGGGCGGCGCTCGGGCCCGGCCCTTTGGTGCTCGACCTGCTGCTGAACGACAAGGACCAGCTGGCCGAGGTGCACCGCACCGGGACCGGTCCCGCCGGCCCGGTCGACGACACCGTCCGGTACAGCGAGTTCGGCGGCGCGCTCTCGGTGCAGGCCCCGGCGGACGGCGACACCGCGGACGCCGGGACGAAGAGCCTGCCGCCGCTGGCGCCGTAGTCGGACGGCAGCGCCCGAGGCGCGGCGGCACCACCATCGATTTGGTGGTTTTCGGGCGGTCGAGTACGGTAGTCCCTGCCAAAGACCGCTGGTTGTTGCACTGTTTCCGCGAGGGAGCGGCGCAACCGAAGGATCCGCGTTTTCGCGGACGGCCCGCGCAGGAGTGTCTGGAGCTTGGACTTCCGTCCGCATGCGTTGCCGTGCGGTCGTCGAGGTCTGTACTGAGCCCCGTGCGACTGCGCACTGGGGCTCTCACTGTTTCTGCAGGGCTTCCTTCCCGGCCAGCCGGTTCGCGGCGTTGAATGGTCGACTTCACGGTCGGCCCGACTTCGACATCACGGAAGGAGGCGTAAGCCCATGGCAAGGCCTGACAAGGCGGCTGATGTCGCGGTGATCACGGACAAGTTCCGTGCGTCCAACGCGGCCGTGCTGACCGAGTACCGCGGTCTCACGGTGAAGCAGATGAAGACTCTGCGTCGCTCGCTGGGTGAGAACGCCCAGTACGCCGTGGTGAAGAACACGCTGACCAAGATCGCTGCCAACGAGGCCGGGATCACCGAGCTCGACGACCAGTTCGCTGGTCCGACGGCTGTCGCCTTCATCACCGGTGACCCGGTGGAGTCGGCGAAGGCTCTGCGTGACTTCGCCAAGGAGAACCCCGCTCTGATCATCAAGGGCGGTGTCCTTGATGGCAAGGCGCTGTCCGCCGATGAGATCAAGAAGCTCGCGGACCTCGAGTCCCGCGAGGTGCTGCTCGCCAAGCTGGCGGGTGCCCTGAAGGCCAAGCCGTCCCAGGCTGCCGCGGTCTTCCAGGCCCTGCCGTCGAAGCTCGTCCGCACCGTGGACGCGCTGCGCGACAAGGTCGAGCAGGGCGGTGCCGGTACGCCGGCTCCCGCCGCCGAGGACGCCGCCGCCGAGTAAGGCGCACCACGCCCCGCTGGGGCGTGGGGCGGTCTACGCCCTCGCAGCGGGCCCGCGCCCGCCAACCCCGTACATCCGGCACCACCTGCCGATTTAGTGGAAGGACGCCATCATGGCGAAGCTGACCCAGGACGAGCTGCTCGCGCAGTTCGAGGAGATGACCCTCATCGAGCTCTCCGAGTTCGTGAAGGCCTTCGAGGACAAGTTCGACGTCACCGCTGCTGCTCCGGTCGCCGTTGCCGCCGCCGGTGTCCCGGGCGCCCCGGTCGAGGCCGTCGAGGAGAAGGACGAGTTCGACGTCATCCTCGAGGGCGCTGGCGACAAGAAGATCCAGGTCATCAAGGAGGTGCGCACCCTGACCTCCCTCGGCCTGAAGGAGGCCAAGGACCTCGTTGACACCGCCAACGCGGTTGTCCTGGAGAAGGTTGCCAAGGACGTTGCCGAGAAGGCCAAGGCTGCCCTCGAGGGTGCCGGCGCCAAGGTCGTCGTCAAGTGACCCCGCGCCCCCTCTGAGGGGGCTCACGGGCCGGGCCGATCACCCTTGTGGGTGGTCGGCCCGGCCTGTTTCGTTCCGGCCTCCAGGCGGGCGCTGGCAGCCCCGGAACGGCACGCACTCGGCTACTGTCGGTGTGGACCGGTATGGTGATCGCTGTCATCGCAGACGGCCGCCACCACGGGTTCTGTAACGTCCCGGCGGTGTCGAACGATGGGTGGTGCGAGGTCCACGCTCCGGCGCGGGCCTTGACGAACGGCACCGGGCGCGCGATTCTCAAGGCGCGCGCCCAGCATGGAGAGCACGCTCCAAGTCGGAGCGCCCTGAATGCATATTCAGTGGCCCCGACGGGAAGTGACTGCATGTGAGGTGCGGTGGCCCGGCGTAGTCCGGGCCAAGGTTGTGCGAGGCAGGCGCCGCCCTGCGGCACGGCTCCCGGGGCGGGGTCGGGCCGGTGGACGGCTACCGGAGGGAGCGTCCGATTCGGTCTCCGAATCAGGGCTTGTCAGCAGTGTGCCTTTTGGCTACACTGTCCCTTTGCGCTGCCTGTTAGCTGCTCCGTGACTCGTCGCCCGGAGTCTGCGTTCCCCTGAAGGGGTCTGGCACCGCCTCCGCAAAGCGGCTCTGACCTGGGATTTATTCCCGGCTGGGACCCTCGGCGCCGGAGGTGGTTCCAAGCCTTTCCAGGCCCGGCTGGTACGCGCGTAGTGAGCTCCGAGCCCTCGGAAGGACCCCCCTCTTGGCCGCCTCGCGCAACGCCTCGAACAATTCCGCCGCATCCACCGCCCCGCTCCGCGTCTCGTTCGCGAAGATCAAGGAGCCCCTTGAGGTCCCGAACCTCCTGGCCCTGCAGACCGAGAGCTTTGACTGGCTGCTCGGCAACGCGGCCTGGAAGGCCCGGGTCGAGGCGGCGCTGGAGAGTGGTCAGGACGTCCCCACCAAGTCCGGACTGGAGGAGATCTTCGAGGAGATCTCCCCGATCGAGGACTTCAGCGGGTCGATGTCGCTGACCTTCCGCGACCACCGTTTCGAGCCGCCGAAGAACTCCATTGACGAGTGCAAGGACCGCGACTTCACCTTCGCGGCTCCGCTCTTCGTCACCGCCGAGTTCACCAACAACGAGACCGGTGAGATCAAGTCTCAGACGGTCTTCATGGGCGACTTCCCGCTCATGACCCACAAGGGCACGTTCGTGATCAACGGCACCGAGCGCGTCGTCGTGTCGCAGCTGGTCCGTTCCCCCGGCGTGTACTTCGACTCGACGCTGGACAAGGTGTCCGACAAGGACATCTACTCCGCCAAGATCATCCCCTCCCGCGGTGCCTGGCTGGAGATGGAGATCGACAAGCGCGACATGGTCGGTGTCCGCATCGACCGCAAGCGCAAGCAGTCGGTCACCGTCCTGCTCAAGGCGCTCGGCTGGACCAACGAGATGATCCTCGAGGAGTTCGGCGAGTACGAGTCGATGCGCGCCACCCTGGAGAAGGACCACACCCAGGGCCAGGACGACGCACTCCTCGACATCTACCGCAAGCTGCGCCCGGGCGAGCCGCCGACGCGTGAGGCCGCGCAGACGCTGCTGGAGAACCTGTACTTCAACCCGAAGCGCTACGACCTCGCCAAGGTCGGCCGCTACAAGGTCAACCGGAAGCTGGGCAACGCCGAGTCGCTGGACTCGGGCGTGCTCACCGAGCCGGACATCATCAACACCATCAAGTACCTGGTCAAGCTGCACGCCGGCGAGGTCGACTGGCGTGACGACGAGGGCCGCGACATCGTGGTCGAGGTCGACGACATCGACCACTTCGGCAACCGTCGCCTGCGCAACGTCGGCGAGCTGATCCAGAACCAGGTCCGTACGGGTCTCGCCCGTATGGAGCGCGTCGTGCGCGAGCGCATGACCACCCAGGACGTCGAGGCGATCACGCCGCAGACCCTGATCAACATCCGGCCGGTCGTCGCCTCCATCAAGGAGTTCTTCGGCACCAGCCAGCTGTCGCAGTTCATGGACCAGACGAACCCGCTGTCGGGCCTGACCCACAAGCGCCGTCTGTCCGCCCTCGGTCCCGGTGGTCTCTCCCGTGAGCGCGCCGGCTTCGAGGTCCGTGACGTGCACCCCTCGCACTACGGCCGCATGTGCCCCATCGAGACCCCTGAAGGCCCGAACATCGGTCTGATCGGCTCGCTGGCCTCGTACGGCCGGGTGAACGCCTTCGGCTTCATCGAGACCCCGTACCGCAAGGTCGTCGACGGTGTCGTCACCGAGCAGGTCGACTACCTGACGGCCGACGAGGAGGACCGCTTCGTCATCGCGCAGGCCAACGCCCCGCTGACGAACGACCTGCACTTCGCCGAGCCGCGCGTCCTGGTCCGCCGCCGTGGCGGTGAGATCGACTACATCCCGGGCTCCGAGATCGACTACATGGACGTCTCGCCGCGCCAGATGGTGTCGGTCGCGACCGCCATGATCCCGTTCCTCGAGCACGACGACGCCAACCGCGCGCTCATGGGCTCGAACATGATGCGCCAGGCGGTGCCGCTGCTGAAGAGCGAGGCTCCGCTGGTCGGTACCGGCATGGAGTACCGCTGCGCGGTCGACGCCGCCGACGTGATCACCGCCGAGAAGGCCGGTGTGGTCCAGGAGGTCTCCGCCGACTACGTCACGGTGGCCAACGACGACGGCACCTACACCACGTACCGCGCCGCCAAGTTCACCCGCTCCAACCAGGGCACCTCCTTCAACCAGAAGGTGCTCGTGGACGAGGGCTCCCGCGTGGAGGCCGGCCAGGTTCTGGCCGACGGCCCCTGCACGGACGAGGGCGAGATGGCGCTCGGCAAGAACCTCCTCGTGGCGTTCATGTCGTGGGAGGGCCACAACTACGAGGACGCGATCATCCTGTCGCAGCGCCTCGTGCAGGACGACGTCCTCTCCTCGATCCACATCGAGGAGCACGAGGTCGACGCCCGTGACACCAAGCTGGGCCCCGAGGAGATCACCCGGGACATCCCGAACGTCTCCGAGGAGGTCCTCGCCGACCTCGACGAGCGCGGCATCATCCGGATCGGTGCGGATGTCGTCACCGGCGACATCCTGGTCGGCAAGGTCACCCCGAAGGGTGAGACCGAG
This sequence comes from Kitasatospora sp. NPDC001175, assembly GCF_053598215.1. Taxonomy (NCBI): domain Bacteria; kingdom Bacillati; phylum Actinomycetota; class Actinomycetes; order Kitasatosporales; family Streptomycetaceae; genus Kitasatospora; species Kitasatospora sp. NPDC001175. The sequence continues at coordinate 272,631 of NZ_JBSFJU010000001.1, read as the reverse complement.
CTGACCCCCGAGGAGCGCCTGCTCCGCGCGATCTTCGGTGAGAAGGCCCGTGAGGTCCGCGACACCTCGCTGAAGGTGCCGCACGGTGAGTCCGGCAAGGTCATCGGCGTCCGCGTCTTCGACCGCGAAGAGGGCGACGAGCTGCCCCCGGGCGTGAACCAGCTGGTCCGCGTCTACGTGGCGCAGAAGCGCAAGATCACCAACGGTGACAAGCTCGCCGGCCGCCACGGCAACAAGGGTGTCATCTCCAAGATCCTCCCGGTCGAGGACATGCCGTTCCTCGAGGACGGCACCCCGGTCGACATCATCCTCAACCCGCTGGGTGTCCCGTCCCGAATGAACCCGGGACAGGTCCTGGAGATCCACCTCGGGTGGCTCGCCAAGCAGGGCTGGGACGTCTCCGGCCTCGCCGACGAGTGGGCCAAGCGCCTGCAGGCGATCGGCGCCGACACGGTCGTGGGTGGCACCAACCTCGCCACCCCGGTCTTCGACGGCGCCCGCGAGGACGAGATCACCGGCCTGCTGGACAACACCACCCTCACCCGTGACGGTGAGCGCCTGGTGAACTCCACCGGTAAGGCCCGGCTGTTCGACGGCCGCTCCGGCGAGCCGTTCCCGATGCCGATCTCGGTCGGCTACATGTACATCCTCAAGCTGCACCACCTGGTCGACGACAAGCTGCACGCCCGCTCGACCGGTCCGTACTCGATGATCACCCAGCAGCCGCTGGGTGGTAAGGCGCAGTTCGGTGGTCAGCGCTTCGGTGAGATGGAGGTGTGGGCCCTGGAAGCGTACGGTGCCGCGTACGCGCTGCAGGAGCTGCTCACCATCAAGTCCGACGACGTCCTCGGCCGAGTCAAGGTCTACGAGGCCATCGTCAAGGGCGAGAACATCCCCGAGCCCGGCATTCCCGAGTCCTTCAAGGTGCTCATCAAGGAAATGCAGTCGCTCTGCCTCAACGTGGAGGTGCTGTCCTCGGACGGCCAGTCCATCGAGATGCGGGACTCCGACGAAGACGTGTTCCGCGCTGCCGAGGAGCTCGGCATCGACCTGTCCCGGCGCGAGCCGAGCAGCGTCGAAGAGGTCTGACGGAGGTTGGGCCGGCCCGGCCAGCGACATCTAGAAGCTGCCCGGGCCGGCCCGCCCCCAGGCCCCCTCAGACCACAGATCAACCTCGACTTACGAAAGAGGGCTTGACGACCAGTGCTTGACGTCAACTTCTTCGACGAGCTCCGCATTGGCCTGGCCACGGCCGACGACATCCGCCAGTGGTCGCACGGCGAGGTCAAGAAGCCGGAGACCATCAACTACCGCACCCTGAAGCCCGAAAAGGACGGCCTCTTCTGCGAGAAGATCTTCGGCCCCACCCGGGACTGGGAGTGCTACTGCGGTAAGTACAAGCGCGTCCGCTTCAAGGGCATCATCTGCGAGCGCTGTGGCGTCGAGGTTACCCGCGCCAAGGTGCGCCGTGAGCGGATGGGCCACATCGAGCTGGCCGCCCCGGTCACCCACATCTGGTACTTCAAGGGTGTCCCGTCCCGTCTGGGCTACCTGCTGGACCTGGCGCCGAAGGACCTCGAGAAGGTCATCTACTTCGCCGCCTACATGATCACCTGGGTTGACGACGAGCGCCGTCAGCGCGACCTGCCGTCGCTGGAGGCGCACGTCTCCGTCGAGCGCCAGCAGATCGAGAACCGCCGCGACGCCGACCTGGAGGCCCGCGCCAAGAAGGCCGAGACCGACCTGGCGGAGCTGGAGGCCGAGGGCGCCAAGGCCGACGTCCGCCGCAAGGTGCGCGAGGGCGCCGAGCGCGAGATGAAGCAGCTGCGCGACCGTGCGCAGCGCGAGATCGACCGCCTCGACGAGGTCTGGGCCCGCTTCAAGAACCTCAAGGTCCAGGACCTCGAGGGCGACGAGCTGCTCTACCGCGAGCTGCGCGACCGCTTCGGCACCTACTTCTCCGGCTCGATGGGTGCGGCGGCCCTCAAGGACCGCCTGGAGACCTTCGACCTGTCGGAGGAGGCCGAGCGCCTCCGCGAGATCATCCGTACCGGCAAGGGCCAGAAGAAGACCCGTGCGCTCAAGCGCCTCAAGGTCGTCTCCGCCTTCCTGCAGACCAGCAACAAGCCCAACGGCATGGTGCTGGACTGCGTCCCGGTGATCCCGCCGGACCTGCGTCCGATGGTGCAGCTGGACGGTGGCCGCTTCGCGACCTCCGACCTGAACGACCTGTACCGCCGTGTGATCAACCGCAACAACCGCCTGAAGCGGCTTCTCGACCTCGGCGCGCCCGAGATCATCGTGAACAACGAGAAGCGCATGCTCCAGGAGGCCGTCGACGCGCTCTTCGACAACGGCCGCCGCGGCCGCCCGGTCACGGGCCCCGGCAACCGTCCGCTGAAGTCGCTCTCCGACATGCTGAAGGGCAAGCAGGGTCGCTTCCGCCAGAACCTGCTCGGCAAGCGAGTCGACTACTCGGCCCGTTCGGTCATCGTCGTCGGCCCGCAGCTCAAGCTGCACCAGTGCGGTCTGCCCAAGGCCATGGCGCTGGAGCTCTTCAAGCCGTTCGTGATGAAGCGCCTGGTCGACCTGAACCACGCGCAGAACATCAAGTCGGCCAAGCGCATGGTCGAGCGTGCCCGTCCGGTCGTGTGGGACGTCCTCGAAGAGGTCATCGCCGAGCACCCGGTTCTGCTGAACCGTGCGCCCACCCTGCACCGCCTCGGCATCCAGGCCTTCGAGCCGCAGCTGGTCGAGGGCAAGGCCATCCAGATCCACCCGCTCGTCTGCACCGCGTTCAACGCGGACTTCGACGGTGACCAGATGGCCGTCCACCTGCCGCTCTCCGCGGAGGCGCAGGCCGAGGCCCGCATCCTGATGCTGTCCTCGAACAACATCCTGAAGCCGGCCGACGGTCGCCCCGTCACCATGCCGACCCAGGACATGGTGCTGGGTCTGTTCTTCCTCACCTCGGACCGCGAGAACGTGAAGGGCGCCGGCCGCTCCTTCTCGTCCACCGCCGAGGCGATCATGGCCTTCGACGCCCGCGAGCTGGACGTCCAGGCCTCGATCGACCTGCGTCTGCCGGTCGGCACCGTGCCGCCGCGCGGCTGGACGGCGCCGGTCGACCCCGAGTGGACCGACGGTCAGCCGGCGAGCTGGACCGAGGGCGAGTCCTTCCGGCTCACCACGACCCTGGGCCGCGCGCTCTTCAACGAGCTGCTGCCCGAGGACTACCCGTTCGTCGACTACGAGGTCGGCAAGAAGCAGCTGTCGGCCATCGTCAACGACCTGGCCGAGCGCTACCCGAAGGTCGTCGTCGCCGCGACGCTCGACAACCTGAAGGCGGCCGGCTTCTACTGGTCGACCCGTTCCGGTGTCACCGTCTCGATCTCGGACGTCATCGTCCCGCCGAGCAAGCCCCAGATCCTGGAGGGCTACGAGGCGCAGGCGGAGAAGGTCCAGCGTCAGTACGAGCGCGGTCTGATCACCAACGACGAGCGCAAGAGCGAGCTCATCGGCATCTGGACCCGGGCGACCAACGAGGTCGCCGAGGCCATGGCCGCGAACTTCCCGAAGACCAACCCCATCTTCATGATGGTGGACTCGGGTGCTCGAGGAAACATGATGCAGATGCGCCAGATCGCCGGTATGCGTGGTCTGGTGTCGAACGCGAAGAACGAGACCATCCCGCGGCCGATCAAGGCGTCGTTCCGTGAGGGTCTGTCCGTGCTGGAGTACTTCATCTCCACCCACGGTGCCCGTAAGGGTCTCGCGGACACCGCCCTGCGTACCGCCGACTCCGGTTACCTCACCCGTCGTCTGGTCGACGTCTCCCAGGACGTCATCATTCGCGAGGAGGACTGCGGTACCGAGCGCGGCCTGAAGCTGTCGATCGGTTCGGTCGGCGCGGACGGCGTGCTGCGCAAGGCCGACGACGTCGAGACCAGCGTCTACGCCCGCATGCTGGCCGAGGACATCACGGTGGACGGCAAGCTCGTCGCCACCGCCAACACCGACCTCGGTGACGTCCTGATCGACGAGCTGATCCGCCACGGCATCGCCGAGGTCAAGGTCCGCTCGATCCTGACCTGTGAGTCGGCCGTGGGTACCTGTGCCCACTGCTACGGCCGCTCGCTGGCCACCGGCAAGCTGGTCGACATCGGTGAGGCGGTCGGCATCATCGCCGCCCAGTCCATCGGTGAGCCCGGTACCCAGCTGACCATGCGTACCTTCCACACCGGTGGTGTGGCGGGTGACGACATCACCCAGGGTCTGCCGCGTGTCGTCGAGCTCTTCGAGGCCCGTACCCCCAAGGGTGTGGCCCCGATCTCGGAGGCGCAGGGCCGGGTCCGCATCGAGGACACCGAGAAGACCCGCAAGATCGTCATCACCCCGGACGACGGCACCGACGAGATCGCCTACCCGGTCTCCAAGCGTGTCAAGCTCCTGGTGAGCGAGGGCGAGGCGGTCGAGGTCGGCCAGAAGCTGACCGTCGGTGCGACCAACCCGCACGACGTCCTGCGCATCATGGGCCAGCGCGCCGTCCAGGTCCACCTGGTCGCCGAGGTCCAGAAGGTCTACAACTCGCAGGGTGTGTCGATCCACGACAAGCACATCGAGATCATCATCCGGCAGATGCTCCGCCGCGTGACGATCATCGAGTCGGGCGACGCCGAGCTGCTTCCGGGCGAGCTCGTCGAGCGCGGCCGCTTCGAGCAGGAGAACCGCCGCGTGGTCTCCGAGGGCGGCCACCCCGCCTCCGGTCGTCCGCAGCTGATGGGTATCACCAAGGCCTCGCTGGCCACCGAGTCCTGGCTGTCGGCCGCCTCCTTCCAGGAGACGACCCGGGTCCTCACCGACGCGGCGATCCACGCCAAGTCGGACCCGCTGCTGGGCCTCAAGGAGAACGTCATCCTCGGTAAGCTCATCCCGGCCGGTACGGGTCTGCCCCGCTACCGCAACATCCGGGTCGAGCCGACCGAGGAGGCCAAGGCCGCCATGTACTCGGCCGTCGGCTACGACGACTACGACATGTCGCCCTTCGGCGCCGGCTCCGGCCAGGCGGTTCCGCTGGACGACTACGACTACGGCCCGTACACCGGCTGACGGTCGTTTCCGCAACGCCGCAGGGCGGTCACCCCTCACGGGGTGGCCGCCCTGCGGCGTTTCTGGTCCGGTGGCGGGCCTGATCGGTTGTCAGTGGCGGCAACTAGCTTGGTGCCAACAGGTTTTCGACCGTCCGAAGGGCCGTTCCATGTCCACTGCCGCCGTTGACGAGCAGGTCACCTACCTGGAGCTCTCCGAGGAGGGGAGCGGTGCGCACAAGTTCTACGAGGTACGGCTGGTCGGGGCCGAGGTGACGGTCACGTACGGCCGGATCGGGGACGGCGGGCAGGCGAAGGCGACCACGTACCCGTCGGCGGAGAAGGCCGCGGCGGCCGCTGCCAAGAAGGTGGGGGAGAAGGTCCGCAAGGGGTACGCGCCGGCGGTGCGCGGGGTGCGGCAGCACCGGGCGGTGACCCGGCGGGAGATCGTCAGCAGCCGGTCGACGGCTCGTCAGGCGCCGGTGCTGTGGCGGTTCAGGTCGGGTGCCGCCGCGTTCGGGATCTTCGTCGGCGAGGAGCACGCCTGGGTGGGCAACCAGGCCGGCGACGTCTACACCCTCACCCACGACGGCGAGGTGACCGGCCGCTACGGTCTGCCGGACGGGGTGAAGTGCATCGTCGCCGACGACTACTGGATCTACGCGGGCTGTGACGACGGCCGGGTCTACGACCTGGGCGGGAAGGTGCCCAGGGTGGCGTACGAGATCGCCGCCGACGTCGACATCTACTGGATGGACATCCACGACGGGGTGCTCGGTGTCTCCGACGCCCAGGGCGGGATCACCACCGTGGACCACGAGGACGAGTTCCAGTGGCGGCGCTCCGCCCCCGGCAGTTCCGGCTGGATGGTGCGCTGCGACCAGGACGGCGTCTTCCACGGCCACACGGCCGGCGTGTCGCGCTACGCGGCCCGCGGCGGCGAGCGGGTATGGCACGTGCGGACGGAGGGCGCGGTCCTCTTCGGCTGGCAGGAGCGGGACGAGGTCTTCGCCGGCACCGGGAAGGGCTGGGTCCACCGGCTCGCCAAGGCGGACGGGGCGGAGGCCGCCCGGTACCGCTGCGACGCGGCGGTGTTCTCCTGCGCCACCTCGCCCGACGGGCGGTACGTCTTCGCCGGCGACAACCACTCCTCGGTGTACTGCTTCGCGGCGGACGGCACCCGGCTGTGGAAGCTGGGCACCGGATGCGGCTCGGCGTACAGCATGCAGTACCGGGCCGGGCGGCTCTACATCGTGACCACGGACGGCTCGTTGGCCTGCATCGACGCGAGTGAGAGCGCCGTGCGTGCCGCCGAGGGCGGGGAGCTGCCCAAGACGGCCGACATCAAGGCGACGGGCTGGGAGCCGGTCCGGGCCGGCGCGGCGCTGGAGACGGTGAGCACGGTGGCGGCCGGCGCGGGTGTCGAGGTCGAGTGCGTGCAGGAGGGCGGCCGGATGAGGGTCCGGGTGCTCTCGGCGGGCTTCGACCCGTCCCGGCGGGTGCAGTTCCCCAAGGACATCCGGGTGCCGGGGGCACGGTACCTGGTGGCCGAGGTGCTGGAGTCGGCGTCGGGCGGGTTCTACCGGGCCAGGGGCGAGATCAAGCGCCTGCTGTGAGGCGGCCCGGGAGCCGAGCTCCCGGGGGCTTCGCCCGGCCCCGTGACGGCTCGGATTTTCGGTGGCGTGGGACGGGCGGCGGCCCGTACCGTCCGGGCATGGGAGCGAAGCGGCCGCTGATCGCGGTGTTGACGGGGGCGGGGATCTCGACCGACTCGGGGATTCCGGACTACCGGGGGCCCAAGGGGCTGTGGCAACGCGACCCTAAGGCACAGGAGTTGGTGACGATCGGGCCGTACCTGGCCGATCCCGAGGTGCGGCGCCGGTCCTGGTTGATGCGGCGGGACGTCGGGGCCCTCGGGGCTGAGCCGAACGCCGGGCACCTGGCGCTGGTGGCGCTGGAGCGCAGCGGGCTGCCGGTGCGGGTGTTGACGCAGAACGTGGACGGGCTGCACCAGCGTTCGGGACTGCCCGAGCGGAAGGTGCTGGAACTGCACGGGACGGCGCAGCGGGTGCAGTGCGTCAGGTGCCGGGTGCGCGGTCCGATGGCGCGGGCGCTGGAGCGGGTGGCGGCGGGGGAGCCGGATCCGGTGTGCGAGGAGTGCGGGGGCGTGCTCAAGCCGTGCACCGTGATGTTCGGCGAGGCGCTGGACCCGGTGGTGCTGGACCAGGCGGAGGCGATCGCCAAGGCGTGCGATCTGTTCGTGGCGGTCGGGACGCTGTTGCAGGTGCATCCGGTGGCCGCCCTGCCGCAGCTGGCGCTGGAGGCCGGGGCCCGGCTGGTGATCGTCAACGGTGAGCCCACGCCGTACGACCCGGTGGCGCACGAGGTGATCCGGGAGCCCATCTCACTCGCACTGCCGGCGCTGGTTCGGCGGATCATCGCGGGGGAGTTCGCGGGGGATTCCGGGGAGGGGTGAGGCCGGGCCCGCTCGCCAGGGGGAGGTGCTCCCTCGTACGGGGGAGCACGCGGGGGATTCCGCGCAGGCGTGGGTCCGGGCTCGCCCGGGCGAGGGGGGTGATCCCCCTGGCGGGGGAGTCGGACAGACCGCTCGGCCGGGCGATCCGGAGGGCGGGGGTGCTCGGGCAGTCTTCTACCTGTCGGATCGGGGAGGCCGGTTCGAACGGCCGAGCGGGGAGAACTGCGATGAACCGGGTGTCCTTTCGAGTGCTGGCCTACACCGCCATCACCGTCGCGATCGTGGGCGGGATGTCCGGCTGCTTCCAGGACGACCAGACCAGGACCGTGGGCTACGAGGTTCCGGAGACCGTGAACTCCCTGGTGATCGAGGGTGGTACCGGGGACATCCGGGTGGTCGGCGGCGGCACCGGGGTCCGGGTGACGGAGCACCAGACCTACCGCTCCACCGCGCCCGCCGCCGAGCACAGCACCTCCGCCGGCACGCTCACCCTGAGCTACAAGTGCCCGGACGGCGACTGCGGCATCGGGTACGAGGTGGAGGTCCCGGCCGGCACCCGGGTGCGGGTGAAGGACGGCACCGGCAACGTGCACCTCTCCGGTCTGAGCGGCGAGGTCGAGGCACAGACCGGTACGGGCGGCATCGACGCCAAGCGGATGAGCAGCGACCGGGCCAGCCTGAGCACCAGCACCGGCGACGTCTCGACCGTCTTCACCACCCAGCCGCACACGCTCAAGGCCACCACCAGCACCGGCAACGTGACCGTGAAGGTGCCCACCGGGGACCCGTACGCCGTCACCGCCACGAGCGACACCGGCACGGTCGACCAGCGGATCGCCCAGCAGCCGGGCGCCGCCCACAGCATCGTCGCCACCACCAACACCGGCGATGTCCGGATCGGCAATGCGTGAACACCCCGGTGGGGGCCGGGGGCGGCTCCCGGGCGGCGCGTTGCTCCTGCGGTTAAGGCAAGATCATCCCCCGGAGAGCTTCGGGGGAGGAACGGACGTGGAGCGGATCACGCGGGCGCAGGCGCGGATCATCGCGCTCGGGCAGCGATGGCACGGCGGCCGCTTCGGCCGGATCGACCCGATCGCGCTGGACATCGCACTGACGGTGTTCTCGGCCCTGGTCTCGGCCTGGGCGGTGGTCTACGACAACAAGGGTTGGCCCTGGTGGGTCTATCTGCTGGCGGTCTCCAACAGCCTCGCCCTGCCCTGGCGGCGCAGCCATCCGGGCAGTGTCTACCTGCTCACCGGGCTGCCGGCGCTGGTGCTGTCCTACGTCGCGCACTCGGCGACGCCGCAGGTCTCGATCTCCGCCGTGCTCGCGATGTACAGCCTGGCCGACCGGGGCCGGGACTGGCAGCGCTGGCCGCTGCTGGTGGTCACCGTGGCCGCCAACATCATCGGCACCCACTCGCCGAACGGCATGCTGTTCAGCCTGATCATGTCGATCGGTAGCTTCGTCTTCGGCGCGCTGGTCCGCGACTGGCGCGCGCTGGCCAGGTCGGAGGCCGAACGCGCCCATCAGCTGGGCCTGCAGACCGCGAGCGAGGCCGCCCGCGCGGTGGCCGAGGAGCGCGCCAGGATCGCCCGCGAGATGCACGACATCCTGGCTCACGCGGTCTCGCTGATGGTCATCCAGGCAGAGGCGGGCCCGCTGATGGTGCACCGGGACCCGGAGCGGGCGATCCGGACCTTCGACACCATCGCCGACTCCGGGCGCGACGCGATGGTGCAGCTGCGCCGGGTGCTCGGGGTGCTCAAGGAGGAGGGCGCGGGCCCCGAACTCGCCCCGCAGCCCAGGCTGGCCGAACTGCCGGCCGTGGTCGAGCGGGTGCGGCAGTCGGGCATCCAGGTGGAGCTGGAGCTGGCCGCGCCGGAACGTCCGGTGCCGGCCGACGTCGAGGCGGCGGCGTACCGGATCGTCCAGGAGGCGCTGACCAACGTGGTCAAGCACTCCGGGGCGGACCGCGCGGTGATCCGGGTCGCCCAGGTCGCCCGGACCCTGGAGATCGAGGTGTCCGACAACGGGAACGGCGCGGCCGCCGGAGAGCGGACCGGCCGGGGCGGGTCGGCGGACGGCTGGTCGGGCGGGCGCGGGCTGCTCGGTATCCGCGAGCGCGCCGCGGCCTGCGGCGGCAGCGCGACGGCCGGCCCGGGGCCGGCGGGCCGGGGGTTCCTGGTCAGCGCGGAACTGCCGCTGGGCGGGGCCGTACGGTGAGGGCCGGCCGGGTACCGTACGGCCCGGCCGGGAGAGGGGAGTTGTGAGCATGGATGCGATACGAGTGGTGGTCGCCGACGACCAGGAGCTGGTGCGGGCGGGGTTCGGCATGATCCTGGACGCCCAGCCGGACATCGAGGTGGTCGCCGAGGCCGCGGACGGCGCCCAGGCCGTCGAGGCGGTCCGGGAGCACCGCCCCGACGTGCTGCTGCTGGACGTCCGGATGCCCGTCATGGACGGCCTGGAGGCCGCCCGCCGGGTCTGCGCCGAGTTCCCCGGAACCAAGGTGATCATGCTGACCACCTTCGACATCGACGACTACGTCTACGACGCCCTCTACGCGGGGGCCAGCGGCTTCCTGCTCAAGGACGTCCGCCGGGACGACCTCGCGCACGGCGTGCGGATGGTGGCCTCCGGCGAGGCGCTGCTGGCGCCATCCGTGACGCGCCGGCTGATCGGCGAGTTCACCGCCCGCAGGCCGGCCGGGCCGGCGGCCTCGGTGCGCGAGCCCTCCAAGCTGCTCGACCAGCTGACCGTCCGCGAGCAGGAGACGCTGCGGCTGCTCGCCCGGGGCCTGTCCAACGCCGAGATCGCGGCCGAACTGGTGGTCAGCGAGCACACGGTGAAGACGCACGTCAGCAATGTGCTGAGCAAGCTCCGGCTCCGCGACCGGGTGCACGCGGTGGTCTTCGCCTACGAGGCGGGGGCGGTGGTGGCGGGGGAGGCGTAGGGCCTGTCCGGCGTGCCGAGGGGACGGCCCGGGCGAGGAGCCACCCTCCCGCGGCCGGCCCGGGCCTGAATACGATGGCCCCCCCGACCGGCAGGAGTGATCATGACTGCTCAGTTCGACCCGTGGTCCGCCGAGTTCGTGGCGCACCCCTACGAGGCGTACGCGGTGCTGCGCGAGCAGGCTCCGGTCAGCTACTACGAGCCCAGTGGCCAGTGGCTGATCTCCCGGTACCAGGACGTCAGCGCGCTGCTGCGGGACCGCCGCCTGGGCCGCACCCACACCCACCGCTACAGCCACGAGGAGTTCGGCCGCCCGGCGCCCGACCCCGCGCTGGAACCCTTCCACACCCTCAACGACCACGGACTGCTCGACCTGGAGGCTCCGGACCACACCCGGATCCGGCGGCTGGTGTCCAAGGCATTCACCCCACGGATGGTGGAGTCGCTGCGGCCCACAGTGGCCCGGCTCGCGGACGAACTGGTCGGCGGACTGCTGGCGGACGGCGGCGGCGACCTGATCGCCAAGGTCGCCGAACCGCTGCCGGTCGCGGTGATCGCCGAGATGCTGGGCGTCCCCGGGAACGACCGGCACCTGCTGCGGCCCTGGTCGGCCGACATCACCGGGATGTTCGAGCTCAACCCCTCGGCCGGGGCGGCCGAGCGGGCGGTGCGGGCGAGCGTCGAGTTCTCCGAGTACCTGCGCAAGCTGATCGCCGAGCGGCGGGCCGCACCGGGCGAGGACCTGATCAGCGCACTGGTCCAGGTCGCCGACGGCTCCGACGCGCTGAGCGAGCAGGAGATGGTCTCGACCTGCGTCCTGCTGCTGAACGCCGGGCACGAGGCCACCGTCAACACCACCGGGAACGGCTGGCTGGCGCTGCTGCGCAATCCCGGTGAACTCGCCCGGCTGCGCGGCGCGGTGGACGAACTGCTGCCCACCGCCGTCGAGGAGTTGATGCGCTACGACACCCCGCTGCAGATGTTCGAACGCTGGGTGCTGGAGGACATCGAGGTCGCCGGGGTGACCGTCCCGCGCGGTGCCGAGGTGGCCCTGCTGTTCGGCTCGGCCAACCGCGACCCGGCCCGCTTCACCGGCCCCGACCGCCTCGACCTGGGCCGCACCGACAACCCGCACATCACCTTCGGCGCGGGAATTCATTTCTGTCTCGGCGCTCCGCTCGCCAGACTGGAGCTCACCGAGTCCTACGGTGCGCTGCTGCGCCGGGCGCCCGGGCTGCGGCTGGTCCGCGAGCCCGAGTGGCGGCCCGGGTACGTCATCCGGGGGTTGCGGGAGCTGATCGTCGAGGTGTGAGGGGTGACGGGCATGGGCCGGGCGACGGGAGCACTGCTGGGTCTCGCGATCGGCGACGCCCTGGGACACCGGACGGAGTTCGACGAGATCGAGCACATCGCCGCCTGGTGCCGGGACTGGCGTGAACTCCCCCTGCCCGAGCCCGCGTTGGTAACCGACGACACCCAGATGACGCTCGCCCTGGCCCGGGGTCTGCAGACCGCACTGGCCGCGGGCCCGCTCACCCCGGCGAGCCTGGAGCCGCCGGTGCGGGCCGAGTTCGCGGCGTGGTACCGCTCGGAGGAGAACAACCGCGCGCCCGGCCAGACCTGCCTTGCGGCCTGCTGGCGCCTGAGCAAGCCGGCGCTGCGCTGGCAGGAGGCCAGCGAGGTCCGCTCCAAGGGCTGCGGCGCCAACATGCGGGTCGCCCCGATCGGGCTGATCCCCGGGCTGAGCGACGAGCAGCGCTCCGGTGCCGCGCAGCTGCAGTCCGCGCTCACCCACGGCCACCCCACCGCACTGGCCGCGAGCGACCTCACCGCGCGCACCGTGCGGTTGCTCGCCGAGGGCACCGAGCCGGGTGAACTCCCCGCCCTGCTTCGGCAGTACGCGCACGCGAACCGTACCCGCTACCGCGAGCGGTGGCTCGGCGACCTCGCCGCGCTGGCCCATGACCCCACGCCGGAGCACTTCACGGCGCGCGGCTGGGACGAGTGCCTGTTCGTCCTCGACCGCCTCGACGCCGCGTTGGCCAGGCCGTCGTACGACACCGATCCGTGCGAGATCACGGGTGAGGGCTGGATCGCCGAGGAGGCCTTCGCCACCGGCCTGTTGTGCTTCCTGCTATTCCCCGACGACCCGGTGGCCGCCGTCCGCCGGGCCGCCTACAGCTCCGGTGACTCGGACTCCATCGCCTGTCTCACCGGCGCCTTCGCCGGTGCCCGCCACGGTGATCCGGCCTGGCCGTCGGAGTGGACCGAGCGCATCGAGTACCGCGACGAACTGCTCGCCCTCGGCTCGCTCTGGGACCGCTGCTGACCCGCTCCTGACCCGCCCCGGCCGAGGCGGGCCGGCGCACGGGCCTTGGGTCGGCAGAAGCCGGACCGGCCGCGTCCAGGTGGCGGCTCAGCGCGGGATGGCACCCGCGCGGCCGTGCAGCGAGGCGCGGTCGGCGGCGGCGCGGCCGGCCGCCCAGCCCTCGCCGTCGCTGACCCGTACCCGCTGGGAGGTCAGCTTGGGGAACATCCGGCCCACCGTGTCGTCCACCGCCTCCTCGCGGGCGGCGAGCGCGGGCAGCAGCCGCTCGTCCGGCACCAGCTGCTCGCAGCTGCCGTCCTCGCGCAGGTGCCGGCCGGCGGCCGCGTCACTGGTGGTCTGCTCGGTCGCGGCCGTCAGCCGCTCCCGGATCCGGGCGGCGTACGCGACCAGGAACGACTGCCGGAAGGACTTCGTACGGGAGGCGCTCTCCGGGTGCCGGCCGCCGTCGGCCGTGCCCGGGTGGCGGGAGCGGCCGGTCTGGCGGGGCTGCATGGCGGAGGTCGCCTGCACCAGGAGCGAGGTGTACAGCAACTCGACCGAGTCCAGGTCCGGATCGAAGCCGACGACGGTGCAGAAGCCGAATTCCTTGGCCCACACCACGCGGCACCGGTTCGCCGCCGCGACGGCGTCCAGCAGCATCGTCTTGGGGCCCTCGTACGGGTTGTCCACCCCGATCCGCAGCGCCGCCGGGGCGTCCTCGGCCGGGCGCGCGGCCGCCAGCAGGGCCTCGTCGATGCTGTGCTGGGCCATCAGCTGCTGCGCCTTGGCGGTCAGCGCCTCGGCCTCCTCGGGGTACTCCGTGGACTCCGCCTTCGCCAGCAGCGCCCGGATCCGCGAGAGCATCCTCGACTCACCCCGCCCCGCCCCGGCCCCTCGCTGCGGCGCGGCACCCGGGACGGGCCCGACCGGTGCGATCGGCGGCAGGTGGCTCCAGGTCCGCAGCAGCTCCAGCACGGCCGTGGCCAGGGCGAACCGGTCCAGCCGGTGGCGCTGGGCGAAGTCGGCCAGGAATCGGTCGTCCCCCTCCCACCAGACCTCGGTGGACAGCTCGTGCAGCTGCTCCTGCCAGCGGCGGTCCAGGGTGGCGGCCGGGTGCCGGCGCCCCTCGGCGGCGACCAGGTCCACCGCCAGCGCTTGGTGCACCGGGCCGAGCCGGCGCCGCACCACCCGGGCCAGATCCGCCGGACGCCAGCCGCCGGCCCAGGCCCGCGCGACCGTACGCTCCGCGAACACCAGCACCGCCCGGCTGACCTCGGGCCACTGCTCGGCCGAAGCCGCCAGCAGCGAGGCCCCGGTGTCCAGCGCCAGATCGAGCTCCTCCTCGGGGGCGCCGATCACCTGGTGGGCGGCCTGCTCCACCAGGCCGTCCATGCCGGGACCCCGCTCGCCCTTGCGCCTGCCCACGGTGTCCCTGCCTCTGTCTAGTCCGAACCTCCGACCCATGATGCCGGACCGCCGGCGGGGCGGGGCGGGCCACGGGCCCCGGGACCCCGGCGGGGGTGCTCCGCGCTCGACGGCGACGTGGACCGAGGGTCCGGGCGGAGCAGCCCGGTGACCATCGACAGCATGGTGGTCCTGCCCGCGCCGTTGGGGCCGACCAGGCCGATGAAGGAGCCGGCCGGCAGTTCGAGGTCGAGGTCGGCCGCCGCGGCCTGATGGCCGAAGGTCTTCCACGGACCGCGGATGCTCACCGCGGAGACGGGCGGATCGGACGGCGCTTACTCCAGGGCGGACGCCTGTATCGCGAGGGCTCCTGCGGTGCATGGGTATGTGGGTGCCGTCAGCCTCTCACTTTCGGGATAACTGGCCCAGAGAGCCTGCGAATCGGGCGTTTCTAGGCCGAATGAGTGGTATTCCGGGACCCTCCTCCACATTGGGCCCGCAGATCGGCAACTAGTACGCGCTCCGGTTCGTCTGGCTCAGTGACGGAGCAGTGCGCGGTGACAGCGCGCGGTGACAAGCGCGCCGGGTGTCGGGAGGTGGCCGGATGGCCGGGGAGCCGTGGCAGATGGAGCAGTCGGCCGACGGGCCCTTCGCCGGGCAGCGGCCCTCGCCGTCCGGGCCCCCGTCCAGGCTCTCCCACGGCTGGCAGCCCGCCGTACCGCCCGTACCCGCCGGGTATCCGGACGGACCGCAGGCCGCGCACACCGCGCAGGCCGCGATGCGTGCCGCGCACACCGACCGCGAGCGCACGGTGGACGTGCTGAAGGCGGCCTACGCGGAGGGGCGGCTGGACGCCGAGGAGTACGGGCAGCGCTTCGAGGCGGCGAACCGGGCGAAGACGTACGGGGAGCTGAGCCGGCTGGTGGCCGACCTGCCGTCCGGGCCGTTCGTGGCCCCGGCGCAGGTCTCCGGCCCCGCCGTGCCGCCCACCTTCCTGGCGCCGCCGAACCTGGTACCGCCCAAGCCGCGCGCCAACCCGCTGGCGGTCACCTCGATGGTGCTCGGGCTGCTCGCCATCCCGACCATGGGGACGACTGCGGTCCCGGCCGTGGTGACCGGCCATGTCGCCCGGGCGCAGCTGCGCCGCCGCGGTGAGCAGGGCGACGGGATGGCCACGGTCGGCCTGGTGCTCGGCTGGCTGGTGACCGCCGGCTGGCTGGCGATGATCCTCGCGGTCCTGGTCGCCGCGGCCGGCAGCTCCCACCCGGCCTGAGAAGTCGCGGCTCGCGGCGTTCGCCCATCTGTGGTATGACGGCAGAGCCAGGTTACGCCGAGCGGGTGTATCGGCCCGTTCAGGGCTGAGCTGCGGCGTTGCATTTGTTTTGACCGGCGCCGATGCGCTAGGTACGCTCTGACCCTGTGCCTGGGGTGTCCCCGGGTCCTTGTGCGTGCATGCACACCGGCCGCCGCGCCGACACCGGAGCGTCGCAACACGCTCTGTTCGCGCGAGCGCCGTCGCTGCACATCAGCATCATGGGATTCCGCGATTCCTCCATCAAAGAGGCTCAACACGCCCGACCGCGTGGGTCGGCGGGTTGGGATCACCGCAGGTTAGTTTGACGCAGCCTTGGCACACAGAAAACGGAGAAACGGTGCCTACGATCCAGCAGCTGGTCCGAAAGGGCCGGCAGGACAAGGTCGAGAAGAACAAGACTCCCGCACTGAAGGGCTCCCCTCAGCGCCGCGGTGTCTGCACGCGTGTGTACACGACCACCCCGAAGAAGCCGAACTCGGCTCTCCGTAAGGTCGCCCGTGTGCGCCTCACCAGCGGGATCGAGGTCACCGCTTACATCCCGGGCGAGGGCCACAACCTGCAGGAGCACTCCATCGTGCTGGTCCGCGGTGGACGTGTGAAGGACCTTCCTGGTGTCCGCTACAAGATCATCCGCGGTTCCCTCGACACCCAGGGTGTCAAGAACCGCAAGCAGGCCCGCAGCCGCTACGGCGCCAAGAAGGAGAAGTAAGAATGCCTCGTAAGGGCCCCGCCCCGAAGCGCCCGGTCATCGTCGACCCGGTTTACGGCTCCCCGCTGGTGACCTCGCTGGTCAACAAGATCCTGCTGCACGGCAAGCGCTCCACCGCCGAGCGGATCGTGTACGGCGCCCTCGAGGGCGTCCGCGAGAAGACCGGTGCTGACCCGGTGGTCGCGCTGAAGCGCGCTCTGGAGAACGTCAAGCCGACCCTCGAGGTCAAGTCCCGCCGTGTCGGTGGCGCCACCTACCAGGTGCCGGTCGAGGTCCGCCCGGGCCGCGCCAACACCCTGGCGCTGCGCTGGCTGGTCGGCTACTCGCGCGCCCGTCGCGAGAAGACCATGACCGAGCGTCTGCTGAACGAGATCCTGGACGCCAGCAACGGTCTGGGCGCCTCGGTCAAGCGTCGCGAGGACACCCACAAGATGGCCGAGTCCAACAAGGCCTTCGCGCACTACCGCTGGTAGTCCGTACCCCGTCACTAGACAGAGAGAGAACGAGCCACCATGGCTGCAACCTCCCTTGACCTCGCCAAGGTCCGCAACATCGGGATCATGGCGCACATCGACGCGGGCAAGACCACCACCACCGAGCGGATCCTGTTCTACACCGGTGTCTCGTACAAGATCGGTGAGGTCCACGATGGCGCTGCCACCATGGACTGGATGGAGCAGGAGCAGGAGCGCGGCATCACGATCACGTCGGCCGCGACGACCTGCCACTGGACGCTGGACGGCAGCGACCACACCATCAACATCATCGACACCCCGGGTCACGTCGACTTCACCGTCGAGGTGGAGCGTTCGCTGCGCGTCCTCGACGGTGCCGTGACGGTGTTCGACGGTGTCGCCGGTGTCGAGCCGCAGTCCGAGACCGTGTGGCGGCAGGCTGACCGCTACGGCGTCCCGCGCATCTGCTTCATCAACAAGCTGGACCGCACGGGCGCGAACTTCTTCTTCTGCGTCCAGACCATCGTGGACCGCCTCGGCGCCACCCCGCTGGTCATGCAGCTCCCGATCGGCGCGGAGTCCGACTTCGTCGGCGTCGTCGACCTGGTGAAGATGAAGGCTCTGGTCTGGTCGCCCGAGGCCACCAAGGGCGAGATGTACGACGTCGTCGACATCCCGGCCGAGCTGGCCGAGCAGGCCGCCGAGTACCGCGAGGCGCTGATCGACACCGTGTCGAACATCAGCGACGAGGTGATGGAGCTCGCCCTCGAGGGCGAGGACATCCCCGAGGAGCTGCTGATCGCCGCGATCCGCCAGGGCACGCTGAACTCGGACTTCACCCCGATCTTCTGCGGCACCGCGTTCAAGAACAAGGGCGTTCAGCCCCTGCTCGACGCCGTCGTGAAGTTCCTGCCGTCGCCGCTGGACATCGAGTCCATCAAGGGCCACAAGCCCGGCGACGAGTCGGTGGAGATCGCCCGCAAGGCCTCCGACGACGAGCCGCTGGCCGCCCTCGCGTTCAAGATCATGTCTGACCCGCACCTGGGCAAGCTGACCTTCGTCCGCGTGTACTCCGGTCGCCTGGAGTCCGGCACCTCGGTGCTGAACTCCGTCAAGGGCAAGAAGGAGCGCATCGGCAAGATCTACCGCATGCACGCGAACAAGCGTGAGGAGATCGACTCGGTCGGCGCCGGCGACATCATCGCCGTCATGGGCCTGAAGCAGACCACCACCGGTGAGACGCTGTCCGACGAGAAGAACCCGGTCATCCTGGAGTCCATGGACTTCCCGGCCCCGGTTATCCGCGTCGCGATCGAGCCCAAGTCCAAGGGTGACCAGGAGAAGCTGGGTGTCGCCATCCAGCGTCTCGCCGAGGAGGACCCGTCCTTCCAGGTCAACACGGACGAGGAGACCGGCCAGACCATCATCGCGGGTATGGGCGAGCTGCACCTCGAGGTGCTGGTCGACCGTATGAAGCGTGAGTTCAAGGTCGAGGCCAACGTCGGCAAGCCGCAGGTCGCGTACCGCGAGACGATCCGCAAGACCGTCGAGCGCATCGACTACACGCACAAGAAGCAGACCGGTGGCTCCGGCCAGTTCGCCAAGATCCAGATTGCGATCGAGCCTCTGGAGAGCGGCGAGGGCTACGAGTTCGTCAACAAGGTCACCGGTGGCCGCGTGCCGAAGGAGTACATCCCCTCGGTCGACGCCGGCTGCCAGGAGGCCATGGAGTTCGGTGTGCTCGCCGGCTACCCGCTCCAGGGTGTCCGCGTGACCCTGCTCGACGGTGCCTCGCACGACGTCGACTCCTCCGAGCTCGCGTTCAAGATCGCCGGTTCCATGGCGTTCAAGGAAGGTGCCAAGAAGGCCGGCCCGGCTCTGCTCGAGCCGATGATGGCCGTCGAGGTCACCACCCCCGAGGACTACATGGGCGACGTGATCGGCGACATCAACTCTCGTCGTGGCCAGATCCGGTCGATGGACGAGCGTCACGGTGCCCGCGTCGTTTCGGCGCTGGTTCCGCTGTCCGAGATGTTCGGCTACGTCGGTGACCTGCGCAGCAAGACCTCTGGTCGCGCAAGCTACTCGATGCAGTTCGACTCGTACGCCGAGGTTCCGCGGAACGTGGCGGACGACATCATCGCCAAGGCCAAGGGCGAGTAAGGACCGGCGCAAGCCGAGTCCTTGCCAAAGGTCCGACTAGTCCCGTCTTTCGGGACGAATCAGACCCCTTAGGCTATTAGGAGGCAAACCTGGAGGGATCTGCCCAGATCCCTCCAGGCCCTCCGGCACCCCACCCGCGGGACGGCATGGGGCGCGACCAGCGCCCCGTTCCCAAACCCGATCCAGACCAACTGACGTCGTACGGCGTACAGAACTGTCCTCAGGAGGACTGAAGTGGCGAAGGCGAAGTTCGAGCGGACGAAGCCGCACGTCAACATCGGCACCATCGGTCACATTGACCACGGCAAGACCACGCTGACCGCGGCCATCACCAAGGTGCTGCACGACGCGTACCCGGAGATCAACCCCTTCACGCCGTTCGACCAGATCGACAAGGCGCCGGAGGAGCGTCAGCGCGGTATCACCATCTCGATCGCGCACGTCGAGTACCAGACCGAGGCGCGTCACTACGCCCACGTTGACTGCCCGGGTCACGCGGACTACATCAAGAACATGATCACCGGTGCGGCCCAGATGGACGGTGCGATCCTCGTCGTCGCCGCCACCGACGGCCCGATGCCGCAGACCAAGGAGCACGTCCTCCTGGCCCGCCAGGTCGGCGTCCCCTACATCGTCGTCGCCCTGAACAAGGCCGACATGGTCGACGACGAGGAGATCCTGGAGCTCGTCGAGCTCGAGGTCCGTGAGCTGCTCTCCGAGTACGAGTTCCCGGGCGACGACCTGCCGGTCGTCCGCGTCTCCGCGCTGAAGGCGCTGGAGGGCGACAAGGAGTGGGGCGAGAAGCTCCTCGGCCTGATGAAGGCTGTCGACGAGAACATCCCGGAGCCGGAGCGCGCCGTCGACCAGCCCTTCCTGATGCCGATCGAGGACGTCTTCACGATCACCGGTCGTGGCACCGTCGTCACCGGCCGCATCGAGCGTGGTGTCCTGAAGGTCAACGAGACCGTCGACATCATCGGCATCAAGGAAGCCAAGACCACCACCACGGTCACCGGCATCGAGATGTTCCGCAAGCTGCTCGACGAGGGCCAGGCCGGTGAGAACGTCGGTCTGCTGCTCCGCGGCATCAAGCGCGAGGACGTCGAGCGCGGCCAGGTCATCATCAAGCCGGGTTCGGTCACCCCGCACACCGAGTTCGAGGCCCAGGCCTACATCCTGTCGAAGGACGAGGGTGGCCGCCACACCCCGTTCTTCAACAACTACCGCCCGCAGTTCTACTTCCGTACCACGGACGTGACCGGCGTTGTGACCCTCCCCGAGGGCACCGAGATGGTCATGCCGGGCGACAACACCGCCATGACGGTTCAGCTGATCCAGCCGATCGCCATGGAGGAGGGCCTCAAGTTCGCCATCCGCGAGGGTGGCCGCACCGTCGGCGCCGGCCAGGTCACCAAGATCATCAAGTAATTGATGCTCTGACCTGAGCTCTGCACCGCAGGCTCATACGAGAGGGCCCTCCCCGTCCGCCAGGACGGGGAGGGCCCTCTCGCTTTCCCCGGGGCCTGCCCTAGCGGCTCCGGGTGTAGGCCCTGCAGTGCTCGTACGAGGGGAGCAGTCCGCTCGCCAGCGCCTCGGCGAGGCTGGGCGCGGTCTCGTCCTTGGCGGAGAGCTGCGGCGCCCCGGCCGGCCACTCGATCGCCAGCTCGGGGTCGAGCGGATGGACGCCGTGCTCGCCGGTCGGGTTGTAGGTCTCGGAGCAGAGGTAGCTGAGCGTGGCATCGTCGGTCAGCGCACAGAAGCCGTGGCCGAGTCCCTCGGAGAGGTAGACGGCGCGGCGGTCCACGTCGTCCAGCCGCACCCCCTCCCACCGGCCGAAGGTGGGGGAGCCGACCCGCAGGTCCACCACCACGTCCAGCACCGCGCCCCGGACGCAGGTCACGTACTTGGCCTGCCCCGGCGGCACGTCGGCGAAGTGGACACCGCGCACCACCCCGCGGGCCGAGACCGAGAGGTTGGCCTGGGCGAGCCGCAGCGGGTGCCCGACCACCTCGGCCAGCCGGTCGAAGCGGTACCACTCGGTGAACAGGCCGCGCGGGTCGCCGTGCAGCTGCGGAGTGACCTCGAAGGCGCCTTCGATGGCCAACTCGCGGAATTTCACTGGGAACTCTCCTCGTCGAGCAGATCGAGCAGGTACCGGCCGTACCCGCTCTTGAGCAGTGGCTCGGCCAGCGTGCGGAGCTGGTCGTCGTCGATCAGTCCGGCGCGCCAGGCGGTCTCCTCCAGGCAGCCGATCTTCATGCCCTGCCGTTCCTCGATCACCTGGACGAAGTCGGAGGCCTGCATCAGCGAGACGAAGGTGCCGGTGTCCAGCCAGGCGGTGCCCCGGTCGAGCTTGGTGACGTGCAGTTCGCCGGCCTTGAGATAGGCCTCGTTGACCGCGGTGATCTCCAACTCGCCGCGTGCGCTGGGGTGCAGGCCCCGGGCGATCTCCACCACCCGGTTGTCGTAGAAGTACAGTCCTGGCACGGCGTAGCGGGACTTGGGGAACTCGGGCTTCTCCTCGATGGAGATCGCCTGCCCGTCCTGGTCGAACTCGATCACGCCGTAGGCGCGCGGGTCGGCGACCGGGTAGGCGAAGACCAGCCCGCCGGTGAGGTCGGTGTGGTCGGCCAGCCGGGTGCCGAGCCCGGTGCCGTGGAAGATGTTGTCGCCCAGGATCAGGCCCACCGACTCGTCGCCGATGAACTCCGCGCCCAGGACGAATGCCTGGGCGATCCCCTCCGGGCGCTCCTGGACGGCGTACTCCAGTCTCAGCCCGAACTGGGAGCCGTCGCCGAGCAGTCGGCGGAACTGGGCCTGGTCCTGCGGGGTGGTGACGATCAGTATCTCGGTGATCCCCGCCATCACCAGGGTGGAGAGCGGGTAGTAGATCATCGGCTTGTCGAACACCGGCAGGAGTTGTTTCGAAACCGCGCGGGTGAGCGGCCACAGCCGTGAGCCGGTGCCCCCCGCCAGGAGAATTCCTCGCATGTGAGGCAGATTATGCGTTCGGGACCGAAGAGTCCCGGCTTGATTTCGCCGATCTTCCCCGGGCCGCTCCGTACCGGGAGGTAAGCTGCACGCACTATGCGCATCCTCGTAACCGGCGGTGCCGGGTTCATCGGTTCGGAGTTCGTCCGGTCGCAGCTCGGCGCGGACGGTGGGGTCAGGATCACCGTCCTCGACAAGCTCACCTACTCGGGCGTGGAGGCCAATCTGGCCCCGGTCGCCGGCCATCCGGGCTACACCTTCGTCAGGGGCGACATCTGCGACCCCGAGCTGGTCGACTCGGTGATGCCCGGTCATGACGCGGTGGTGCACTTCGCGGCCGAGTCCCATGTGGACCGGTCGATCGCCGGAGCCGGCCCGTTCGTGCGGACCAATGTGACTGGGACTCAAGTCCTGCTGGACGCCGCAAGGAAGCACGGAGTGGCGCGCTTCGTGCACGTCTCCACCGACGAGGTCTACGGCTCGATCCTCCAGGGCTCCTGGACGGAGGAGTGGCCGCTGGCCCCCAACTCCCCCTACTCCGCCTCGAAGGCGGGCAGCGACCTGCTGGCGCTGGCCTACCACCGGACCCACGGCATGGACGTGGTGGTCACCCGCTGCTCCAACAACTACGGGCACTACCAGTTCCCGGAGAAGGTCATCCCGCTGTTCACCACCAATCTGATCGACGGTCAGAAGGTGCCGCTGTACGGCGAAGGCACCAACATCCGTGACTGGCTGCACGTTTCGGACCACTGCCGGGGTATCGACCTGGTCCTGCGCGGCGGCCGGGCGGGCGAGGTCTACAACATCGGCGGCGGCACCGAGGTCACCAACAAGGAGCTGACCGGCCTGCTGCTGGAGGCGGTCGGTTGCGGTTGGGACATGGTCGAGCGGGTGCCCGACCGCAAGGGGCACGACCTGCGCTACTCGCTGGACATCAGCAAGATCCGTGCTGAGCTGGGGTACGAGCCGCAGGTCTCCTTCGCCGACGGGCTGGCCGCGACCATCGACTGGTACCGGGAGAACCGGGCCTGGTGGGAGCCGCTCAAGGCGGGCCTGGGGCCCGCGGTGACGGCGTGACCCGCTGGCTGGTGACCGGCGCGGGCGGGATGCTCGGCCGGGATCTGCTGGACGTGCTGTCCGGGGAGCAGGTCACCGCGCCCGACCGGGCCGCGCTCGACATCACCGACGCCGAGGCGGTCCGGGCCGCTGTGGCGGGGCACGACGTGGTGGTCAACTGCGCTGCGTGGACGGACGTGGACGGCGCCGAGAGCGCGGAGGACGCGGCAACCGCCGTGAACGGTACGGCGGTCGGACATCTGGCCCGGGCTTGCGCGGAGAGGGGGGCGCGGCTGCTGCAGGTGTCGACGGACTACGTACTGCCGGGTGACGCCTCGCGGCCGTACACCGAGGACGCGGCGACCGGGCCGGTCAACGCGTACGGGCGCAGCAAGCTGGTGGGGGAGCACGCGGTCGCCCGGCTGCTGCCCGAGGCCGGGTACATCGTGCGGACCGCCTGGCTGTACGGGGAGCACGGGCGGAACTTCGTCGCCACGATGCTCTCGCTGGCCGCCCGGCAGGAGACCGTCCAGGTCGTCGACGACCAGTACGGGCAGCCCACCTGGTCCTACCAACTCGCACTTCGGCTGGCCGAGTTGGGTCGTTCGCGGAGTGCTCCGCCCGGGGTCTACCACGGCACCGCCTCGGGGCGGGCCAGCTGGTTCGAGCTGGCCCGCGCCGCGTTCGAACTGGCCGGGCTGGATCCCGAGCGGGTGCGTCCGACGGACTCGGCCGCGTTCCGCCGCCCGGCCGCCCGGCCGGGCTACAGCGTCCTCGGTCACGCCCGCTGGTCGGCGGCCGGGCTGCCCCCGCTGCCGCACTGGCGCGACTCGCTGACCGAGGCGATGGAGCAGGCGGCCTTCGGAGCGTTCAAGGGCTAGCTCAGGGGCTGGCTCCGGGGTGCGGGGAGCCCACTGCGAAGGACCGCGGGTGCCTTCGCGGGGCTCCCGGCGGTTTCACCCGTTCGCCGCGTCACCCCGCGGTGACGGCCGCCGTTCTCCTGGCAGGGACCGCCCTGGCCACGGAAGGCGTCAACCGCTGTGCAACTCTCGACCGTCACCTCGATCACCGGAATCGTGGTGCTGGCCTACATCCTGGAGCTCCTCCGCAGGCAGCAGCTGCGCGAGAAGTACGCGGCGATCTGGCTCTGCATCGGCCTGGTGGTGGCCCCGCTCGGCTTCTTCCCGTCGCTGCTGGACTCCACCGCCCGCAGTGTCGGAGTGGCCTCGGGGGTGAGCCTGGTGCTGTTCGCCGGGTTCGTCCTGGTGCTGCTGGTCAGCCTCCACCTCAGCTGGGAGGCCAGCCGACTGGAGGCCAGGACCCGCACGCTGGCGGAGGACATCGCGCTGATCCGCTCCCGGCTCACCGAGCTCCCCGGGCCCGGTGGCGAGGGGGACACCCGATGACCACCCCCGACGGCCGGCGCGTCCTGCTCATCCTCCCGGCCTGGAACGAGGCCGACGCGCTCTTGGCCGTACTCGGCGAGATCAAGCAGCAACTGCCGTACGTGGAAACCCTGGTGGTGGACGACGGCTCCACCGACCGGACCGCCGAGGTCGCCGCCGCGGCCGGCTCGGCGGTCGCCCGGCTGCCGTTCAACCTCGGGGTCGGCGGTGCGATGCGGCTCGGCTACCGGTACGCCCGCGAGCACGGCTACGACGTCGCGGTCCAGGTGGACGCGGACGGCCAGCACGACCCGTCCTACGTCCCCGCCCTGCTGGCCCGGCTCGACGAGGCCGACCTGGTGATCGGCGCCCGGTTCTGCGGCGAGGGCGAGTACCGGGTGCACGGCCCGAGGCGGTGGGCGATGGCACTGCTCTCGCTGATCCTCTCCAGGCTCACCCGCACCCGCCTCACCGACACCACCTCCGGATTCCGCGCCTGCAACCGACCGATGATCGAGTTCTTCGCGCGCTGGTACCCCGTGGAGTACCTCGGCGACACCGTGGAGAGCCTGGTCGGCGCGGCCCGCTGCGGCTTCGCGGTCTGCCAGGTACCGGTGGCCATGCGGGCCCGTGCCGCCGGACGGCCGAGCGCTTCGCCGGTGAAGGCGATGATCTACCTGGTCCGCGCGGGTCTGGTGCTGCTGCTCGCGGTGATCCGGCGGATGCCCGCCGAGCTCAGGGAGCTTGCGCCCGGCTCCCCGGCCTACGAGGCCTACCTGGCGGAACAGTCGGCCCGCCGCTCACTGGCCACGGAGGGCTGAGTGCCGCGCTTCGAGATCACCCTGCCCTACTACGGCGACGTCGCCCTGATGCAGGACGCCGTCCGAAGCGTGCTCGCCCAGGACGGCGACGACTGGCGGCTCACCGTGGTGGACGACGGCCGGGAACCGGATGTCCCCGGGTGGTTCGAACGCCTCGCCGACCCCCGGGTCCGGTACTACCGGAACGAGCGGAACCTCGGCGTCACCGGCAACTTCAACCGCTGCGTCGAGCTGGCCGAGTACGAGTACCTGGTGCTGATGGGCAGCGATGACCTGATGCACCCCGACTACCTCTCCGTCGTCCGCCGGGCCGCCGAGCGGCAGCCCGGGGCCGCGATGATCCAGCCGGGCGTCCAGGTGATCGGCAGCGACGGACTCCCGTACGACACCCTCGCCGACCGCACCAAGCGACTGCTGTACGCCCCCAGGGGGCCCGAGCGCGCCGTGCTCGACGGCGAGCCGCTGGCCGTCAGCCTGCTGCGCGGCAACTGGCTCTACTTCCCGTCCGTCTGCTGGCGGACCGAGGCCGTGCGGCGCTTCGGCTTCCGCCCCGACCTCGGGGTGATCCAGGACCTCGCGCTGGTGATCGACCTGCTGGTGGCGGGGGAGCGCCTGGCCGTCACCCCGGAGGTCTGCTTCAAGTACCGGCGGCACGCGGCCAGCGAGTCCTCGGCCACCGCCTACACCGGGTGCCGCTTCGAGGAGGCCAAGCGCTTCTTCCGGGAGACCGCCGACCGGCTCACCGCCTTCGGCTGGCCGCACGCCGCCCGGGTCTCCCGCCGCCACCTCTCCTCCCGCCTGCACGCCCTCACCCTGCTGCCCGCCGCCACCCGCCACGCCGGCGCCCCGGGGGCGGCGGCGATGCTCCGGCACGTCTTCCGGTGACAGCTCGTGAGCTTCTCAACAGCCGCTGACAGCAAGGGAGTTGCGGTGGAGTCGCGGATGAGTCGGGCTGTCGCGCTGCGCGGCGCGCTGCCGCCGGGAACCCAGGCCGTGGCCGCCGGCACAGTGGTGCTCGGCGGGGCCTCCTACCTGCACCTCGCCCTCGCCGGGCACAGCCTGCCCACCCGGGACATGGCAGGCGTCTCGGTGCTCTGGACCATTCTCATGTCGGTCGGCATCGGCCTGTTCTTCCCGATCGAGCAGGAGCTCACCCGGATCGTCGCCGCCCGCGCGGTGCGCGGGCAGGGCGCGGGGCCGGTGCTGCGCCGCGCGGCGCTGCTCACCACCGGTGTACTCGTCCCCGTGCTCGGTCTGATGGCCGCAGCCGCCCGGCCGCTGGCCGGCCTGCTCTTCCACGGCGACCGCGCCCTGCTCGCGGCCCTCGGCGCCGCCTTCGCCGCGATGGCCTGCTGCTACCTGACCAGGGGCATCCTGGCCGGTCTCGGCCGCTTCGGCGCGTACGGAACCCAGCTCGGCCTCGACGGGTCGCTGAGAGTGCTGCTCGCCGTCGGCCTCGCCGTCGCCGGGCCGCACTCCGCGCTCGCGTTCAGCCTGGTCCTGACGGCTGCGCCGCTGCTCGCCCTGCTCGCCACCCTGCCGGTCACCGTCCGCGCGGCCCGGCCGGGGCCGCCGATCGGCTGGTCCCGCCTCCTGGGCGGTCTCGGCCTGTTGATCTGCTCGACGCTGCTCGCGCAGTGGATGGTCAGCGCCGCGGTGGTCAGCGTGCAGCTACTGGACGCGGCCGACGTCGACCTGATCGCCGCCCTGCTCAGCGCCCTGGTGCTGGCCCGGGTCCCGATCTTCGTCTTCGGCGCACTGCAGGCCTCCCTGCTCTCCGGGCTGGCCTCCTGGGCCGCGCAGGGGCAGCACGCCGCCTTCACCGCGTTGCTGCGCCGGGCCGCCCTGGCGGTCGCCCTGCTCGCGCTCGCCCTGGGCCTGCCCGCGCTCGCGCTCGGCCCCTGGCTGATCCGGCTGCTGTTCGCCGCCCCGTCCGTGCTGACCAGGGCGGACTTCCTCTGGCTGGCGCTGGGCACGTTCTGCTACCTGCTGGCGATGGTGCTCGGCCAGGGCCTGATCGTGTTGCACCGGCACCGCGTCCAGCTCGCCTGCTGGGCCCTGGGCACCGCCGTCCTGGTCGCAGTCACCCTGCTCCCTGGCGGACTGGCCACCCTGGTCTGCCTGGCGTACGCCGCCGGGACGGCCGCCACCGTCGCCGGGATGCTGCTGGGCCTGCTCCGCCGCCCCGGGGCGCCGGAGCGGGCTGGTGAGGCACCCCGGACGCTCGACGCGGTTTGACGGCCTGTGCCGCCTGGGTACTCTTCCGGACCCCGATTGGCGTTCCGGTGCACTCCTGTGGCAGTATGTCCAAGTTGCTCGGTTGAGTGCCGATGCTGCGCGCCTCCCGCCGGGAGGACCGGAAGCGAGTCCCATGTACTCGTCGTTCCCGTGATGGCCGTTCATGTGTTCACGTGCGGTATGTGAATGCAGTGGTGTGTAAGCGACACCGCGGCAGCTGCGGGGCGAAAGTACGGGAATCTTCCGGGAAGCGTGGGCGGGGCCTCGACCCGGCGCCTGGTGGGTGCAAGGCCTCACCGATCGAGAGCGAAATCCGAACAAGAAGGCATCTTGTCCGGTTTTTTGCAAGCGGAAGGGCGACACGCCCGACCGCGTGGGTCGGAGAAGCAGCCACCCGGAGGTGCCGCCGGACCAGTCCACCCGGACGAATCCGGTCGTGGAAGCAGCAGACGACACAAAGGACTACTGAGTAGCCATGGCGGGACAGAAGATCCGCATCCGGCTCAAGGCCTACGACCACGAGGTCATCGACTCCTCGGCGAAGAAGATCGTCGAGACGGTGATTCGTACTGGTGCGCAGGTCGCGGGCCCGGTGCCGCTGCCCACTGAGAAGAACGTGTACTGCGTCATCCGCTCGCCGCACAAGTACAAGGACTCGCGCGAGCACTTCGAGATGCGTACTCACAAGCGTCTGATCGACATCCTCGACCCCACGCCGAAGACGGTTGACTCGCTGATGCGTCTCGACCTGCCGGCCGGCGTCGACATCGAGATCAAGCTCTGAGAGGCGCACCGAAGATGGCTAAGCAGATTAAGGGCATCCTGGGCGAGAAGCTCGGCATGACCCAGGTCTGGGACGAGAACAACCGGGTCGTCCCGGTGACCGTCGTCAAGGCCGGGCCCAATGTCGTGACCCAGGTCCACACCGCCGACAGCCCGGCCGGCTACGACGCCGTCCAGATCGGCTTCGGCGAGATCGACCCCCGCAAGGTGAACAAGCCCCTCGCGGGCCACTTCGCCAAGGCCGGTGTCACCCCGCGCCGCCACCTGGTCGAGCTGCGTACCTCGGACGCCTCCGAGTACACCCTGGGCCAGGAGATCACCGCTGAGCTGTTCGAGGCGGGTGTCAAGGTCGACGTGACCGGCACCTCCAAGGGCAAGGGCTTCGCCGGTGTCATGAAGCGTCACAACTTCAAGGGCCTCGGCGCCGGTCACGGCACCCAGCGCAAGCACCGCTCGCCCGGTTCCATCGGTGGCTGCGCCACCCCGGGCCGCGTGTTCAAGGGCCTGCGCATGGCTGGTCGGATGGGCCACGAGCGTGTGACCACCCAGAACCTGACCGTGCACGCGGTCGACGCGGAGAAGGGCCTGCTGCTCATCAAGGGCGCAATCCCGGGTCCGAACGGCGGCCTCGTCCTCGTCCGCACCGCGGCGAAGGGGCTGTGAGGAAATGAGCACCATTGACATCCTGTCGCCGAACGGCGACAAGGCCGGCAGCATCGAGCTGCCCGCCGAGATCTTCGACGCCAAGGTCAGCGTTCCGCTGATGCACCAGGTCGTCGTGGCGCAGCTCGCTGCGGCCCGTCAGGGCACTCACAAGGTCAAGAACCGTGGCGAGGTCCGTGGTGGCGGCAAGAAGCCGTACCGCCAGAAGGGCACCGGCCGCGCCCGTCAGGGCTCGACCCGCGCGCCGCAGTTCGCCGGTGGTGGCGTCGTGCACGGTCCCGTGCCGCGTGACTACTCGCAGCGGACCCCGAAGAAGATGATCGCCGCCGCTCTGCGCGGTGCGCTCACCGACCGGGCCCGCCACGAGCGCATCCACGTGATCACCGCCGTGACCGCGACCGAGGCGCCGTCGACCAAGGCCGCCAAGGGCCTGTTCGGCAAGATCACCGAGCGCAAGAACGTCCTCCTGGTCGTCGAGCGCGAGGACGAGCTGGGCCTCAAGTCCGCTCGCAACCTGCCGAACGTCCACATCCTGGACGCCGGTCAGCTGAACACCTACGACGTGCTCGTCTCCGACGATGTGGTCTTCACCCAGGCCGCCTTCGAGCGCTTCGTGGCCGGTCCGGCCGCGTCCGCCAAGGCCGTTGCCGCTGAGGGCGAGCTCGAAGGGAGCGCCGCCTGATGAGCGACGTTACGAGCAAGACGTACACGGACCCCCGTGACGTCCTGGTGAAGCCGGTCATCTCCGAGAAGAGCTACGCGCTCCTCGACGAGAACAAGTACACGTTCATCGTGTCGCCGGGCGCCAACAAGACCCAGATCAAGCAGGCCGTCGAGGCGGTCTTCTCGGTCAAGGTCGAGGCGGTCAACACGATCAACCGGCAGGGCAAGCGCAAGCGCTCGCGCACCGGTTTCGGCAAGCGCAAGGACACCAAGCGCGCCATCGTGACCCTGGCCGAGGGCAACCGCATCGACATCTTCGGTGGTCCGGTCTCCGCCTGACGGAGAACGTGATCGTCGATAAGGACGAGGACGAGAGAAGCCAATGGGCATCCGCAAGTACAAGCCGACTACGCCGGGCCGTCGTGGCTCCAGCGTGGCCGACTTTGTCGAAATCACGCGGTCCACTCCGGAGAAGTCGCTGGTTCGCCCGCTGCACAGCAAGGGCGGCCGTAACAACACCGGTCGTGTCACCGTTCGCCACCAGGGTGGCGGTCACAAGCGCGCCTACCGCGTGATCGACTTCCGTCGTCACGACAAGGACGGCGTGCCGGCGAAGGTCGCTCACATCGAGTACGACCCGAACCGCACCGCGCGCATCGCGCTCCTGCACTACGCGGACGGCGAGAAGCGCTACATCATCGCCCCGCGCGGTGTTGCTCAGGGCGACCGGATCGAGAACGGTCCGGCTGCCGACATCAAGCCCGGCAACAACCTGCCGCTGCGCAACATCCCGGTCGGTACCACCATCCACGCGGTGGAGCTGCGTCCCGGTGGCGGTGCCAAGATGGCCCGCTCCGCCGGTTCCGGCATCCAGCTGCTCGCCCGTGAGGGTCGCATGGCGCACCTGCGCATGCCCTCCGGCGAGATCCGCCTGGTCGACGCGCGCTGCCGCGCCACCGTCGGCGAGGTCGGCAACGCCGAGCAGTCGAACATCAACTGGGGCAAGGCCGGCCGTATGCGCTGGAAGGGCGTCCGCCCGACCGTGCGTGGTGTCGCCATGAACCCGATCGACCACCCGCACGGTGGTGGTGAGGGTAAGACCTCTGGTGGTCGCCACCCGGTCTCGCCGTGGGGCCAGAAGGAGGGTCGTACCCGTCGCCCGAAGAAGGCGTCGGACGCTCTCATCGTGCGCCGCCGCAAGACCAACAAGAAGCGCTAGGAGCAGGTCAGATGCCGCGCAGTCTTAAGAAGGGCCCCTTCATCGACGGCCACCTCATCAAGAAGGTGGACGCTCAGAACGAAGCCGGTACCCAGAACGTCATCAAGACCTGGTCCCGTCGTTCCGTGATCTCCCCGAGCATGCTCGGTCACACGATCGCGGTT
This sequence comes from Kitasatospora sp. NPDC001175, assembly GCF_053598215.1. Lineage (NCBI taxonomy): Bacteria > Bacillati > Actinomycetota > Actinomycetes > Kitasatosporales > Streptomycetaceae > Kitasatospora > Kitasatospora sp. NPDC001175. The sequence goes on along the minus strand of NZ_JBSFJU010000001.1, from coordinate 241,773 downwards.
CACGATGGCCGCAAGCACGTCCCGGTGTTCGTCACCGAGTCGATGGTCGGCCACAAGCTCGGCGAGTTCGCTCCCACGCGCACCTTCAAGGGGCACGTGAAGGAAGACCGCAAGTCGAAGCGTCGCTAGTCCGACACTTCAAGCTTCGAGCTTGAGCGCCAGAACGACTAAGTGACTTACTCCATTAAGGGGACAACCATGGAAGCCAGGGCCCAGGCGCGGTACATCCGCGTCACGCCCATGAAGGCCCGCCGCGTGGTGGACCTCATCCGTGGCCTGAACGCCACGGAGGCCCAGGCCGTCCTGCGTTTCGCTCCGCAGGCCGCCACCGTGCCGGTCGGCAAGGTGCTGGACAGCGCCATTGCCAACGCCGCGCACAACTACAACCACTCCAACGTGGACGACCTCTACATCTCTGAGGCGTACGTTGACGAGGGCCCGACCCTGAAGCGGTTCCGTCCGCGCGCCCAGGGCCGTGCCTACCGGATCCGCAAGCGGACCAGCCACATCACCGTGGTCGTCAGCAGCAAGGAAGGGACCCGGTAATGGGCCAGAAGGTTAACCCGCACGGGTTCCGCCTCGGCATCAGCACGGACTTCAAGTCCCGCTGGTACGCCGACAAGCTGTACAAGGACTACGTCAAGGAAGACGTCGCCATTCGTCGCATGATGACGAAGGGCATGGAGCGCGCCGGCATCTCCAAGGTCGAGATCGAGCGCACCCGCGACCGCGTCCGCGTTGACATCCACACCGCCCGCCCCGGCATCGTCATCGGTCGCCGTGGCACCGAGGCCGACCGCATCCGCGGCGACCTCGAGAAGCTGACCGGCAAGCAGGTCCAGCTGAACATCCTCGAGGTCAAGAACCCCGAGCTGGACGCCCAGCTCGTGGCTCAGGGCGTCGCGGAGCAGCTGTCCTCCCGCGTCTCCTTCCGTCGTGCCATGCGCAAGTCGATGCAGGGCACCATGAAGTCCGGCGCCAAGGGCATCAAGGTCCAGTGCTCCGGTCGTCTCGGCGGCGCCGAGATGAGCCGTTCGGAGTTCTACCGCGAGGGTCGCGTGCCGCTGCACACCCTGCGTGCGAACGTCGACTACGGCTTCTTCGAGGCCAAGACCACCTTCGGCCGTATCGGCGTGAAGGTCTGGATCTACAAGGGCGACGTCAAGAACATCGCCGAGGTCCGCGCTGAGAACGCCGCTGCCCGCTCGGGCAACCGCCCGGCCCGTCCCGAGGGTGGTCGTCCCGCCCGCGGTGGCGAGCGCCGTGGTGGCGAGCGCGGTGGCCGCGGTCGTCGTCCCGCCGCCACCGAGGCTCCGGCCCAGGTGACCGAGGCGCCGGCTGCCGAGAACACCGGAACGGAGGCCTGACCCCATGCTGATCCCTCGTAGGGTCAAGCACCGCAAGCAGCACCACCCCAAGCGTGGTGGCGCCGCCAAGGGTGGCACCGAGCTGGCGTTCGGCCAGTACGGCATCCAGGCTGTGACCCCGGCTTACGTGACGAACCGTCAGATCGAGTCCGCTCGTATCGCGATCACCCGTCACATCCGTCGTGGTGGCAAGGTCTGGATCAACATCTACCCGGACCGCCCGCTCACCAAGAAGCCGGCCGAGACCCGCATGGGTTCCGGTAAGGGTTCGCCGGAGTGGTGGATCGCGAACGTGCACCCGGGTCGGGTCATGTTCGAGCTGTCGTACCCGAACGAGAAGGTGGCTCGCGAGGCGCTCACCCGCGCCGCGCACAAGCTGCCGATGAAGTGCCGGATCGTCCGGCGCGAGGACGGTGAGAGCTGATGTCGGCCGGCACCAAGGCTGCTGAGCTGCGCGAGCTGGACAACGAGGCCCTCGTTGCCAAGCTGCGCGAGGCCAAGGAGGAGCTGTTCAACCTCCGCTTCCAGGCGGCGACCGGGCAGCTCGACAACCACGGACGGCTCAAGCTCGTCCGTAAGGACATCGCGCGGATCTACACCCTGATGCGCGAGCGCGAGCTGGGCATCGAGACGGTGGAGAACGCCTGATGACTGAGAACACCAACGAGACGCGCGGTTTCCGCAAGACCCGTGAGGGTCTCGTCGTCAGCGACAAGATGGACAAGACCGTCGTCGTCGCCGTCGAGGACCGCGTCAAGCACGCTCTGTACGGCAAGGTCATCCGCCGTACGAACAAGCTGAAGGCGCACGACGAGCAGAACGCGTGCGGCGTGGGCGACCGGGTTCTCCTGATGGAGACCCGCCCGCTGTCCGCGACGAAGCGCTGGCGCGTCGTCGAGATCCTCGAGAAGGCCAAGTAACGAAGTCGATGCGGTACGGCCGTATGTGCAACGGGTCCCCAGGGACGCCGGTGTGAGCAGCGGCCGGCCCGTCAACTCTCGTTGACGATCAGGAGTAACTGTGATCCAGCAGGAGTCGCGACTGCGTGTCGCCGACAACACGGGTGCCAAGGAGATCCTCTGCATCCGCGTTCTCGGTGGCTCCGGTCGCCGCTACGCCGGTATCGGGGACGTCATCGTCGCGACCGTCAAGGACGCGATCCCCGGTGGTTCGGTGAAGAAGGGTGACGTCGTCAAGTGCGTCGTCGTCCGCACCGTGAAGGAGCGCCGTCGTCCGGACGGTTCCTACATCCGGTTCGACGAGAACGCCGCCGTCGTCCTCAAGAACACCGAGGGTGACCCCCGTGGTACCCGCATCTTCGGCCCCGTGGGCCGCGAGCTGCGTGACAAGAAGTTCATGAAGATCATCTCGCTGGCGCCGGAGGTGCTCTAACCCATGGCGAACAGCATGAAGATCAAGAAGGGTGACCTGGTTCAGGTCATCACCGGCAAGGACAAGGGCAAGCAGGGTAAGGTCATCAAGGCCATGCCGGCTGAGCAGAAGGTCCTGGTCGAGGGTGTGAACCGGGTCAAGAAGCACACCAAGCCGGGCCCGGGCACTCAGGGTGGCATCGTCACCGTCGAGGCCCCGGTGCACGTCTCCAACGTCCAGCTGGTCGTGGAGAAGGACGGCAAGAAGGTCGTCACCCGCGTTGGGTACCGCTTCGACGACGAGGGCAACAAGATCCGTGTTGCCAAGCGAACCGGTGAGGACATCTGATGTCTGAGACGACTGTTGAGAAGGTGACCCCGCGTCTCAAGGAGCGTTACAACTCCGAGATCAAGGGTCAGCTGCAGGAGCAGTTCAAGTACGAGAACGTCATGCTGACCCCCGGCCTGGTCAAGGTCGTGGTCAACATGGGTGTCGGCGAGGCTGCCCGTGACAGCAAGCTGATCGAGGGCGCGATCCGCGACCTGACCGCGATCACCGGTCAGAAGCCGGCCGTGACCAAGGCTCGCAAGTCCATCGCGCAGTTCAAGCTGCGCGAGGGCCAGCCGATCGGCACCCACGTCACCCTCCGTGGTGACCGCATGTGGGAGTTCCTGGACCGTCTGGTTTCGCTGGCTCTGCCGCGTATCCGTGACTTCCGCGGTCTCTCCCCCAAGCAGTTCGACGGCCGTGGCAACTACACCTTCGGTCTGACCGAGCAGGTTATGTTCCACGAGATCGACCAGGACAAGGTCGACCGTCAGCGCGGTATGGACATCACCGTCGTGACCACCGCTCAGACCGACGACGAGGGCCGGGCGCTGCTGCGCGCTCTGGGCTTCCCGTTCAAGGAGGCGTGAGCCAATGGCGAAGAAGTCCCTGATCGCTAAGTCCGAGCGCAAGCCGAAGTTCGCTGTCCGGGCCTACACCCGCTGCCAGCGCTGCGGCCGCCCGCACTCGGTGTACCGCAAGTTCGGCCTGTGCCGTGTGTGCCTCCGTGAGATGGCCCACCGCGGCGAGCTGCCGGGCGTGACCAAGAGCTCCTGGTAATCAACTGCCGTTAGCTCTGGGCATTAGGCGAAGCAGAGGTGCCCGGCCTCCCACTTTTGGGCTTCCGTTAGGAATCCCGTAAGGTGGTGGGGTCGGGCCCCCTGCCGCGGCATTCCCCATGGATGCTCGCGGCTCTCTTGTGAGGGCTCGCAACCCAGTCTTACTACGTCGCAGGTCCCCTGCGCTTGTGCCCCTCCCGCACTCCCACCGAGTGCGGGAGGGGGACCTGGTGCGGAGAAACCACGGCGAGAGAGGCCTGAGGCCACCATGACCATGACCGACCCGATCGCAGACATGCTCACGCGTCTGCGTAACGCGAACTCGGCGTACCACGACACCGTCGTGATGCCGTCGAGCAAGATCAAGGCGCACGTCGCCGAGATCCTGCAGCAGGAGGGTTACATCTCCTCCTACAAGGTTGAGGAGCCCGCGGAGGGCGAGGTCGGCAAGAAGCTGACCGTCGAGCTCAAGTTCGGCCCCAACCGTGAGCGCTCCATCGCCGGCATCAAGCGCATCAGCAAGCCGGGTCTGCGTGTTTACGCAAAGTCCACCAACCTGCCGAAGGTTCTCGGCGGCCTGGGCGTGGCGATCATCTCCACGTCGTCCGGCCTCCTGACCGACAAGCAGGCTGCCAAGAAGGGCGTAGGCGGAGAAGTTCTCGCCTACGTCTGGTAATTCGGGAAACGGAGGTACAGCAATGTCGCGCATTGGACGGCTGCCCATCCCGGTTCCCGCCGGCGTGGACGTCACCATCGATGGCCAGACGGTCTCGGTGAAGGGCCCCAAGGGCTCCCTCACCCACGTCGTCGCCGCGCCGATCGAGATCGGCAAGGGCGAGGACGGCACTGTGCTCGTCACCCGCCCGAACGACGAGCGTATGTCGAAGGCCCTGCACGGCCTGACCCGCACGCTGGTGGCGAACATGATCACCGGCGTGACCGCGGGCTACCGCAAGTCGCTGGAGATCAGCGGTGTTGGTTACCGTGTCGCGGCGAAGGGCTCCAACATGGAGTTCTCGCTCGGCTACAGCCACCCGATCCTGGTCGAGGCCCCGGAGGGCATCTCCTTCGTCGTCGAGTCGCCCACCAAGTTCCACGTGGACGGCATCGACAAGCAGAAGGTCGGCGAGGTCGCTGCCAAGATCCGCAAGCTGCGCAAGCCCGACCCGTACAAGGCCAAGGGCGTCAAGTACGCGGGCGAGGTCATCCGCCGCAAGGTCGGAAAGAGTGGTAAGTAAGCGATGAGCGTCTCTGTCAAGATCGGCAAGGGTAACGCCTACAAGAGCGCCGCTCGCAAGCGCCGCGCGATCCGCGTTCGCAAGCGCGTCGTCGGCACCGAGGTGCGTCCGCGCCTCGTTGTGACGCGCTCGAACCGCCACATGGTCGCCCAGGTCATCGACGACGCCAAGGGTCACACCCTGGCGTCGGCGTCCACCCTCGACGTGTCCATCAAGGGCACCGAGGGCGACAAGACCGAGCTGGCCAAGAAGGTCGGGAGCCTGGTCGCCGAGCGCGCCAAGGCCGCCGGCATCGAGGCGGTCGTCTTCGACCGCGCGGGCAACCGGTACGCCGGCCGCATCGCCGCCCTGGCGGACGCGGCCCGTGAGGCCGGGCTCGACTTCTAAGCCGCTCGTCGGCTCTGTCGACGGACGTAAACGAGAGAGGTAATTCCAATGGCTGGACCCCAGCGCCGCGGCAGCGGCGCCGGCGGCGGCACCGGCGGCGAGCGGCGCGACCGTAAGCGTGACGACCGGGGCGCTGCCCAGGTTGTCGAGAAGACCGCTTACGTCGAGCGCGTCGTCGCGATCAACCGTGTCGCCAAGGTTGTCAAGGGTGGTCGTCGCTTCAGCTTCACCGCGCTGGTCGTGGTGGGCGACGGTGACGGCACCGTGGGTGTCGGTTACGGGAAGGCGAAGGAGGTTCCGGCCGCCATCGCCAAGGGCGTTGAGGAGGCCAAGAAGAACTTCTTCAAGGTTCCCCGCATCCAGGGCACCATCCCGCACCCCATCCAGGGCGAGAAGGCCGCCGGCGTCGTGCTGCTGAAGCCGGCGTCCCCCGGTACCGGTGTTATCGCCGGTGGTCCGGTGCGTGCCGTCCTGGAGTGCGCCGGCGTTCACGACATCCTGTCGAAGTCGCTCGGCTCGGACAACGCGATCAACATCGTGCACGCCACCGTGGCTGCTCTGAAGGGCCTCGTCCGCCCCGAGGAGATCGCCGCCCGTCGTGGCCTGCCGCTGGAGGACGTCGCTCCCGCCGCTCTGCTGCGGGCTCGTGCTGCCGGGGTGAGCGCCTGATGGCTCGCCTGAAGATCACGCAGACCAAGTCCTACATCGGCAGCAAGCAGAACCACCGCGAGACGCTGCGCTCGCTGGGTCTGAAGCGCATGCACGATGTGGTCGTCAAGGAGGACCGTCCCGAGATCCGCGGGATGGCCCAGACCGTGCGTCACCTCGTCACGGTCGAGGAGGTGGACTGACATGGCGGACTCGCCGATCAAGATCCACAACCTGCGTCCCGCCCCGGGTGCCAAGACCGACAAGATCCGTGTCGGTCGTGGTGAAGGCTCCAAGGGTAAGACCGCCGGTCGTGGTACCAAGGGCACCAAGGCCCGCTACCAGGTTCCGCAGCGCTTCGAGGGTGGCCAGATGCCGCTCCACATGCGCCTGCCGAAGCTGAAGGGCTTCAAGAACCCGGCCCACAAGCAGTTCCAGGTCGTGAACCTGGACAAGCTGGCCGAGCTCTACCCGCAGGGTGGCGAGGTCACCGTCGCCGGCCTGGTCGAGAAGGGCGCCGTTCGCAAGAACGAGCTCGTCAAGGTCCTGGGCCAGGGCGAGATCTCCGTGGCGCTGCAGGTGACGGTCGACGCCGTCTCCGCCTCGGCCGCCGAGAAGATCGCCGCCGCGGGCGGCACCGTGACCGAGCTCATCTGAGACCGGTGACTCACGGGCCCGGTACCTCCCGAAAGGGAGGTACCGGGCCCGTTCTCTTTGTGTGTCAAATACGGGCATCCCGTACCCCATAAGTAGGGGAGCGGCCACATCTGCTTTTTCCGAGTGGCCACACACTGTTAGAGTCCGTGGAGTTCCCTTGTACGCTGGCGCGAGCTTTGCCTGCGCCAGCCGCCGAGGGGATTGTTCATCTCCCCCCATCAGGACCGACCCTCCCGCCGACAGCGCGCGGGAGGCGCAGGAGGCACCGTGCTCAGTGCGTTCGCGCGGGCGTTCCAGACGCCCGACCTGCGCAAAAAGCTGCTGTTCACGCTGGGCATCATGGTGCTGTTCCGGCTGGGCGCACACATCCCCGTGCCGGGCGTCAACTTCGTCGCGGTCAACCAGTGCTACAAGCAGACCACCTCGGGTCTGTTCGGCCTGGTCAACCTCTTCAGCGGTGGAGCTCTGCTCCAGCTGACGATCTTCGCGCTCGGCATCATGCCGTACATCACGGCCAGCATCATCCTCCAGCTCCTCACCGTGGTGATCCCGCGGCTCGAGGCGCTGAAGAAGGAGGGCCAGGCCGGCACCGCGAAGATCACCCAGTACACCCGCTACCTGACCATCGCGCTGGCCGTGCTGCAGGGCACCGGCATCGTGGCGACGGCCTCCAGCGGCGCGCTTTTCCCGGGCTGCCCGCTCGCCAACCAGATCGTGCCGGACCAGTCGGTCTTCCGGATCGCCGTCATGGTCATCACCATGGCCGCCGGCACCACCGTGATCATGTGGCTGGGTGAGCTGATCACCGACCGTGGTATCGGCAACGGCATGTCCATCCTGATCTTCACTTCCATCGCGGCCGGTTTCCCGGGCTCGATGTGGGCGATCAAGCAGTCGGGCAAGCTGTTCGGCGGCTGGGGCGAGTTCTTCAGCGTCATCGCCGTGGGCATCGTCGTCGTGGTCCTGGTGATCTTCGTCGAGCAGGCCCAGCGCCGGATTCCGGTTCAGTACGCCAAGCGAATGATCGGCCGCCGGGCTTTCGGCGGCACCTCGACCTACATCCCGTTGAAGGTGAACCAGGCTGGTGTCATCCCGGTCATCTTCGCCTCGTCGCTGCTCTACATTCCGGCGCTGGTGGTCCAGCTGACCAACAGCCAGGCGGGTTGGGCGACCTGGATCCGGACGAACTTCGTCAAGGGTGACCACCCGATCTACATGGTCACGTACTTCGTACTGATCGTGTTCTTCGCCTTCTTCTACGTCGCCATCTCCTTCAACCCCGAAGAAGTTGCCGACAACATGAAGAAGTATGGTGGGTTCATCCCGGGTATCCGGGCCGGCCGTCCGACGGCCGAGTACCTTAACTACGTGCTGACCCGTATCACGTGGCCGGGTGCGCTCTACCTGGGCCTGATCGCGTTGATCCCGATGATCGCCCTGGTCGCCTTCGGACAGCAGACCAACTTCCCGTTCGGCGGCACCAGCGTCCTCATCGTCGTCGGCGTCGGACTCGAAACTGTCAAGCAGATCGAGAGCCAGCTCCAGCAGCGTAATTACGAAGGGTTCCTCCGCTGATGCGTATCGTCCTCGTCGGACCTCCCGGGGCCGGGAAGGGTACTCAGGCGCACGTGCTCGCCAAGACCCTGTCCATCCCCCACATCTCCACCGGTGACCTGTTCCGCGCCAACATCAGCCAGGGCACCCCGCTGGGGCTCGAGGCCAAGGCGTACATGGACGAGGGCCGGCTCGTGCCGGACGAGGTCACCATCGGCATGGCCAAGGACCGGATGCTGCAGCCGGACGCCGCCGACGGCTTCCTGCTGGACGGCTTCCCGCGGAACCTGGGCCAGGCCAAGGCGCTGGACGAGTTCCTGACCGAGCAGGGCATCGCGCTGGACGGCGTGCTCGACCTGGAGGTCCCCGAGGACGAGGTCGTCAAGCGGATCGCCGGCCGCCGGCTGTGCCGCAAGGACGGCGCCCACGTGTTCCACGTGGCCTACAACGCGCCGGCCGTCGAGGGCGTGTGCGACGAGTGCGGTGGCGAGCTCTACCAGCGCTCGGACGACACCGAGGAGGCCGTCCGGGTCCGCCTGGAGGAGTACCACTCCAAGACCGAGCCGATCATCGGCTACTACGCGGACCAGGGCCTCCTGGTGACCATCTCGGCGCTGGGCAAGGTGGACGAGGTGACCGAGCGCGCGGTCGCCGCCCTGGAGCAGAAGAAGAACGGCTGACCGTTCGCAACGGTCCGTACGGCCGCGGAGCCCCTGGTGGGGAACCGCGGCCGTACGGCGTCGTACGGTGGTATGAGTGCACGGCCGCCCGGCAAGGACCGGGCGCGCGACGAACAGTGGAAGGCGTGACCAGATGGTGGAGATCAAGACCCCCGAGCAGATCGCGAAGATGCGGACGGCCGGGCTGGTCGTCGCCGAGGCGCTCAAGGCCTGCCGGGAGGCGGTCGCCCCCGGCATCACCACGGGCGAGCTCAACGACATCGCGGACAAGGTCATCACCTCGCACGGTGCCACCTCCAACTTCCGCGCCCACCACGGCGGTCTTTGGTTCCCCGGTGTGATCTGCGCCTCGGTCAACGACGAGGTGGTCCACGGCATCCCCGGTGACCGGGTGCTGATGGAGGGCGACCTGATCTCGATCGACTGCGGTGCGATCGTGGACGGCTGGCACGGCGACGCGGCCATCACGGTGCCGGTCGGCGAGGTCCGTCCCGAGGTCGCGATGCTCAGCCAGGTCACCGAGGGCTCGATGTGGGCCGGTGTGGCCCAGATGAAGAAGGGGAACCGCCTGGTCGACGTCTCCAAGGCGATCGAGGGCTTCATCCGCCGTCAGCCGCTGCCCCCGAAGGGCAAGTGGGGCATCACCGAGGGGTACGGCGGCCACGGCATCGGTTCCGCGATGCACATGGAGCCGCACGTGCTGAACTACGTCGAGGGCCGCCGGGGCAAGGGCGTCAAGCTGGTCCCGGGCACGGTGCTGGCGATCGAGCCGATGGTCTCGCTCGGCACCCCGCACACCTCGGTGCTGGAGGACGACTGGACGGTCGTCACCAACGACGGCACCTGGGCCGCGCACTGGGAGCACTCGGTGGCGATCACCGAGCAGGGGCCGCTGGTCCTCACCGCCTTCGACGGCGGCAAGGCCGCCCTGGCGAAGCTCGGCGTCACCGCCGCTCCGGACCCGCTCGGCTGAGCTGAGACCCGGTCAGGGCCCGGCGGTTCCGACCACCGGGCCCTTTGTCCTATTTGGCGCTGATAGGCTCCCAGGCTTGGTCTGGACAACAGGACGAAGGGGAGATCGGTGCTCAAGGGCTTCCGCGACTTCATGATGCGCGGCAACGTGGTCGACATGGCGGTCGGTGTCGTGATCGGTGCGGCCTTCACCGCGGTGGTGAACGGCTTCGTCTCGGCCTTCCTCACCCCGCTGGTGGGTGTGGTGGTCGGTGCGGCCGGTGACTTCAGCAGCTACCGGTTCACCGTGGCGGGTGTCACCTTCCCGTACGGCCAGTTCCTCAATGTGCTGATCGCCTTCTTGATGACGGCCGCGGTGCTGTACTTCTTCGTGGTGCTCCCGGTGAGCAGGGCGACCGCCCGCTACCTTCCCAAGAAGCCGAAGCCCGCCGTGCGCCCCTGCCCGGAGTGCCTGACCGAGATCCCCGCGGCGGCCCGCCGCTGCTCGGCCTGCACCGCTCACGTGGAGCCGTCGGCGGCCGCCGCCCAGTGGTGAATTTCGCCTTGGCGCGGTGCTTGGTTTACGATGGTGCGTCGGCTCACTCGTAGCGTGCTTCGGCACGTCCTCTTCCCACAGGGCTCAGCCTCTGGCAGGGGTGGGGTGGACCCAGGCTCGCACGAGCGTGCCGCATGCGGTAGCCGGCCCGGAAGGTGGATCTCGCAGTTCATGGCAAAGAAGCAAGGCGCCATTGAGATCGAGGGCACCGTGATCGAGTCTCTTCCGAACGCCATGTTCAAGGTCGAGCTGCAGAACGGTCACAAGGTCCTCGCGCACATCAGCGGCAAGATGCGTATGCACTACATCCGCATCCTCCCGGACGACCGGGTCGTGGTGGAGCTCAGCCCCTATGACCTGACCCGCGGCCGGATCGTGTACCGGTACAAGTAAGCAACTGTCAGATCTAGACCCGGAGAACCTGAACCATGAAGGTCAAGCCGAGCGTCAAGAAGATCTGCGACAAGTGCAAGGTGATCCGCCGTCACGGCCGGGTCATGGTGATCTGCGACAACCTGCGCCACAAGCAGCGCCAGGGCTGATCTCTCCCCAGCATTTCTCGTAGTACTTCGCGCGACGCGAAAACGTCATAAGCGGGCCGTCCGATCCAGCCGCAGGCTGGACTGCCACCCCCGGTCAGAGGCCGGGGCTCCCTCACCGTGAGGTGTCGGAGTAGGCGGCACGTCAGACCTCTGAAGAACCACAGGAGCCATCAATGGCACGCCTTTCCGGCGTTGATCTCCCCCGCGAGAAGCGGATCGAGATCGCCCTCACCTACGTCTACGGCATCGGCCGCACCCGCGCCCAGCAGACGCTGGTCGAGACCGGTGTGAACCCGGACGTCCGCGTCCGCGACATCACCGAGGAAGACCTCGTCAAGCTGCAGAAGTTCATCGACGCGAACTTCGAGGTCGAGGGTGACCTCCGCCGTGCGGTGGCCGCCGACATCCGCCGCAAGGTCGAGATCGGCTGCTACGAGGGTCTGCGTCACCGCCGTGGCCTGCCGGTCCGCGGTCAGCGCACCCACACCAACGCGCGTACCCGCAAGGGCCCGCGTCGCGCGATTGCCGGCAAGAAGAAGCCGGGCAAGAAGTAGTCCGCCCGTCAACCGGACATCCCTCCGGCCCGCGGGTTAGCGGACCGACCACCTCAGTAGGAGAACAGACTTATGCCCCCCAAGGGTCGTCAGGCTGCCGGCGCGAAGAAGATCCGCCGCAAGGAAAAGAAGAACGTCGCTCACGGCCACGCGCACATCAAGAGCACGTTCAACAACACCATCGTTTCGATCACCGACCCGTCGGGCAACGTGATCTCCTGGGCCTCCGCCGGCCACGTCGGCTTCAAGGGCTCGCGCAAGTCCACCCCGTTCGCCGCGCAGATGGCCGCCGAGGCCGCTGCCCGTCGCGCGCAGGAGCACGGCATGCGCAAGGTTGACGTCTTCGTCAAGGGGCCGGGCTCCGGCCGCGAGACCGCGATCCGTTCGCTCCAGGCCACCGGCCTGGAGGTCGGCTCCATCCAGGACGTCACCCCCACCCCGCACAACGGCTGCCGTCCGCCGAAGCGCCGCCGCGTCTGACGCAGCGCCTTCGGGCACGCGCTGAACCTGGTACGGGGTCCTGTCTCGCACAGGACCCCGTACTCTTGGTCCTGTCGGCATCAAATAGTGGGTGCCGAAGACAACTGGAGGAACACCTCTCATGCTGATCGCTCAGCGTCCCTCGCTGACCGAAGAGGTCGTCGACGAATTCCGCTCGCGGTTCGTGATCGAGCCGCTGGAGCCGGGCTTCGGCTACACCCTCGGCAACTCGCTCCGCCGTACGCTCCTCTCCTCGATCCCCGGTGCCGCCGTCACCAGCATCCGGATCGACGGTGTCCTGCACGAGTTCACCACCGTGCCGGGCGTCAAGGAGGACGTCACCGACCTCATCCTCAACATCAAGCAGCTGGTCGTCTCCTCGGAGCACGACGAGCCGGTCGTGATGTACCTGCGCAAGCAGGGTCCGGGTGTGGTCACCGCCGCCGACATCGCGCCGCCGGCCGGTGTCGAGGTGCACAACCCCGAGCTGGTCCTCGCCACCCTGAACGGCAAGGGCAAGCTGGAGATGGAGCTGACCGTCGAGCGCGGTCGCGGCTACGTCTCCGCCGTGCAGAACAAGGCTTCCGGCCAGGAGATCGGCCGCATCCCGGTCGACTCGATCTACAGCCCGGTGCTGAAGGTCACCTACAAGGTCGAGGCCACCCGTGTCGAGCAGCGGACCGACTTCGACAAGCTGATCGTCGACGTCGAGACCAAGCCCGCCATGCGCCCGCGTGACGCCATGGCCTCGGCCGGTAAGACCCTGGTCGAGCTGTTCGGTCTCGCCCGCGAGCTGAACATCGACGCCGAGGGCATCGACATGGGCCCGTCCCCGACGGACGCCGCCCTGGCCGCCGACCTGGCGCTGCCGATCGAGGAGCTGGAGCTCACCGTCCGCTCCTACAACTGCCTCAAGCGTGAGGGCATCCACACCGTGGGTGAGCTCGTCGCCCGCTCCGAGGCCGACCTGCTCGACATCCGCAACTTCGGTGCGAAGTCGATCGACGAGGTCAAGGCGAAGCTGGCCGGCATGGGCCTGGCCCTCAAGGACAGCCCGCCCGGGTTCGACCCGACCGCTGCCGCCGACGCCTTCGGCGCCGACGACCTGGACGACCAGGGTTACGCGGAGACCGAGCAGTACTAAGAGTTTGTCGTGGGGGCGGCTCCCCGTGAGTCGCCCCTGCTCCATGCAAGTCGTACGGGCACCGTGCCCGTACGCCCGCTGCGGTACCTGGTACGGCCGCAGTCGGAGATTCGAGGAGAAATTCCATGCCGCGTCCCACCAAGGGTGCCCGCCTCGGCGGCGGCCCGCACCACGAGCCGCTGCTGCTCGCCGGTCTGGCCCGTGAGCTGTTCCAGTACGGCCGCATCACCACCACCGAGGCCAAGGCCCGTCGCCTGCGCCCGCTGGCGGAGAAGCTGATCACCAAGGCCAAGAAGGGTGACCTGCACAACCGTCGTCTGGTCCGCAAGACCATCACCGACGTCGCCGTGCTGCACACCCTCTTCACCGAGATCGCGCCGCGCTACGAGAACCGCCCGGGTGGCTACACCCGCATCACCAAGATCGGTCCCCGTCGTGGCGACAACGCCCCGATGGCCGTGATCGAGCTGGTCGAGGCGCTGACCGTCGCGCAGACCGCTGTCGGCGAGGCCGAGGCCGCCACCAAGCGTGCCGTCAAGGAGGCCGACGAGGCTGTGGCCGAGACCACCGAGGTTGCCGAGGGCGAGAACGCCTGACACCTCCCGGTGTTGTGACGGGCCCGCTTTCCCAGGAATGGGGGAGCGGGCCCGTTCCTTTTCTGATGTGGAGAGAGCAGCAGTGCTGAAGGATTGCGAGCAGACGGCGCCGCAGCAGGACGGTCCGGCCGAGGGGCACGTGCGGATCAGGCTCGATCTGGCGTACCAGGGGGCGGAGTTCTCCGGCTGGGCACGGCAGCGGGGGCGCCGTACCGTGCAGGAGGAGATCGAGAGCGCGCTGCAGGTCGTCACCCGGAGCCAGCAGCTGTACCCGCTGACGGTGGCCGGGCGGACCGACGCCGGGGTGCACGCCCGCGGGCAGGTGGCGCACGTCGACCTGCCGGTGGAGCTGTGGGCCGAACACGGGGAGAAGCTGCTCCGCAGGCTGGCCGGGCGGCTGCCCGGGGACATCCGGATCTACCGGGTGAGCGAGGCGCCGCACGGTTTCGACGCCCGGTTCGCCGCGATCTGGCGGCGGTACGCCTACCGGGTCGCCGACCACCCGGGCGGGGTGGATCCGCTGCTGCGCGGCCATGTGCTCTGGCACGACCGGCCGCTCGACATCGAGAAGATGAACGAGGCGGCGCGGCTGCTCCTCGGCGAGCACGACTTCGCGGCGTACTGCAAGAAGCGCGAGGGCGCGACCACGATCCGCACGCTGCTCGAACTGCACTGGGACCGGGTGCCGGTGGACACCTACGCGGCGCAGGAGGGGTCGCTGGCGGTGGCCACGGTGCGGGCGGACGCGTTCTGCCACAACATGGTGCGGTCGCTGGTCGGCGCGATGCTGCTGGTCGGCGACGGGCACCGGCCGGTGGAGTTCCCCGGCGAGGTGCTGGCGGGCCGGGTGCGCAACAGCGCCGTGAACGTGGTCCGGCCGTACGGGCTGACCCTGGAGGAGGTCGGCTATCCCGCCGACGACCAGCTGGCCGAACGCAACCGGGCCGCCCGCCGGATGCGGACCCTGCCGGGGATGCCGTCCGGCGCCTGACCGGCGGCGCACCGGCCCCGGGGTGAGGAGAGCTCCGCCCCCGCGGGCCCCCCACCCCTCGGGGCGCTGCTGTCTCAGCCGGTCGGCGAGGCCGTCGGCGACGGGGAGCCGGCCGCGGGAGCCTGGCCGCCGCCGGCGGCGGCCATCGCGGCCTTGCCGCGGGCGATGAGGACCTTGGACCCGTAGTTGGCCAGGTCACGGGCGGCCACCGGGACGAGCTTGTCGGCGGCGGTGGCCGAATTGCCGTCCGCCCGGCCGGCCACCGTGCTGACGTAGTAGCGGCCGACGGACGTCCGGCTGCTGCGGCAGGCGGTGTCACCCTGGCAGAACTTCGGGGCGTTCCCGCCGTCCACCAGCGCGTTGACCGTCATCGAGGCGGCGGCCTTGGCGGTCTTGTCGGCGCTGTCGCTGTCCGGGAAGTCGGCGATGGCCAGCGTCACGGCGGTCGCGCCGTTGAGGTAGGTGGCCCGGAAGACGTGCAGGCAGCCGAAGACCTTGGCGATCTTGGCGAGGTCGGGGTCGAGTCCGGCGGAGCAGTCGTTGGCCGTGGTGGTGACGTCGGTCGCGACCAGGTTGTACTGGCGGTTGCCCTCGCTGACCTTGGTGTCGGCGAACAGGGTCTGCGGGGTCAGCGGCGCCTTGTCGGTCTTGAGCCGGTTCAGGAAGCCCTCGGGCGAGGTCGGCGCGGGGCCCGGCGCGTCGTCGCCGGGGGCGGCGGTCGCGCTCGTGCTGGCGGTCGGGTTGGCGACCGGCTTGTCGTTCTTGTCCTTGCCGGAGAGCAGCAGGGTGGTGGTCACGATGCCGGCCACCGCGGCGACCGCCAGCACGCCACCACTGATCATCAGCAGCCGCTTGCGGCGGCGGGTGGCCGTCTCGTTCTGCTCGGCCAGCTCCGCCCAGTCCGGCTCGCCCGGTTGCGCGAGCGGCGGGTAGCCGTAGCCGCCCTGCGGGGGGTAGCCGTAACCGCCGCCCTGGGGCGGGTAGCCGTAGCTGGGCTGCCCCGAGGGGTAGCCGTGGCCGGGCGGCTGCTGGGTGGCCTGCGGCGGGAAGCCGCCGGGCTGCTGCGGAGGCATCGGCTGCTGCCCGGCCGGCGGTTGCTGGGGTTGCACATGGGCGGGGAACGGCGAGGCCGGCGGCGTCGCCTGCCCGGGCACGGCAGGGTTCTGCGGCTGCTGTTCGCCCGACTGCCCGCCCGGTCCTGCTGTGATTCCCGCCCCATCGCTCATAAGGGCGAATTTTAGGGCATGGCACCGTCGCTGCTCGGAGGGCGTGCCGAATCGGTACCGAAATCCGTTTGGGTGGGGGCGGGGTGCCATAGCAAAATCCGACCTATGGGACACGTCGAGATTTCGCACCTTGAGTACTACCTGCCGGACGGGCGGGTGCTGTTCGACGACGCGTCCTTCCGGGTGGGGGAGGGCGCCAACGTCGCGCTGGTGGGCGCGAACGGCGCCGGCAAGACCACCCTGCTGCGCATGATCGCCGGGGACATCCAGCCGCACGGTGGTTCGGTCACGGTCAGCGGCGGCCTCGGTGTGATGCGCCAGTTCATCGGGACCACCGGCCGCGAGGACCAGCGGGCGACGCCCGGTGCGCTTCCCCCGGACGCCTCCGTGCGCGACCTGCTGGTCTCCGTCGCCCCCGGGCGGATCGCCACCGCCGCCCGCGCCGTGGACGCCGCCGAGCTGGCGATGATGGCCCAGGACGACGAGAAGACCCAGATGGCCTACGCCCAGGCGCTCTCCGACTGGGCGGACGTCGGCGGTTACGACTACGAGACCGACTGGGACGTCTGCACCATGGCGGCCCTCGGCATGCCCTTCGACAAGGTCCAGTGGCGCGGTCTGAACACCCTCTCGGGCGGCGAGCAGAAGCGGCTGGTCCTGGAGGCACTGCTGCGCGGCCCCGAGGAGGTGCTGCTGCTGGACGAGCCGGACAACTACCTGGACGTGCCCGGCAAGCGCTGGCTGGAGGAGGCGCTCAAGGCCACCCCGAAGACCGTCCTGTTCATCTCGCACGACCGCGAGCTGCTCTCGCGCAGCGCCGACAAGATCGTCAGCGTCGAGGCAGGTGCGGCGGGCAGCAGCGTCTGGGTTCACGGGTCCGGTTTCGACTCCTTCCACGAGGCCCGCAAGGAGCGCTTCGAGCGGATCGAGGAGCTCGGCCGGCGCTGGGACGAGGAGCACGCCAAGCTGAAGAAGCTGGTGGTCACCCTGCGCCAGGCGGCCGCGGTCAGCCATGACATGGCCTCCCGGTACGCCGCCGCGCAGACCAGGCTGAAGAAGTTCGAGGAGGCGGGCCGCCCGGAGGCGCCGCCGCGCGAGCAGAAGATCAGCATGCGGCTCAAGGGCGGTCGGACGGGCGTGCGCGCGGTCACCCTGGAGAAGCTCGAACTCACCGGCCTCATGCGGCCGTTCGACCTGGAGGTCTACTACGGCGAGCGGGTCGCGGTGCTGGGCTCCAACGGCTCCGGCAAGTCGCACTTCCTGCGCCTGCTGGCCGGCGACGAGTCGGTGGCGCACACCGGTAGCTGGAAGCTCGGCGCCCGCGTGGTGCCCGGTCACTTCCGGCAGACCCACGCCCACCCGGAGCTGTTCGGCCGCACCGTCCGCTCGATCATCGAGGAGGAGCACGCGCTGGACCGCAAGGCGGCGATGAGCGCGCTGCGCCGCTACGAGCTGGACCGCCAGGAGGAGCAGAAGTTCGAGTCGCTCTCCGGCGGCCAGCAGGCCAGGCTGATGATCCTCAAGCTGGAGCTGTCCGGTGTGACGGCCCTGCTGCTGGACGAGCCGACCGACAACCTCGACCTGGAGAGCGCCGAGGCGCTGCAGGAGGGCCTGGAGGCCTTCGACGGCACGGTGCTCTGCGTCACCCACGACCGCTGGTTCGCCCGCACCTTCGACCGTTTCCTGGTCTTCGGGTCGGACGGCCGGGTGTACGAGTCGCCGGAGCCGGTCTGGGACGAGACCAGGGTGGCGCGCGAGCGCTGATTTTGGCTCGCGGGCCGATAGCGGTATCGTGGGTTCTTGTTGTGCGTATTGGCTCGCTCCATCTCACGTGAGAGGTCGGTACGCCGGAGACAACCAGGCCGACGACCAGCGGCTCCCCTTGATTGCGTCCAAGTGGGACCAGGCTGATCTCTTCGTCCGGGTGCTCCTGTCAGGACCCACTCACTGAAAAGCGAAGGCTACGACCGTGCGTACGTACAGCCCCAAGCCCGGCGACGTCCAGCGTCAGTGGCACGTCATCGACGCGACCGACGTCGTGCTCGGCCGCCTGGCCTCCCAGGCCGCCAACCTCCTCCGGGGCAAGCACAAGGCGATCTACGCGCCGCACGTTGACACTGGTGACTTCGTCATCATCATCAACGCGGACAAGGTGCACCTGTCGGGTAACAAGAAGACCCAGAAGCTGGCCTACCGCCACAGCGGCTTCCCGGGCGGTCTCCGCTCGGTCCGCTACGACGACCTCCTGGACAAGAACCCGGAGAAGGCCGTCGAGAAGGCCATCAAGGGCATGATCCCCAAGAACAGCCTCGGCCGCCAGATGCTCTCGAAGCTCAAGGTCTACTCGGGCCCGATGCACCCGCACGCTGCCCAGCAGCCGGTGCCGTTCGAGATCACCCAGGTCGCGCAGTAATTCCGGCCACCCAACCCCATCACACTGAATAGCAGGAGCTGAGGAACACCGTGGCCGAGACTGCCATCGAGAACACCCTCGAGGTCGACTTCGACGAGAACGTCGAAGAGTACACCTCGGAGACCGAGTACACCTCTGAGTCGCTGGCCGGCCGTTTCGGCGAGGCCACCCCGGGCGCCGGCCTCGGCCGCCGCAAGGAGGCGATCGCCCGCGTGCGCATCGTCCCGGGCACCGGCCAGTGGAAGATCAACGGTCGCACCCTGGAGAACTACTTCCCCAACAAGGTGCACCAGCAGACCGTCAACGAGCCCTTCAAGCTGCTTGAGCTGGATGGCCGTTACGACGTCGTCGCCCGCATCTCGGGTGGTGGCGTCTCCGGTCAGGCCTACGCGCTGCGCCTCGGCGTCGCCCGTGCCCTGAACGAGGCCGACGTGGACAACAACCGTGGTCCGCTGAAGAAGGCCGGCTTCCTGACCCGCGACGCCCGCGCCGTCGAGCGCAAGAAGGCCGGTCTGAAGAAGGCCCGCAAGGCGCCGCAGTACAGCAAGCGCTAAGCACCTCCGCCGGGGGGCGTACCATCTGCGATGGTTCGCACCCTTGGGTGCAGTCGTACGCCCCGGAGCACCCCGTGTGCTCCGGGGCGTCGTGCTTTTCTCCCCTTCACGCCTGTGCGGAGGCTGGGGAGCCGCGAGAAATTGGCCAGTAACTTTGGCGACGGAGGACCAGGAACGTGGGACGACTCTTCGGTACGGATGGTGTGCGCGGTGTGGCCAACGAGGGCCTGACCGCCGAACTGGCGCTCGGCCTGTCGGTGGCCGCGGCGCACGTGCTCGGCGACGCGGGGGCTTTTGAGGGGCATCGGCCGGTCGCGGTGGTGGGCCGCGACCCGCGCGCGTCCGGTGAGTTCCTGGAGGCCGCGGTGATCGCCGGCCTGGCCAGCGCCGGTGTGGACGTGCTGCGGGTCGGCGTGCTGCCGACGCCCGCCGTGGCCTACCTGACCGGTGCGCTCGGCGCCGACTTCGGCGTGATGCTCTCCGCCAGCCACAACGCGATGCCCGACAACGGCATCAAGTTCCTCGCCCGCGGCGGCCACAAGCTGGACGACGCCATCGAGGACGCCATCGAGGCGCACTACGCGCGTTACGGTGTCGGCGACGAGAACTGGACCCGCCCCACCGGCGAGGCCGTCGGCCGGGTCCGCTCGTACAACGAGGGCTTCGACCGGTACGTCGCCCACCTGATCGGCGTGCTGCCCAACCGGCTGGACGGCATCAGGGTCGTCATCGACGGTGCCCATGGCGCGGCTGCCCGGGTCGCCCCCGAGGCCTTCGCCCGTGCGGGCGCCGAGGTCGTGCACACCCTGGGCACCGAGCCGACCGGCCTCAACATCAACGACGGCGTCGGCTCCACCCACCTGGACAAGCTGCGCGCCGCGATGAAGGAGCACCGGGCCGATCTCGGTATCGCCCTGGACGGCGACGCCGACCGTTGCCTGGCCGCCGACTCCGACGGCAACGAGGTGGACGGCGACCAGATCATCGCCATCCTCGCGGTGGCCATGAAGGAGGCCGGCACGCTGCGCCGCAACACCGCCGTCGCCACCGTGATGTCCAACCTGGGCTTCAAGCAGGCGATGCAGCGCGAGGGCATCGACCTGGCCGAGACGGCGGTCGGCGACCGGTACGTGCTGGAGGCGATGAAGGCCGAGGGCTACGCGCTGGGCGGAGAGCAGTCCGGCCACGTCATCCTGCTGGACCACGCCACCACCGGTGACGGCACCCTGACCGGCCTGATGCTGGGCGCCCGCCTGGCCGCCACCAAGAAGTCGCTGGCCGACCTGGCCGCCGTGATGACCCGGCTGCCGCAGGTCCTGATCAACGTCAAGGGCGTGGACCGGACCCGGGTGAAGACCTCGGAGGACCTCGCCCAGGCGGTCAAGGAGGCGGAGGCCGAACTCGGCGACAGCGGCCGGGTGCTGCTGCGCCCCTCGGGCACCGAGCCGCTGGTCCGGGTGATGGTCGAGGCGGCCGACCCGGCGCAGGCCAAGGCGGTCGCCGAGCGGCTGGCCGAGGCCGTCCGCACCCACCTCGGCTGATCCGGCGTCAGAACGCACTGATCGGATGTCAGCAGCCCCCCCGCCCGCTGGGCGGGGGGCTGCTGGGCGTGCGTCAGAGCTTGCGCAGCAGCGCGCGGCGGACCTTGTGGTCCGGGCCCTTCTGCAACACCAGGGTGGCCCGGCCGCGGGTGGGCAGGACGTTCTCCAGCAGGTTCGGCTTGTTGATGGTGCGCCAGACCTGCCGGCCGTACTCCATCGCCTCCTCCTCCGGCACTTCGGTGAAGCGCCGGAAGTAGGAGTTGGGGTCCTGGAAGGCGGTGTCGCGCAGCTTCTTGAAGCGGTCCAGGTACCAGGTCTCGATGTCGTCGGTGCGGGCGTCCACGTAGATCGAGAAGTCGAAGTAGTCGGCCACCGCCAGGCGGGTGCGGCCGTCGGTGCCCGGCAGGGCGGGCTGGAGCACGTTCAGGCCCTCGACGATCAGGATGTCCGGGCGCTCCACGGTGAGCTTCTCGTCCGGCACGATGTCGTACACCAGGTGCGAGTACACCGGTGCGGAGACCCGTTCCTTGCCCGCCTTCACGTCGGCCACGAAACGCATCAGCGCCCGGCGGTCGTACGACTCGGGGAAGCCCTTGCGGGCCATCAGACCGCGGCGGCGCAGCTCCGCGTTGGGGAGCAGGAAGCCGTCGGTGGTGACCAGTTCGACCCGGGGGTGTTCCGGCCAGCGGGCCAGCAGTGCCTGCAGCAGACGGGCGGTGGTGGACTTGCCGACCGCGACCGAGCCGGCCACCCCGATCACGAAGGGGGTGCGGGTGCGCTCGGTGTCCGGGGTGTCCAGGAAGGTGCCCAGGGTGCCGCGCAGTTCGTGGGTGGCGTGGATGTAGAGGTTGAGCAACCGGGAGAGCGGCAGGTAGACGTCCCTGACCTCGTCCAGGTCGAGTGCTGTGCCGAGCCCCCGGAGCTGTTCGACCTCGTCGGCGGTCAGTGGCAGCGGCGTGCGCTCGCGCAGGGCACTCCACTCGGCCCGGTCCAGATCCACGTACGGGGAAGGGGAGGGCGTGGAGGCGCCCCGGGTACAGAGTTCGGTCAGCACATGCTCCATTGTGGGCCGTCGTGGACCACCTGGGTGGTGTGGTGTCGGTCACGGGCTGTGGCCGGTTGGCTGGAACAAGGCGGGTCCTGGCACGCTTATGCTGGCTCACATGTGCGGAATTGTTGGATATGTGGGCTCTCAGACGGCCCTCGACGTAGTGATCGCAGGCCTGCAGCGGCTGGAGTACCGAGGGTACGACTCCGCCGGTGTGGCCGTGCAGACCCGGGGCGCCGACGGGCAGTGGAGCCTCGCCACCGACAAGCGGGCCGGGAAGCTCGCCAACCTGGAGAAGTCTCTCGCCGAGACGCCGCTGCCCACAGGCACGACCGGTATCGGCCACACCCGCTGGGCCACCCACGGCGGTCCGACCGATGCCAACGCCCACCCTCACCTGGACGACGACCGCAAGGTCGCCGTCGTCCACAACGGCATCATCGAGAACTTCGCCCAGCTGCGTGCGGAGATCGCCGAGCGCGGCCACACCCTGCGCTCGGAGACCGACACCGAGGTGGTCGCCCACCTGCTGGCCGAGGCGTACGACGGTGACCTGGCCGAGGCCATGCGGGCGGTCTGCCGCCAGCTGGACGGCGCGTTCACCCTGGTCGCGGTGCACGCGGACGCCCCGGACGTGGTGGTCGGCGCCCGCCGCAACTCGCCGCTGGTGGTCGGCCGCGGCGAGGGCGAGAACTTCCTCGCCTCCGACGTCGCCGCCTTCATCGCGCACACCCGCGAGGCGATCGAGCTGGGCCAGGACCAGGTCGTCGAGCTGCGCCGCGAGGGTGTCACGATCACCAACTTCGACGGCACCCCGGCCGAGGTGCGCGAGTACCACGTCGACTGGGACGCCTCCGCCGCCGAGAAGGGCGGCTACGACTACTTCATGCTCAAGGAGATCGCCGAGCAGCCGAAGGCCGTCGCCGACACCCTGCTCGGTCGGATCGGCGCCGACGGCCGGCTGACCCTGGACGAGCTGCGCATCTCCGACTCGGTGCTGCGCGAGGTCGACAAGGTCGTGATCGTCGCCTGCGGCACCGCGTACCACGCGGGCATGATCGCCAAGTACGCGATCGAGCACTGGACCCGCATCCCCTGCGAGGTCGAGGTCGCCTCGGAGTTCCGCTACCGCGACCCGATCATGGACGACCGCACCCTGGTGATCGCCATCTCGCAGTCCGGCGAGACCATGGACACCCTGATGGCGCTGCGGCACGCGCGCGAGCAGGGCGCCAAGGTGCTGGCGATCTGCAACACCAACGGCTCGACCATCCCGCGCGAGTCGGACGCGGTGCTGTACACCCACGCCGGCCCGGAGGTCGCGGTCGCGTCCACCAAGGCGTTCCTGACCCAGCTGGTGGCCTGCTACCTGGTCGCGCTGTACCTCGGCCAGGTCCGCGGCACCAAGTGGGGCGACGAGATCTTCGACATCATCCGCGAGCTCGGCGACGCGCCGAAGCAGGTGGAGCAGGTGCTGGAGACCATGGAGCCGGTGCGCGAGCTGGCCCGCTCGCTGGCCGACGCCCGCTCGGTGCTGTTCCTGGGCCGCCACGTCGGCTTCCCGGTGGCCCTGGAGGGTGCGCTCAAGCTCAAGGAGCTGGCGTACATGCACGCCGAGGGCTTCGCCGCGGGCGAGCTCAAGCACGGCCCGATCGCGCTGATCGAGGAGGGCCTGCCGGTCGTCGTGGTCGTGCCGTCCCCGCGCGGCCGCTCGATCCTGCACGACAAGATCGTCTCCAACATCCAGGAGATCCGGGCCCGTGGTGCCCGCACGATCGTGATCGCCGAGGAGGGCGACGAGGCCGTCGTCCCGTACGCCGACCACCTGATCCGCATCCCGGCCACCCCGACCCTGCTGCAGCCGCTGGTGTCGACCGTCCCGCTGCAGGTCTTCGCCTGCGAGCTGGCGACGGCCAAGGGCCACGAGGTGGACCAGCCGCGCAACCTGGCGAAGTCGGTCACGGTCGAGTAACCGGTCCTCGCGCCATGGGCCCGCTCCTCCCGGTTGCTCCGGGAGGGGCGGGCCCGCGCGTTCCAGGGCGCGACCACGTCGACGGTCGACGGGCCCCTGGCGTCGGTGGGGTGACGGAGCCGGACCGTCGTCGAACCACGTGACCGGCCCTGGTCTTCGCCATCGCCGTGTCCCTCCTGGTACGGATGTGACTGCAGTCCTTTCCAGTGGCCCGCGTTCCAGGTGGCAGATCGCACCGGGAGGTGCACAGATGATCATCGGAGTCGGGATCGACGTCGCGGAGATCGAGCGCTTCGAGGCCTCGCTGGCCCGGACACCGGGCCTGGCCGAACGGCTGTTCACTGCAGCTGAGCTGTGGCTGCCGTCCGGGCAGCGGCGCGGGACGGCCTCGCTGGCGGCGCGGTTCGCCGCCAAGGAGGCGCTGGCCAAGGCACTCGGCGCACCGCCGGGACTGCGCTGGACCGACGCCGAGGTGCACACCGAGGACTCCGGCCGGCCGGTGCTGCGGGTGACCGGTACGGTCGCGGCCCGGGCGGCGCAACTGGGCGTGGCGTCGTGGCACGTGTCGCTCAGCCATGACGCGGGCGTAGCGTCGGCGGTAGTGATCGCCGAAGGCTGAGTACGGGGAGGGCGCCGTGCGCCACGCACACACGGTCGGACAAGTACGTGCCGCGGAGGCCGAGCTGATGGCCCGGCTGCCCGGAGGCACCCTGATGCAGCGGGCCGCCGCCGGACTGGCCGCGACCTGCGCCCGGCTGCTCGGGCGGGTGTACGGCAGCCGGGTGCTGGTGCTCGCGGGCAGCGGGGACAACGGCGGTGACGCCCTGTACGCGGCCGCCCGGCTGGCCGGCCGCGGCGCGGCGGTCAGCGCGATCCTGCTCGCGCCCGAGAAGGCGCATGCGGGCGGCCTGGCCGCGCTGCGGGCGGCGGGCGGCCGCCTGACGTCCGACCTGAGCGCCTTCGAGCGGGCGGACCTGGTCCTCGACGGGATCGTCGGCATCGGCGCCCGGGGCGGGCTGCGGCCCGAGGCCCAGCGGTTCGCCCGGGCCGAGCGGCGCGGCGTGGTCGTCGCGGTGGACGTACCGAGCGGGGTCGACCCGGACAGCGGCGAGGTCGCCGGCGTCGCGCTGCGGGCGGACGTGACGGTCTGCTTCGGCACGTACAAGCCCGGGCTGCTGATCGACCCCGGCGCCTCGTACGCCGGCGCGCTCCAGCTGGTGGACATCGGCCTGGAGCCGCCCCGGCCCGCGGTGACGGTGCTGCAGCACCCGGATCTGGCAGCACTGCTCCCGGTGCCGTCGGCGGAGAGCGACAAGTACCGGCGGGGCGTGGTCGGGGTCGCGGCGGGGTCGGCGCGGTACCCGGGGGCGGCTCTGCTGGCGGTGGCGGGCGCGCTGCGGGGCGGGGCCGGGGCGGTGCGGTACGTGGGCACGGCGGCCGAGGAGGTGGTCCGGCGCTTCCCCGAGACCCTGGTCACCGAGGGTTCCCCGGCCGGGGCCGGCCGGGTGCAGGCCTGGGTGGTGGGGCCCGGCTCCGGGGACGGTGCCGCCCGCGCCCTGCAGGAGGCCCTGGCGGGCCAGGTCCCGGTGCTGGTCGACGCCGACGGCCTCACCGAACTGGCCCGCCTCGGCCCGACCGCGCTGGCCGGACGCACCGCGCCCACCGTGCTCACCCCGCACACCGGTGAGGCCGCCCGCCTCCTGGCCGGGCTGGGAGCCGGCGACGGCACCGGCGAGCCGGCCGGGACCGGTGCGGGGCAGCGGGACGGCGGCGGCTCGAGGGAGCCGGCCGAGGCCCGGCTGGCCACCGCGCGGCGGCTGGCCGAGGCGTACGGGGCGACGGTGCTGCTCAAGGGCTCCACGACGGTGATCGCCACGCCCGGGGGAGACGTCCGGGTGAACCCGACCGGCACCTCGTGGCTGGCCACGGCGGGCAGCGGCGACGTCCTCTCCGGTCTGGCCGGCTCGCTCCTCGCCGCCGGGCTCGGCCCGCTCGACGCCGCCTCGGCCGCCGCCTACCTGCACGGCCTGGCCGGTCGTGAGGCCGCCCGGGGCGGCGCCCCGGTCACCGCGCTGGACGTCGCCGCGGCGCTGCCGGCCGCCTGGCGGACCGTACGGTCCGTCCACTGACCGTTCCGGCGGCGCGGGGAGGCGCGAGGCGAGGGGGCGGCGGTGCCGTGCCGGAGGGGACCGCGTAAGGTGCGCCGTCCGGGGGCGCTGCCCCGAAGGACGCCCGTACGGTCCCTGGGAGGGAACCTCCAAGCGTCCCCGAGGCGTCTTGAGTGGTTCCTGCCGCCGCGTCGATCCAGGGGATGGCCGGGGGCGCCGAGCGGGTCTGGGAGACTGTTGCGCGATGACAACTGCGAACACGACCGGTCCGGCCCTTCTCACCGACGGGTTCCGGGCCGAGGCGACCATCGATCTGGCCGCCCTGCGCGGGAACCTGGCCTCGCTGCGGGAGCGCACCGGTGGGCCTGCGCTGATGGCGGTGGTCAAGGCGGATGCCTACGGCCACGGCGCGGTTCAGTGCGCCCGCGAGGCGGTCGCCGCAGGAGTGACCTGGCTGGGCACCGCCACACCCGAGGAGGCGCTGGCGCTGCGCGCGGCCGGGATCGGCCCGGACCAGGCCCGGGTGCTGTGCTGGCTGTGGACGCCGGGCGGCCCCTGGGAGCAGGCGCTCCGCGCCGAGCTGGACGTCTCGGTGAGCGGCCAGTGGGCGATGGACGAGCTGCTGGCGGCGGTCCGGGCGACCGGCATCAGCGCCAGGGTGCACCTGAAGGCCGACACCGGCCTGGGCCGCAACGGCTGCCAGCCGCACGACTGGCCGGAGCTGGTCGCCCGGGCGCGGCGCGCCGAGACCGAGGGCCTGCTGAAGGTGGTCGGCATCTGGTCGCACTTCGCGGCGGCGGACGAGCCGGGCCACCCGTCCGTCCAGGCACAGCTGGACAGCTTCGCCGCCGCCCTGGCACAGGCGGAGGGCGGCGGGCTGCGCCCGGAGGTACGGCACATCGCCAACTCCCCGGCGACCCTGCTGCTCCCGCAGTCGCACTACGACCTGGTCCGTACGGGCCTGGCCATGTAC
The DNA here is from genome assembly GCF_053598215.1 of Kitasatospora sp. NPDC001175. Classification (NCBI taxonomy): domain Bacteria; kingdom Bacillati; phylum Actinomycetota; class Actinomycetes; order Kitasatosporales; family Streptomycetaceae; genus Kitasatospora; species Kitasatospora sp. NPDC001175. Next base: position 215,116 of record NZ_JBSFJU010000001.1, on the reverse strand, counting down.
GGCGTCTCGCCGGTCCCCGAGGTCGGCTCGCCCGCCGATTTCGGGCTGCGTCCGGTGATGGCGCTGACCACCCGGCTGGCGCTGGTGAAGTCGGTGCCCGGCGGCCACGGGGTCAGTTACGGGCACCACTACACGACCCCCGGTGAGACCACCCTGGGCCTGGTCCCGGTCGGGTACGCGGACGGGATCCCGCGCCACGCGAGCAGCGCCGGACCGGTGCTGGTGGGCGGCAAGTGGCGGACCGTCGCCGGCCGGGTCGCGATGGACCAGTTCGTCGTCGACCTGGGCGGTGACACGCCCGAGGCCGGCGAGGAGGTGCTGCTGTTCGGGAACGGCGAGCGCGGCGAGCCGACCGCCGAGGACTGGGCGCTGGCCGCCGGCACCATCGCGTACGAGATCGTCACCCGGATCGGTTCCCGGGTACCCCGCCGCTACCTGGGCGCCTCGTGGGGGCAGCGGCCGTGAGCGAGCCGACCGGCAGCAGCCCGGTGGCCGCCGTGGCGAAGGTCGCGAAGGCTGCCGAGTCGGCCTCGGCCGGGGTGAGCCGGGCCGGGCTGATCGGCATCTCGGTCGGTGTGGTCGCCGCCGGTGCCGCCGCCGGAGTGGCGATAGAGCGGCTGACGGTCGGCCGCACCATGCGCCGCCGGGCGCGCCAGGAGCTGGACGCCGCCGCGCCGTACGGTTCGCTGCGCGGCCGCCCGCGCACGGTGCCCGCCCCGGACGGCACCGAGCTGTACGTGGAGCTGGACGGCACCGGCTGGCCGGCCCCCGTCCAGGTGCACCCCGAGGACGGCCGGACCGGGCGCGGCTGGTTCACCCGCAGGCGCGGCGACGGCCAGGTCGACCGGACGGGCCTGCCCGGCGTGCTGGCGGGGTCGGGCACGCTGGCCGGGGCGGCGGGCCGCCGCAGCTTCGGGGCCACCCATGAGCCGCGGCCGCCGCTGACCGTGGTCTTCTGCCACGGCTACTGCCTCGCCCAGGACAGCTGGCACTTCCAGCGCGCCGCGCTGCGCGAGGGCATGCGGCTGGTCTTCTGGGACCAGCGCAGCCACGGCCGCTCCGAGCGCTCCCGGTCCTACCTGGCCGGGGAGAACGCCTCGATCGACCAGCTGGGCGGCGACCTCAAGGCCGTCATCGACGCGGTCGCCCCGGAGGGCCCGATCGTCCTGGTCGGCCACTCGATGGGCGGCATGACCGTGATGGCCCTCGCCGACCAGCACCCCGAACTGTTCCGCGAGCGGGTGGCCGCGGTCGCCCTGATCGGTACCCTGGCCGGCGACTGGGACTCCGTCACGCTCGGTCTGCCCGCGGCCGGGGCCAAGCTGCTGCGCCGCCTGGCCCCCGGAGTGGTGCGCCTGCTCGGCCGACAGGTCGAACTGGTGGAGGCCACCCGCCGCCTCGGCGCGGACCTGACCAGCGTGGTGTACCGCAGGTTCTCCTTCGGGACCAAGGATGTGGACCCGGCCGTGGTCCGGTTCTCCGAGCAGCTGCTGGACGCCACCCCGATCGACGTGGTCGCCGAGTTCTACCCGGCCTTCAGCGCCCACGAGAAGATTGCCGCGCTGGCCACCCTGCGCGGCATCCCGACCCTGGTGCTGGCCGGCACCAAGGACCTGCTCACGCCGCCCGAGCACAGCGAGGCGATCGCCCGCGAGCTGCCCGAGGCGGAGTTGGTGCTGGTCCAGGACGCCGGTCACCTGGTGATGCTGGAACGGCCCGAGCTGGTCTGCCGGCGGCTCGCCGCGCTGCTCGGGCAGGCCGTCGAGCACGTCGGCGCGGCGGCACTGCCGCAGTCCGTCCACGACCTCGCCGCGCCGGACGGCAGCCCCGAAGCCTGACCGCGGCCGGAGCCGACGGAGCCGGCCGGCCCCTACCCGGCTCGATCCCGTCCGGCCGGCCCCTACCCGGCCGGCCGAACGCGGCCGGCTTGACGCATGACCCACTCCCCGGAAGGAAACCGTGACCTTGATGGGCCCGCAGACCGCCATCACCGTTGCCTCGCCCGAGCGGATGAACCGGCTCGGCCGGGACCTCGCCGCCCTGCTCAGGGCGGGTGACCTGGTGCTGCTCTCCGGCGAGTTGGGTGCCGGGAAGACCACCCTGACCCGAGGGCTCGGCGAGGGCCTGGGGGTGCGGGGGGCGGTCACCTCGCCGACCTTCGTGATCGCCCGGGTGCACCCCTCGCTGACCGGTGGCCCCGCGCTGGTGCACGTGGACGCCTACCGGCTGGGCGGTGGTCTGGAGGAGATGGAGGACCTCGACCTGGACGTCTCGCTGCCCGCGTCGGTGGTCGTGGTCGAGTGGGGCGAGGGCAAGGTCGAGCAGCTGACGGAGGACCGGCTCGAAGTCCGGATCGAGCGGGCGATCGGCGGCGCGGCCGCGGCCGAGGACGACACGGACCCGCGCCAGGTGACGCTCACCGGCATCGGCGCGCGCTGGGCCGAGGTCGACCTCTCGGCGCTGGTGGCCTGAGGGCGCTCGCGGTCCGACCTGCCGGCCGCTGCTCCGGCGGCGGCCGGGCGGTCCGCGTCGAATCGGCCTGGGCCGTTCGGCGTAATCCGCCCGGGTCAACCACCGGAACGAGTGAAGCCCGTCGCACGTCCGGGGGAGCTTTCCGACAAGGTGTCGGCAAACTGTTGCGGCCGGGTGGCCCGGCATGGTGGGATGGTCTCGCGGTTAGGTCTGCCTAACTAGGGAGGCGCCATGCAGAGCACCACCCCCGCCGCCAAGCCCGCCCCGCGCCCGCGGGACGAGGCGCCCCGACCCGCCGAGGGAGAGCGGGCGGTTCCGATGCGTGCCCTGCTCGCCGCCTGCGCGGCCGCCGCCGCCGTGTCGACCCCGCCGGAGCCCGGCGCCCGGCCGCCCGCCGCGCCACCGCGGGCCGCCTGAGCTGCGGCTTCTTCACCTGCTTCGCCATGCCGGGGGTGGTGTCACTCCCGGCCCGCTGCTGCCGTTGCCCGGAAGACGACCGCGGCCCGGAAGTCCAGGTCCCGCTAACCCGGGGGTTACGGGACGACGACGACCCGGGTGCCGCTCGGGGCGAAGTCCCACAGGGTCTGCCCGTCGGCCCGGGTGGAGCGGATGCCGCCGGTCCTGGGCCTGGCCGGGTCGGCCTCGGAGGGCGTCGGGACCGGGGAGGCGCTCGGGGTGTCGACGAGGGCGCTGAAGCCGAAGACCGTCCCGTTCTGCTGGGCGAACCGGACGACGTGCTCGACGCGGCGCCCGTCGGTGCCGGTGGTGGCTACCGTGCGGCTGTAGACGATGTAGTTGCCGATGGTCGGGGCGGCGCTGCCCGGGGTGACGTTGAAGGCGGCCTGTACCGGCGGGGTCTTCTTCGGGTCCACCAGCCAGACCGCGCGGCTGCCGAGCGAGTAGACCACCCGCCGGCCGGTTCCGGAGGCGACGGGCAGCAGGGGCGGGGCCTGGCTCTCGCCGGGGGAGGGGGCGGCCGTGGTGGCGGTGGGGGTGCCGGCGCTCGTCGAGGGCTTCGCCGCGAGCGCCCGGCTCTGGGCGCCGTCCGCCTGGAAGGCCAGCAGTCCGACCACCGCCAGGGCACCGACGGTCAGGCCGGTGACCACCACTCCAGGACGCGTGCTCGCCACGTGCGCTCCGATCGCCGCCTTGTGCTGTCCTGGCCCATCGTGCCAGGTCCGCCGGGCGGGGCAGGCTTGATCCGGACGTGTGTTCCGAACCAGTACGAAATGTCGACCCTGGCGACCCTCTAACCTTGACTCGTGCTGCTGCTCGCGTTCGACACCGCAACCCCCGCCGTCACCGCCGCCGTCCACGACGGCACGGCCGTCCTCGCCGAGACCTTCCAGGTCGATGCCAGACGGCACGGTGAGCTGCTGCTTCCCGCCGTGGACGAGGTGCTGGGCGCCGCAGGCGTCGACAAGCACCAGCTGACCGCCATCGCGGTGGGCGTCGGCCCGGGCCCGTACACCGGCCTGCGGGTCGGCCTGGTCACCGCCGCCGCGCTGGGCCACGCGCTCGGTCTGCCCGTGTACGGCGTCTGCACCCTGGACGCCGTCGCCCACCAGGCCCGTACCGAGGGGCTGACCGGGCCGTTCACGGTCGCCACGGACGCGCGGCGCAAGGAGGTCTACTGGGCCTCCTACGACACCTCCGGCGCCCGGACCCGGGGCCCGGCCGTTGACCGCCCGGCCGAGCTGACCCCCGAGGCCCGTTCGGTCGGCGCCGGTGCGCTGCTCTACCCCGAGGCATTCCCCGGCGCGCACGGACCCGAGCACGTTTCGGCCGGTGCGCTCGCCGACTTCGCCGTCACCGAGCTGGCCGCCGGACGCGAGCTGCTGCCGAACGCCCCGCTCTACCTGCGTCGCCCGGACGCCCAGGTGCCCGCGGGCTACAAGGCGGTGCTCCCCGCGTGACGAGCGAGCGCACCGAGCTCGCGGCGGGACATCGCGGAGCGGTGGCCCTGAGGCCGATGCGCTGGTGGGACATCGGGCCGGTGATGGAGCTCGAACTCCGGCTCTTCCCCGACGACGCCTGGTCGCACGGCATGTTCTGGTCCGAGCTGGCCGAGGCCCGCCCCGGCGGCAGCCGCCACTACACCGTCGCCACCACCCCGGACGGCGCGGTGGTCGGCTACGCGGGGCTGATGACGGTGGCCGGCGAGGGCGACGTCCAGACCATCGCGGTCGAGCCGGGTCACCAGGGCGCGGGCCTCGGCGCCGCTCTGCTGACCGACCTGGTCGCCGAGGCCGCCCGGCGCGGCTGCGCCGAGCTGCTCCTGGAGGTGCGGGTGGACAACCTGCGCGCCCAGCACCTCTACGAGCGCTTCGGTTTCGAACCGGTCGGCGTCCGGCGCGGCTACTACCAGCCCGCCAACGTGGACGCGCTGGTCATGCGGCTCGACCACCCGAGGGAGGACGCCCCGCAGCGGGACGTCCCCCGGTACGACATGAAGCCCAGTACGACGTGAAGCAGTACGACGTGAAGGAACCCGATCATGGCTGACGAACCGCTCGTCCTCGGTATCGAGACCTCCTGCGACGAGACCGGCGTCGGCATCGTCCGGGGCACCACCCTGCTGGCCGACGCGGTCGCCTCCAGCGTCAACGACCACGCCCGGTTCGGCGGTGTGGTGCCCGAGATCGCCAGCCGCGCGCACCTGGAGGCGATGATCCCGACCATCCAGCGCGCCCTGGACACCGCCGGGATCAAGGCGCCCGACCTGGACGGCATCGCCGTCACCGCGGGTCCCGGCCTGGCCGGCGCGCTGCTGGTCGGGGTGAGCGCCGCGAAGGCGTACGCCTGGGCGCTGGACAAGCCGCTGTACGGGGTCAACCACCTCGCCTCGCACATCTGCGTGGACCAGCTGGAGCACGGGCGGCTGCCGCAGCCCACGATGGCGCTGCTGGTCTCCGGCGGGCACTCCTCGCTGCTGCTCAGCGAGGACATCACCACCGATGTCCGCCCGCTCGGCGCGACCATCGACGACGCGGCGGGCGAGGCCTTCGACAAGGTCGCACGGGTGCTGGGCCTGGGCTTCCCCGGCGGCCCGGTGGTGGACCGCAGGGCCCGCGAGGGTGACCCGAAGGCGATCGCCTTCCCGCGCGGCCTCAGCGGCGCCAAGGACCCGGAGTACGACTTCTCCTTCTCCGGCCTGAAGACCGCCGTGGCCCGCTGGGTGGAGGCCAAGCGCCGGGCGGGGGAGGAGGTGCCGGTCGCCGACGTCGCCGCGTCCTTCCAGGAGGCCGTCACGGATGTGCTCACCCGCAAGGCGGTCAAGGCGTGCAAGGCCAACGGCGTCGACCACCTGATGATCGGCGGCGGCGTGGCGGCCAACTCCCGGCTGCGCGAGATGGCCCAGCAGCGCTGCGACAAGGCGGGCATCGTGCTGCGGGTGCCGCGCCCGGGCCTGTGCACCGACAACGGCGCGATGGTCGCCGCGCTCGGCGCCGAGATGGTCTGGCGGAACCGGACGCCGTCCGCCTTCGACCTGTCGGCGGACTCCTCGCTGCCGGTCACCGAGGTCTCCGTACCGGCGGCGGTCGGGCACGGCGACCTGCACTCCGCCGCGCACGAGGCGCTGAAGGGATGACCCTCGCGCAGATGTGGGAGGCCCGTGCGGCCGAGGGCCGGGGCGGCGAACTGCACCGCTGGGTGCACGAGGCCGCCCTGCCCGCGCTGCGCGGCAGCGCCGGGCTCGCCCGTACCGAGGTGTTCACCGCCGCCGGGGACCGGGTGCTGCTGATCACCTGGTGGACGGCCGAACCCGTCCCGGTTCCCGACCCGCCGGCCGAGCTGTTGGCCCGTCCGGCCCACCGCTGGAGTTTCACCAGCAACCACGTGGAATAGCGTGGCGTCCCGTCAAGTGTTCGAAGAACGACGACGGGAAGCGCGGCGCGGTGAAGAACTACAGGATGTACGCGGCCGGGACGGCGGTGCTCATATCGACGCTGACCGCCTGCAGCAGCAGCGGGGGCGGCACGAGCGCCGCGTCCCAGGCCCCGGCGGCCCCCTCGGCGCAGGCCTCCGCCTCCCCGCAGGCCGCGGCCTCCTCGGCGGCGCCGCAGGCGGATGCCGCGGCCTGGGCGAAGTGGAAGCTCAAGCCGCTGCCCGAGGCGCCCGCCGCCCCGGCCGACAAGCCGATCAAGCTGACCGCCAAGGGTCAGGTCCCGGTCTTCAGCGAGGTCCCGACCAAGGACAAGATCGTCTTCGTCACCATCGACGACGGCGCCGAGAAGGACCCCAAGTTCGTCGAGATGCTGACCGACCTCAAGGTCCCGGTCACGATGTTCCTGACCAAGGACATCATCAAGAGCGACTACGGCTACTTCAAGCCGCTGCAGGCCCTCGGCAACCACATCCAGAACCACACCGTGGACCACCCGCAGATGAGCAAGATCTCGCCGGCCAAGCAGAAGTCCGAGGTCTGCGAGGACCAGGCGACGCTCACCGAGCAGTACGGCAAAGCACCGCTGCTCTTCCGCCCGCCGTTCGGGGACGGCGCGCACACCGCGGCGCTGAACACAGCGGTCCAGGAGTGCGGCCCGCGCGCGGTGGTGCTCTGGCAGGAGTCGATGCAGGTCCACGACATGCAGTACCAGACCGGCGACAAGAAGCTGAAGCCCGGCGACATCATCCTGGCGCACTTCCGCGGCCCCTCCGAGCTGCACGGCGAGACCATGACCGAGATGTTCGGCGAGCTGCTCAGTCGGATCCAGGAGCAGGGCTTCGCCGTCGCCCGGCTGGAGGACTACATCCAGGCGCCCGCCGGCTGAGTTTCAGGCACCCACCGGCTGGGCCGCCGTCACCGGCCTGGCCAGCATCATCAGCGGACCGTGGTCGGTGCGGCTGAGGATCACCGTCAGCTCGTTCGGGCCACTGGGCTTGAGCTGGCGGCGCAACTCCTCCGGGGTGATGCCGATGCCGCGCTTCTTGATCACCACGGTGCCGACCCCACGCTCGCGCAGCAGTGCCTTGAGCTTCTTCACGTTGAACGGCAACACGTCGCTGATCTCGTAGGCGTGCGCGTAGGGGGTCGGAGCCAGCCGGTCCGAGGTCACGTACGCGATCATCGGGTCGATCAGCCGCCCGTCCACCTGCCCGGCCACCTCGGCGACCAGGTGGGCCCGGATCACCGCGCCGTCCGGCTCGTACAGGTAGCGGCCCACCGGACCCGCCTCGGGGTCGGGCAGGCGGCCGCCGGTCAGGGTGTGGGGGCCGGGCAGCAGGGTCGCGCGGTGCGGCTGGGCGGCCCGGGTGCCGAACCAGAGCGCGGCCTCCTTCACCTCGCCGTGGTCGGAGACCCACTCGGCCTCGGCGTCCTCGGGGACCAGCTCGTGCGGGATGCCCGGCGCGACCTTGAGCGCTCCGAACCGCGTACGGCGGGCGGCCCCGATCGCCCAGGAGAGCGGCGGTGAGTACGCCTCGGGGTCGAACACCCGGCCGCGCGAGGTGCGCCGCGCCGGATCGGTGAAGAGCGCGTCGTACCCGGTCACGTCCACCTCGGTGACGTCCGCGCAGCGCACCTCGATCAGCTCGGCCAGGCCCAGTGCGGCGGCGTTCGCCCCGGCGACCGCGCAGGTCAGCGGGTCGCGGTCGACCGCCAGTACGGAGATCCCCAGCCGGGCCAGTGCGATGGCGTCGCCGCCGATCCCGCAGCACAGGTCGGCCAGCCGGCGCACCCCCAGCTCGGCGAAGCGCCGCGCGCGCCACTCGGCCACGCTGCGGCGGGTCGCCTGCTCGACCCCGTTGGGTGTGAAGTACAGCCGGTCCGCCAGATCGCCGAACTTCGCCCTGGCCCGCTGCCGCAGCTGCGCCTGGGCGAGCGCGGCCGACACCAGCTCGGCCGGGTGCCCGCGGCGCAGCCGGGTGGCCACCGCGAGTTCCTCGCCGGCCTTGAAGTCACGCAGCTCGGCCAGCAGCGTCTGGCCCTCGTCGGTCAGCAGGGCCCGGAACGATTCGATCTCCACGGGGCCATTCTCCCCGTTCGGCACGGACCGGCCGGTCGTCCCGCCGACCCGGGGTGGGGCTGCGCCGCTCCCCGGCGGGGCGGATCGCGTCTGGCGCCGGCGCGCTCACGGTGCTCCGGCGGCCGGTGATTCGAGCACGAGTGCGGTTGATTGGCCGCTTCGAGCGGGTTCCGCGGAACACCGAGCCACGCCGTTGGCACTCTGGTTGACTGAGTGCTAACGGCCCCCTATGGTCGTTCCTGGCACTCTCCACCGGGAGAGTGCTAACGCGATCGAGCGTGTCTGACCCCCGCGACGGCAGGCCCGCAGGCATCGCCACCAACCTGTAGGACTACCCCGTAATCTCCGAAGGGGAGCTCGGACGTGACCACCGTCAGCAGCAAGGTTGCCATCAAGCCGCTCGAGGACCGCATCGTGGTCCAGCCGCTCGAGGCCGAGACCACCACGGCCTCCGGCCTGGTTATCCCGGACACTGCCAAGGAGAAGCCCCAGGAGGGCGTCGTCCTGGCCGTCGGCCCGGGCCGCTTCGAGGACGGCCAGCGTCTCCCGCTCGACGTGAAGGTCGGTGACGTCGTCCTGTACTCGAAGTACGGCGGCACCGAGGTCAAGTACAACAACGAGGAGTACCTCGTCCTGTCGGCCCGCGACGTCCTCGCGATCGTCGAGAAGTAAGTCGTAGCGACCCGCCCCGGATCCGTGTCGGACCAGACACAGGAGCCCGGGGCGCGGTTGTTGGCTCACGTACGCAGAAACCCCGAGGGAACGGAACCATGGCGAAGATCCTGCAGTTCGACGAGGACGCCCGCCGCTCGCTGGAGCGCGGTGTCAACAAGCTGGCCGACACCGTCAAGGTGACCATCGGCCCCAAGGGCCGCAACGTCGTCATCGACAAGAAGTTCGGCGCTCCGACCATCACCAACGACGGTGTGACCATCGCCCGCGAGGTCGAGCTGGACGACCCGTACGAGAACCTCGGCGCCCAGCTGGTCAAGGAGGTCGCCACCAAGACCAACGACGTCGCCGGTGACGGCACCACCACTGCCACCGTGCTGGCCCAGGCCCTGGTCAACGAGGGTCTGCGCAACGTCGCCGCCGGTGCCGGCCCGGCCGCCCTGAAGAAGGGCATCGACAAGGCCGTCGCCGCCGTTTCCGAGCACCTGCTCTCCGTCGCCCGCGAGATCGAGGGCAAGGACGACGTCGCCGCCGTCGCCTCGCTCTCCGCGCAGGACACCCAGGTCGGCGAGCTGATCGCCGAGGCGATCGACAAGGTCGGCAAGGACGGTGTCATCACCGTCGAGGAGTCGAACACCTTCGGCGTGGAGCTGGACTTCACCGAGGGCATGCAGTTCGACAAGGGTTACCTCTCGCCGTACTTCGTCACCGACGCCGAGCGTCAGGAGGCGGTCCTGGAGGACCCGTACATCCTGATCAACCAGAGCAAGATCTCCTCCATCCAGGAGCTGCTCCCGCTGCTCGAGAAGATCCTGCAGAGCGGCGCCTCCAAGCCGCTGCTGATCATCGCCGAGGACGTGGACGGCGAGGCGCTCTCCACCCTCGTGGTGAACAAGATCCGTGGCACCTTCAACGCCGTGGCCGTCAAGGCCCCGGGCTTCGGTGACCGCCGCAAGGCCATCCTCGGCGACCTGGCCGTCCTGACCGGCGCCACCGTCATCTCCGAGGAGGTCGGCCTCAAGCTCGAGCAGGCCGGTCTGGACGTGCTGGGCACCGCCCGCCGCGTGACCATCACCAAGGACGAGACCACCGTCGTCGACGGTGCCGGCGACGCCGAGGCCGTCGCGGGCCGGGTCGCCCAGATCAAGGCCGAGATCGCCGTCACCGACTCGGACTGGGACCGCGAGAAGCTGCAGGAGCGCCTGGCCAAGCTGGCCGGCGGCGTCTGCGTCATCAAGGTCGGTGCCGCCACCGAGGTGGAGCTCAAGGAGCGCAAGCACCGTCTGGAGGACGCCATCTCGGCGACCCGCGCCGCGGTCGAGGAAGGCATCGTCGCCGGTGGTGGCGCCTCCCTGGTCCACGCCGCCAAGGTGCTCGAGGACGGCCTGGGCCTGACCGGCGACGAGGCGACCGGTGTCGCCGTCGTCCGCCGCGCGCTGGTCGAGCCGCTGCGCTGGATCGCCCAGAACGCCGGCCTGGAGGGCTACGTCATCACCTCCAAGGTCTCCGAGCTGGAGGCCGGCCAGGGCTACAACGCCGCCACCGGTGAGTACGGCGACCTGGTCAAGGCCGGCGTCATCGACCCGGTCAAGGTCACCCGCTCCGCCCTGGAGAACGCCGCCTCCATCGCTTCCCTGCTGCTCACCACCGAGACCCTCGTGGTGGAGAAGAAGGTCGAGGAGGAGGCCGCCGGTCACTCGCACGGCGGCCACGGCCACGCCCACTGACACTCGCTGCCGGTGACCGGAGGTCCGGCCCGTACCCTGTGGGGTGCGAGCCGGGCCTCCGGCGTTTTCCCGGCTGTTGGGGGGCGGCCTTCCGGCCTGCGCGAGCGGCGCTTCGCCGGCCGGGCCCGTCGTACCGCGGATGCCGGTGCACTACGCCGGCCGGGGTGCGCCGCGCATGCCCGCACGCTGAGGGCCTGAGCGCGCCGAAACCCGCTGGATATCAGCAAAATTTTGAAATAGCCAAAGTCTGCCTTATAACTGAGGCATGATCGAGGCCCGCCATCTGCGTGTCCTGCGCGCTGTCGCCAAGACCGGCTCCTTCTCCGCAGCCGCCCGTGAGCTCGGCTGCACCCAGCCCGCCGTGAGCCAGCAGATGAAGGCGCTGGAGAAGTCCGTCGCCACCCCGCTGGTGGTCCGCTCGGGCCGGGGCATGCAGCTGAGCGAGGCGGGTCAGGTGCTGCTCAAGCACGCCGCCGGCATCCTGGCCGGCCTCTGCGCGGCCGAGGAGGAAGTGGCGGCGATCGCCGGCCTGCGGGCCGGCCGGGTGCGGCTGGTCTCCTTCCCGACGGCCTCCTCCGCCCTGGTCCCGCCGGCGGTGGCCCGGCTGCGGGGCGCGCACCCGGGGGTGCGGGTGTCCCTGGTCGAGGCCGAGCCGCCGGAGTCGCTGGCGATGCTTCGCGGCGGCGAGTGCGAGATCGCGCTGGCCTTCCGCTACCCGGAGTCCCAGGGCGGGATCTTCCCGGCCGGTGCGCACGCCACGCCGCGCGAGGCCCGCGCCGAGGCGACCCTGGAGGCGGCCGCCGCGCTGGCCGCCAACGACTGGTCCGACCTGGTGGTCCGGCAACTGCTGGACGATCCGCTGGTCGGGCTGCTTCCGGCGGGGCACCCACTGGCCGGACGGGACGAGGACAACCCGGTGGACCTGGTCGAACTGGCGGCCGAGCAGTGGATCGCGGGCTGCCCGCAGTGCCGGGGGCATCTGGTGGAGCTCTGCGCCGCCGCAGGTTTTGAGCCCCGGATCGACTTCGCCACCGACGACTACCCGGCGGTGGTCGGCCTGGTCGCGGCCGGTCTCGGGGTGGCGGTACTGCCGGGCCTCGCGCTGCGCTCGGTGCGGCAGGCGGGCGTCGCGGCGGTGCCGGTACGGGCGGCGGGCGGCGAGGCGGCGGCCCGTCAGGTGGTGGCGCTGACCCTGCCGGACCTCGCCGAGGTGCCGGCCGTCGCGCTGATGCTGGACCAGCTCTCGGCCTCCCTGGACCAGCTCTCGGGTGCCGGGCTCGCCGGCTGACCATTACTCCGTACGGGTGAGTAGGGCGGGCCCGTGGCACACGGAAGCCTCGTGAAGAAACGTTTCTTCACGAGGTATCGGAATGTCAGTGACCTGCCGCCGTGGGCATGCTGAGCGGCACCTGGACCTCGGTCAACCGGTTGCGGGAGCGGCCCATCAGCTCCTCGCGCTCGTCTTCGGTCAGGCCGCCCCAGACGCCGTAGGGCTCGCGCACGGCCAGTGCGTGTGCCGCGCACTCTGCCCTCACCGGGCACCGCATGCAGACCTCCTTGGCGCTGGCCTCGCGCGAGCTTCGCGCGGCCCCGCGCTCACCCTCCGGGTGGAAGAAGAGCGAACTGTCCACGCCGCGGCAGGCGGCGGAGAGCTGCCAGTCCCAGAGGTCTGCGTTGGGGCCGGGGAGGCGGGAGAAATCTGCCATGGCTCATTCCCTTCGAGGGTTCGACGCCGGGAGACTCGTCGGCTCGGCGAGGTCGCGACAGGACCGGTATGGACACCTGGAAATATGACTTACGGCAGCTACTGGGACAAGTCACCCACAGAGTTACGCAACAGTCAATGACCGTACGGAAGCTATAAAAACGGACAAATTCGGGCATGGTGTTTGGCGGTGCCGCTGTGGCAACCGGGTGGCACCTGGGGGCGTGGGCGGGCCGCACGGTGCGCGCATGGCGCACGGACCGCGCGCGAGCAGCACAAAAGTGCGGCGTGTGCACCGCGAGGTGGCCGATCCGTAATGGGTTGGCCACGTACAGTGGTGGAGAAGGCTCCGAAGGCCGTAACTCATTCGAGTGACGGTCGTTGGTTGTGCGGAGGCGGTTAGCGGGCGCCGGGCGTCGGGAACGGTCGCGGGACATCCACGATCCAGACGAAGTCCGTCGCCGATCGGCCGTGTCGGAGAGAGTTCGAACCAGCCAGGAGGCTCAACGTGACGCGGATCAGCTGCGGAGGACGGTCATGACATCCGTACTCGTCTGCGACGATTCCCCCCTCGCCCGGGAGGCGCTTCGCCGCGCGGTGGCGACGGTGCCCGGCGTCGACCGGGTGACCACTGCGACCAACGGTGAGGAGGTACTCCGCCGCTGGGTGGCCGATCGCTCCGATCTCGTTCTGATGGACGTCCGGATGCCGGGCCTGGGCGGTGTGGAGACCGTCCGGCGGCTGCTGTCGGCGGACCCGGGCGCCCGCATCATCATGCTCACCGTCGCCGAGGACCTGGACGGGGTCGCCCTCGCGGTGGCTGCCGGCGCCCGGGGCTATCTGCACAAGGACGCCTCGCGCGCCGAACTGCGGGCCACCGTCACCCAGGCGCTGGCCGACCCGACCTGGCGGCTCGCCCCGCGCCGGCTGCGCAGTCCCGACATGGGTGCGGCGCCCACGCTGACGGCGCGTGAGATCCAGGTGCTCGAAGGCATGAGCCACGGGCGCAGCAACGCGGAGATCGGCCGGGAGCTGTTCCTGTCCGAGGACACCGTCAAAACCCATGCCAGGCGCCTGTTCAAGAAACTGGGCGCGTCGGACCGCGCGCACGCGGTGGCCCTCGGTTTCCGCTGGGGTCTGGTCCGCTGAGAGAGGCCGCCCGGCCGTTTCGATCGCTCAGACGTATGACGTTGTGGTCCCGAGGCTGCACCATGGAGTTGTGGAGCACCTCGGGGACCGGCGGACAGAAACTGCGGCGAAGAGTGCGGCCGCAGGAGGCTCGGCGATCGGAACGGAACAAGGCATCTCCGGGCCGGCAGTGGCTTCGGAGGGCGGGGCGGGAGGCGGCGCGGTGCGCACGGCGGCGACGCACGGTGGTGCGGTGCATAACGTTCCGATGCACAACTCCGGACGCGGTGCCGCGTTTTCCGGTTCGACCAGGCACCATGGACCGATGTACGACGACGAGGCTCGGTCCGACGAGCACCCGCCCGGTGCTCCCATCGCGGATCAGGCGGATCGGTCGTACCCGGAGGAGGACGAGGTGCGTCCCCCGGTGCTCGGTGCCGGCGGCTCGGCACAGCTCGCCGGGCTGGTCGCGGCCGCCGTGCGCGGCGAGGGTCCCGCGATCGACGCGCTGCTCGCCTACGTCCATCCGCTCGCCCTGCGTTACTGCCGGGGCCGGCTGGTCCGGCTGCCCGGCGGTGCCCGGCACCACGTGGACGACGTGGCCCAGGAGGTCTGCGTCGCGGTGCTCTGCGCGCTGCCGCGCTACAAGGACGAGGGCCGTCCCTTCGAGGCGTTCGTGTACGGGATCGCCGCGCACAAGATCGCGGACCTGCAGCGGGCCGCGATGCGCGGCCCCGGCTCCACCGTGATCCCGCCCGACGACCTGCCCGAGCTGCCGGACGAGGCGCTCGGCCCGGAGGAACGGGCGCTGCTCAGCAGCGACGCCGCCTGGGCCAAGGAACTGCTCTCCAACCTGCCCGCCAGGCAGCGCGAACTCGTGCTGCTGCGGGTGGCCGCCGGGTTGTCGGCGGAGGAGACCGGCGAGGTGCTCGGGATGTCCCCGGGGGCCGTCCGGGTCGCTCAGCACCGGGCGTTGAGCCGGCTGCGGGCGCTGGCGGAAGAGTCCTCGTAGTTCGGGTGTTGTCAAGGAGCGCGTTCCATTACCCCGGACACCAGTACCATGGGGTATCGGCGCCTGGTCGGGTTGCCCAAAGTTTCGTGGGTGTGCGCGGGGTCCTCCCGGAGGATCCTCCAAACGCCGAAGCGTTCTGGTGGCCTGGGCCCTGCGCTGGTGCGCGCGCGGGTGGATGGGGCCGGTTGTCCCGGCCGCTCCTCCGCCCTGCTGAGAGCGACGCGCCCGGAACCCCTCACCGGACGTGATTCAGATCGACGGCCCCGCCACGGAAGGTCCCCCTCACATGTCTTACAACGCCGCAGGCGTACCCGAGAAGTTCGCCATGCTCGGGCTCACGTACGACGACGTCCTGCTGCTGCCCGGGGCCTCCGAGGTGCTGCCGAACCAGGTCGACACCTCCTCGCGGGTCTCCCGCAACGTCAGGCTGAACATCCCGCTGCTCTCGGCGGCCATGGACAAGGTCACCGAGTCCCGGATGGCCATCGCGATGGCCCGCCAGGGTGGCGTCGGTGTGCTGCACCGCAACCTGTCCATCGAGGACCAGGTCAACCAGGTCGACCTGGTGAAGCGTTCCGAGTCCGGCATGGTCGCCGACCCGATCACGGTCGGCCCGGAGGCCACCCTGGCCGAGGCGGACGCGCTCTGCGCCAAGTTCCGGATCAGCGGTGTGCCGGTCGCCGACCCCGAGGGCAAGCTGCTCGGCATCGTCACCAACCGCGACATGGCCTTCGAGACGGACCGCAGCCGGCAGGTCCGCGAGATCATGACCCCGATGCCGCTGATCACCGGCAAGGTCGGCATCTCCGGCGAGGAGGCCATCGGCCTGCTCCGCCGCCACAAGATCGAGAAGCTGCCGCTGGTCGACGACGAGGGCCGGATCAAGGGCCTGATCACCGTCAAGGACTTCGTCAAGGCCGAGCAGTACCCCAACGCCGCCAAGGACGCCGAGGGCCGGCTGCTGGTCGGTGCCGCCGTCGGCGCCTCCGCAGAGGCGTTCGACCGCGCCCAGGCCCTGGTCGGCGCCGGTGTCGACTTCCTGGTCGTGGACACCTCGCACGGCCACAGCCACAACGCGCTGGCCTGGATCGCCAAGATCAAGGCGGCCGTGAACGTGGACGTCATCGGCGGCAACGTCGCCACCCGGGACGGCGCCCAGGCGCTGATCGACGCCGGCGTGGACGGTGTGAAGGTCGGTGTGGGCCCGGGCTCGATCTGCACCACCCGGGTGGTGGCCGGCGTCGGCGTGCCGCAGGTGACCGCGATCTACGAGGCCGCGCTGGCCTGCCATGACGCCGGCGTGCCGATCATCGGCGACGGTGGCCTGCAGTACTCCGGTGACATCGGCAAGGCGCTCTGCGCCGGTGCCGACACCGTGATGCTCGGCTCCCTGCTGGCCGGCTGCGAGGAGTCGCCGGGTGAGCTGATGTTCATCAACGGCAAGCAGTTCAAGTCGTACCGAGGCATGGGCTCGCTGGGCGCGATGCAGACCCGCGGCCAGGCGAAGTCCTTCTCCAAGGACCGCTACTTCCAGGCCGAGGTCAGCTCCGACGAGAAGCTGATCGCCGAGGGCATCGAGGGCCAGGTGCCCTACCGCGGTCCGCTCGCCGCGGTGCTGTTCCAGCTGGTCGGCGGTCTGCGCCAGACCATGGGCTACGTGGGTGCGGCCACCATCCAGGAGATGCAGACCAAGGGACGCTTCGTCCGGATCACCTCGGCGGGCCTCAAGGAGAGCCACCCGCACGACATCCAGATGACCGTCGAGGCGCCGAACTACACCAGCCGCTGAGCGGTCGCCGAGCGCTGAGCTGACGCCGAGGCCCGCTGCCGTCCATCGGGAACGGTGGCGGGCCTTCGGCTTGGGTGCGGGCGGTCGGGAAGTCGGGTCGGGAGACGGGCCCCTGCCCGGCCGTGCGTGAGAAGGCGGAAGGCCGTGGTCGGCCGGTCGCACCCCGAGTGCCCCGGAGCGGCGGTGCGCCTCCCGCCTGCGGGTCCCCGCAGGCCCGGCCTTCCGCCGCGCACAGTTGATCAAGCGGAGCCTCGCACCCCTGACCGGCGGCCCCCGTCCGCGGGCCGGCGCCGAGCGCTCAGGGGCGCCGGTGCGGGATACTGGGGTGCGGTCGGGGTGACCCGGCGCGAGTTAAGCAAGCAGCAGAAGGGCTCGAAGTGACTGAGATCGAGATCGGGCGAGGCAAGCGCGGCCGCCGGGCGTACTCCTTCGACGACATCGCCGTCGTCCCCAGCCGTCGCACCCGGGACCCGAAGGAGGTCTCGATCGCCTGGCAGATCGACGCCTACCGCTTCGAGCTGCCGTTCCTGGCGGCCCCGATGGACAGCGTGGTCTCGCCCGCGCAGGCCATCGCGATCGGCCAGCTCGGCGGCCTCGGGGTGCTGAACCTCGAGGGCCTGTGGACCCGGTACGAGGACCCGCAGCCGCTGCTGGACGAGATCGCCGCTATCGAGGACGAGGCCGCCGCGACCCGGCGCCTGCAGGAGGTCTACGCGGCCCCGATCCAGGCCGACCTGATCGGCAAGCGGATCAAGGAGGTGCGCGAGTCCGGTGTGGTCACCGCCGCCGCGCTCTCGCCGCAGCGCACCGCCGAGTTCTCCAAGGCCGTCGTGGACGCCGGTGTGGACGTCTTCGTGATCCGCGGCACCACGGTCTCCGCCGAGCACGTCTCGGGTGCCGCCGAGCCGCTGAACCTGAAGCAGTTCATCTACGAGCTGGACGTCCCGGTGATCGTCGGCGGCTGCGCCACCTACACCGCCGCGCTGCACCTGATGCGGACCGGCGCGGCCGGTGTGCTGGTCGGCTTCGGCGGCGGTGCCGCGCACACCACCCGGGGCGTCCTGGGCATCCAGGTCCCGATGGCGACCGCCGTGGCCGACGTGGCCGCCGCCCGCCGCGACTACATGGACGAGTCCGGCGGCCGCTACGTGCACGTCATCGCGGACGGCGGCGTCGGCTACAGCGGCGACATCGCCAAGGCCGTCGCCTGCGGCGCGGACGCGGTGATGATCGGTGCCGCGCTGGCCCGCGCCACCGACGCCCCGGGCAAGGGATTCCACTGGGGCATGGAGGCCGTCCACGCCGAGCTGCCGCGCGGCAAGCGGGTGGACCTGGGCACGGTCGGCACCACCCAGGAGATCCTCACCGGCCCGTCGCACACCTCCGACGGCACCATGAACCTCTTCGGCGCGCTGCGCCGTGCGATGGCCACCACCGGCTACTCGGAGCTCAAGGAGTTCCAGCGGGTCGAGGTCACCGTCAACCCGGCGCTCAACCACCGGTAGGCGCCGGCGCCGCGGCGCTGACGGACCGTAGGAACGCGGCAGGGCCCCCGCTTCGGCGGGGGCCCTGCCGCGTTCCGGTGTGGTGATCTCGGTGTACTCGCCGGGAGATTCGGTGAACGGCTGCGGCCGGCGGCGAAAGCAATGGGCGGGTCCGCGGCCATTTCTGATGGCCGGTCGGGCACGTAGCATCGTCCTACCGGCCGGAACCCGACGATCAGACCCGGGGCGGGTGGTGGGGCGCGCCGGGGACAGGGGATGATGGAGGCTTGGCGTTCGGAGCCCCACCGCCGGGCGCAGTCCACGGCCCCGGCCGGTCTGCTCGCGGCTCCTGCCGACGCGCCGTCATCCCGAACGCCGCCGCACAAGGGGGAAGAGGCACCAATGACCCAGCCGCAGGGTTCCACCGGGCGTCTCCTCGCCGGCCGCTACCGGCTGAACGAGGTGCTCGGCCGGGGCGGGATGGGCACCGTGTGGCGGGCCGAGGACGAACTGCTCGGCCGGATCGTCGCCGTCAAGGAACTGCGCATGCAGGGCGGTACGGACGAGGAGGAGAAGCACCGTCTGATCGTCCGTACGCTGCGCGAGGCCAAGGCGACCGCGCGGATCAGGCACACCGCCGCCGTCACCGTCTTCGACGTGGTCGAGGAGGACGAGCGGCCGTGGATCGTGATGGAACTGGTCGAGTCGCGCTCGCTGGCCGAGGTCATCAAGGAGGACGGCACGCTGAGCCCGGCCCGCGCAGCCGAGATCGCGCTCGAGGTGCTGGGCGTGCTCGGTGCGGCGCACAGCCAGGGCATCCTGCACCGTGACGTCAAGCCGTCGAACGTCCTGATCGGCGAGGACGGCCGGGTCGTGCTCACCGACTTCGGCATAGCCAGCGTCGAGGGCGACGCCTCGATCACCTCCACCGGCATGCTGGTGGGTGCGCCCTCGTACATCTCGCCCGAGCGGGCGCGCGGGCAGAAGCCCGGACCGCCCGCCGACCTCTGGTCGCTCGGCGGCACGCTGTACGCGATGATCGAGGGCAAGCCGCCGTACGACCGGGGGGCGGCACTGGCCACCCTCACCGCGGTGATGACCGAGTCCCTGCCGAAGTCGGAGAAGGCCGGGCCGCTGCAGCCCGTCATCGAGGGCCTGCTGGAGAAGGATCCGGCCAAGCGGCTGGACGCCTCCACCACCCGCTCGATGCTCAAGCGGATCGTCGCCGACGCGACCGCCGAGGCGGAGTCCACCACCCAACAGGCCGTGCCCGCCCCCGCCGCCGACGTGCCGGCGGCCGCGCCGAGGAAGTCGGCCAAGGCCGCCGCGAAGGCGGAGCAGGCCGCGGCCAGGGCGGAGCAGGCCGCCTCGAAGTCCGAGCAGGCCGCCAAGGCGGAGCAGCCGGAGGAGGCCGAGGCCCCCAGGCGCGGCGTGAGCGGGCTGCTGGGGACGGTCCGGGTCGGCAGCCGGGCGGCGGAGCAGCCCGCGGCGGCGCCCATACCCGCGCCCGCGCCCGCGCCGGTCAGCGGATTCGAGACCACGATGGTGCCCTCGGGGACGAGGCCGACGGCCGGGGTGCCCGGGCTGCTCCGCCGCCCGGCGGTGCTCGCGGGGGCCGCGCTGGTGGTCATCCTGGTGGTGGTCGCGGTGCTGTTCGTGGTGCTGCGGGAGAAGGGCCACGGCAGCGCGAGCGCGAGCTCCGGGAACGCCGGTATCCAGCGCGCGTCCGCGTCCGCCGTGCCGACCGCCACCGGGGCCGCCGCCCCGGCACCCGCCGCCAGCCCCAGCGGCTCCGCCACTGCCTCCGCCACTGCCTCCGCCAGTGCCTCGGACTCGCCCGGCAGCGCACCCGCGTCGTCCTCGCCCGGCCCGTCCACCGGCGGCTCCCAGGTGCCGGAGGGGTTCTACCGGTACCAGGACGGCTCGGGCTTCTCGATCGTCCTGCCGGACTGGCTGAAGGACCAGGGGCCCGACTACCACGACACCAGCCGCAAGTTCACCGGCAACGGCGTGAAGCTGGTGGTGGACTGGAAGACCCCGCCCGGCAAGAGCGCGCTCGCGGACTGGCAGGACGGCGACAAGACCAGCACCATGAGCAACTACCACCGCATCCGGGTCGAGCAGATCACCTACCGGCAGTGGACCAACGCCGCGGACTGGGAGTGGACCAGCAGCAGCAACCCCGTGCTGCACTCGCTCAACCGGGGTCTCGTCACCGGCAAGTACGGCTACGCGCTCTACTGGATCACCCCGGACGCCGACTGGAACTCGAGCGCCAACGCGCAGGCCAGGCAGGTCGGTTTCGACACGTTCCAGCCCGCGTCCTGAGGCGTTCTGCAACCGGTGGCGGCGGCCGGCCGTCCTTGACGGCGACGGGAGACGAGCGGCCCGACCTGATTCCCAGTCCAGCGAGGAAGGCCCATGCGAGCGGCTCCAGGCCAAGTGGTGGCCGGACGGTACCGGTTGACGGACCATCCGGACGGCCGCGGCATGCTCGCGCAGGACCAGCAGACCGGTGACCAGGTGCTGCTGTACGCGCTCGACCTGCCCGGGCTGCTGGTGCCCGGGCGGGCAGCAGCCGGTCCGGACCCCGCGCACGGCGAGTGGATCGCCCGGCGGGCGGCGGCCGCGGCCGAGTGCGCGCCGGAGCACCCGAGGCTGCTGCGGCCCGTCGAGGCCGTGGCGGAGGAGGACCTGCTCTGGGTGGCCGAGGAGCGTCCGCCGGGTTGCTCGCTGGCCGCTCTCGCCGGTGCGGGGCCGCTCCCGCCGTACCGGGCCGCGGAGATCGCCGCCGACCTGGCGGCCGGGCTGCATGAGCTGCACCGGGCCGGGCTGGCACACGGAAACGTTGCGCCGGAGAGCGTGGTGGTCTGCGAGGACGGTGCCGCGCTGCTCGGCGGCCTGCTGCTCGGGGCGGCCGAGGAGGAGCTGTGCGCGGCCCTGGGAGGCCCTGGTGACGCCGCGCCGACCCCGCTGCAGGCCAGACGGATCCTCGACGCCAGATCCCTACTGCTGGGCCCCAGGGCCGAGCGCTGGGCGCTGGAGACCGGTCCCGCCGCGGACTGCTGGGCGCTGGGCGTCCTGCTGTACCGGCTGCTGACCGGCCGTGCCCCGTACCCGGAGGACGACCTGCCCACCCTGCTGGCCGCGATCCGGGCCGGGCACCCGGGGCCGATGGACGGCTGCGGGCCGCTGGCGCCGCTGGTCGAGCGGCTGCTGCGGTCCGAGGCGGCCGCCCGGCCCGGGATCGCCGAGGTCCGGCGGGAGCTGGCCACGCTGATCGGCGCGGCTCCGGAGCCGTACGGGCCGCGGCCGCAGGGTGTGCAGGAGTTGCCGGTGCGCCGTCCGCGCGGGCCGCTGGTGCGCCACCCGAACGGTCCGGCCATCCGGCGGAGCAGACCGGAGCGGGTGGTGGCACACCGGCCGTCGGCCCTGCCGCCCGCGCTGCTGGGGCCGCTACTGGTGGCCGGGGTGCTGGTGTTGCTGGTGGTGGCACTGGTGCTGGTGGTTTCGCTGGCGGGCTGAGCGGCTCGTGGGCATGCGTACCGCCCGACTGGACGGTCCGAGACGAGGTGAGGTCTAGGTCACACCCGGGTCAGCCGGCCGGGTCGGAATTCCGGGCGTGGAGTCGGGCGCCTAACCTGTGCATGGAAGTTGTCCTATCGGTGAGTCAACGGTGCACCGGAACCACCTCCGTCAAGGTGACGGTGGGCTGATGAGGGGGAACGGTCGCCATGGGCGTGCAGGACCAGTCGGCGCAGGCCAGAGAAGCGCAGCGAGTGCTGGTCGGGCGCTACACGCTGGGCGAGCGGCTGGGCCGCGGCGGCATGGGAACGGTCTGGCGGGCGCGGGACGAGATGCTGGACCGCGAGGTGGCGGTCAAGGAGCTCACCGTCAACCACCTCCCCGAGGAGGAGCTGGAGATCCTCCAGTCCCGGATGAAGCGCGAGGCCAGGGCCGCCGGGCGGATCAAGCACCCGGGTGTGATCACCATCCATGACGTGGTGGAGCAGGACGGCCGGCCGTGGATCGTGATGGAGCTGATCGACGGCCGCTCGCTGGCCGACGTGATCAGCCAGGACGGCACCCTGCAGCCCAGGGAGGCCGCCGAGGTCGGCCTGCAGGTGCTGGCCGCGCTGCACAGGGGCCACCAGCTGGGTGTGCTGCACCGCGACGTGAAGCCCGCCAACGTGCTGCTGGAGCACAACACCGGCCGGGTGGTGCTGCTGGACTTCGGCATCGCCACCTTCGAGGGCTCCACCGAGCTGACCCGGCCCGGCGACCTGGTCGGCTCGCCCGACTACCTCGCGCCCGAGCGGGCCCAGGGTGAGCGCCCTGGCCCGGCCTCCGACCTGTGGGGCCTCGGAGCGACGCTGTACGCCGCAGTGGAGGGCCAGTCGCCGTTCCGCCGCACCTCGCCGATCACCACCCTGGCGGCGGTGGTCGGCGACCCACTGCCGGAGCCGCGCCGGGCCGGGGCGCTCGGTCCGGTGCTGGCCGCGCTGATGGCCAAGGACCCGGCGGACCGGCCGAGCGCGGACGAGGCCACCCGGATGCTCGCCGAGGTGACCGCCGGGCACACCATCGGCATCAGGGCGGTGTCGAAGGGCGAGCCGCGGATGCCGACCCAGGCCGTCCCGGTGGTGGACCGGGCCGAGCCGGCCGTCGAGGAGGCGGACCGGCCGGCCGACCCGGCCGTCCCCGCCGCCGCCCCCGCTGTCGAGTCGGCGCCCACCCAGACGGCGATGCCCGCGTCCGCGGACACCGAGCCGCCCGCCGCGGCCCGGCCCAGGCGCCGCAGGGGCCTGTGGATCGCGGTGGCGTTGGCCGTCGCCGCCGCGCTGGCCGCCGGTGCCGCGTTCGCGGTACCCGAGCTGCTGCGCGACGACCACCCCACGCCCCCGCCCACGCCCACGCCCACGGCGCCGGACCCGGGCCCCACCGTGACCATCTCCGCGGCGCCCGCCACCGGCCCGGCCCCCACCGGCTACACCTGGGTGGACGATCCGGCGGGTTTCCGCTTCCCGGTTCCGAGTGACGGCGCGCCCTGGGTGCGCTCGACGCAGGGTGTCGAACAGATCATCTACAGCCCCGACGGCGGGCTGCACTTCGTGCAGTTCTCGAAGACGGTCGCCCAGTCGCTCGGGCCGCGCGAGCACTTCCTCGAGATGGAGCGCGACCTGATCAAGAAGCTGAAGGACTACCACCGGGGCAGCCTGGTCGACGCCAAGGTGAACGGGCACGAGGCCGCGTCCTGGGACTTCACCTTCGTCGGCAGCAAGGACGGGATCCGGCGCCACGCCAAGGAGGTGGAGTACCTGGACGACAAGGGCACCTCGTACGGCATCTACGTGTGCACCCCGGAGAAGGACTGGCTCACCGGGCAGCGGCGGTTCACCACGGTGCTCAACAACTTCAGCACGCGCTGAAACCGCCCACCGCGACTGGACGTTCGGTCGCGATCGCCTGTTACCGACGGGTACCGCAGTGGCCGCCGAGCGCCTAGGCTGCGCTCATGACGGACATCACGGCAGATGGTCAGGCCCCCGGCCGGGGCGAGCGGCGCAACCCGGCGGCCGGCGGCGGCGCGCGTACGGTCGCCGCGGCCGTACCGGCCTCGCTGGTGGCCCGGCTGGCCCGGAGCATCACCGCGGCCGGTGAACCGGAGCTGGTGCACACCACCGCCCCGCTCACCGGGGAGCGGCTCGCCGCGCTGCCGCAGTCCACCCCGGCCGACGTCGAGGTGGCCTACCAGCTGGCGCGGCGGGCGCAGCGCAGCTGGGCCGCGCTGCCCGTCCGCCGCCGTGCCGCGGTGCTGCTGCGCTTCCACGACCTGCTGCTCAAGCGGCAGGACGAGGTGCTCGACCTGATCCAGGCCGAGACCGGCAAGGCCAGGCTGCACGCCTTCGAGGAGGTGCTGGCGGTGGCGATGGCCGCCCGGCACTACGGCCGCCGGGCGGAGGGCTATCTGCGCGACCGGCGCCGCTCCGGGGCGATCCCGGTGCTCACCCACGCCGTGGAGTCCCGCCGCGCCAAGGGGGTGATCGGCCAGATCTCCCCGTGGAACTACCCGCTGGAACTCTCCGTCGGCGACGCCCTGCCCGCCTTCGCGGCCGGCAACGCCGTGGTCAACAAGCCCGACACGCAGACCGCGCTGACCGCCCTGTGGGCCCGCGAGCTGCTGGTGGAGGCCGGACTGCCCGCCGACCTGTGGCAGATCGTGATCGGCGACGGACCGGTGATCGGCCCCGCCGTGATCGAGCACGCCGACTACGTCTCCTTCACCGGCTCCACCCGCACCGGCCGCCAGGTCGCCCAGCAGGCCGCCGCCCGGCTGGTCGGTGCCTCGCTCGAACTCGGCGGCAAGAACGCCATGCTGGTGCTCGCCGACGCCGATCTGGACCGTGCCGCCGAGGGGGCCGTCCGCGCTTGCTTCTCCTCGGCCGGCCAGCTGTGCATCTCGATCGAGCGGCTCTTCGTGCACCGCTCGGTGGCCGACGACTTCCTGGCCCGCTTCGTCGCCCGGACCGCCGCGCTGCGGCTCGGCGGCGGCCTGGCGTACGGGGCGGACATGGGTTCGCTGGTCTCCGAGCGGCAGTTGGAGACCGTCACCCGGCACGTCGAGGAGGCCGTCAAGGCCGGGGCCACCGTGCTCACCGGAGGGCGGGCCCGCCCCGACCTCGGCCCGCTGTTCTACGAGCCGACCGTCCTGGACGGGGTCACCCCCGAGATGGCGGTCTGCGCCGAGGAGACCTTCGGCCCGGTGGTGTCGATCTACCGCTTCGACACCGAGGAGGAGGCCGTCGCCGCCGCCAACGCCACCCCCTACGGCCTCAACTCCAGTGTCTGGACGAGGGATTCGCGCCGCGGCAGGGCCGTTGCCGCCCGGCTGCGCACCGGCACGGTCAATGTCAACGAGGCGTACGCGGCGGCGTACGGCTCGGTCGCCTCGCCGATGGGCGGCATGGGGGACTCCGGGCTCGGCCGCCGGCACGGCGCCGAGGGCATCCTGCGCTACACCGAGGCGCAGACCGTCGCCACCCAGCGGCTGGTGCCGCTCGCGCCGTCCTTCGGACTGGACGACGAGCGCTTCGCCGCGCTCTTCACCACCGGGCTGAAGGCCATGAAGGCCTTCCGGCTGAAGTAGCCGAACCCGGTTGTCCGGTACGTCACTTCGAAGGGAAAGCGGTATGGCGGTCGAGGGTGTGCACGACTACGACGTGGTGGTGATCGGTTCGGGGTTCGGCGGCTCGGTCGCGGCCCTGCGGCTGACCGAGAAGGGTTACAAGGTCGCCGTCCTGGAGGCCGGGCGCAGGTTCGGACCGGACGAACTGCCCAAGAACTCCTGGGACATCAGGAACTACCTGTGGGCACCCTCGCTCGGCCTGTACGGCATCCAGCGGATCCACCTGCTCGCCAACGTCCTGGTGCTCGGCGGCGCGGGCGTCGGCGGCGGTTCGCTGAACTACGCCAACACCCTGTACGTTCCGCCGAAGCAGTTCTTCGATGACCGCCAGTGGCGGCACATCACCGACTGGCAGGAGGAGCTCAGCCCCTTCTACGACCAGGCGCAGCGGATGCTCGGGGTGCGCACCAACCCGACCGTGACCCCGTCCGACGTCCATCTCAAGGACGCCGCGGAGAAGATGGGCGTCGGGCACACCTTCCACCTCGCCCCGGTCGGGGTCTTCTTCGGAGACGGCAAGGACTCGGACGGTCGCGCGAAGGCCGCGCCCGGCGAGGAGGTCGAGGACCCGTACTTCGGGGGCGCGGGCCCGCGCCGGAAGGCGTGCGTCGAGTGCGGCGAGTGCATGACCGGCTGCCGGCACGGCGCCAAGAACACGCTCACCGAGAACTACCTGTTCCTCGCCGAACGGAACGGCGCCGAGATCCACCCGCTCACCACGGTGGAGCGGATCCGACCGCTGGCGGCGGGCGGCTTCGCGGTGGACGTACGGCGCACCAACTCGGGCATGCCCGCTCGTTCCAGGGGGCGGGCCAAGGACCGGGCCAGGGCCGGGGCGCGGACGGTCACCGCCGCGCAGGTGGTGGTCGCCGCCGGGACGTACGGGACGCAGACGCTGCTGCACCGGATGCGCGACCGGGGCCACCTGCCCGCGCTCTCCGCCCGCCTCGGTGAGCTCACCCGCACCAACTCCGAGGCTCTGGTGGGTGCTTCGACCACCGACCGGCGCTACGGCTCGCGCGTCGACTTCACCAAGGGGGTGGCCATCACCTCCTCGATCCACCCGAACGAGAACACCCACATCGAGCCGGTGCGGTACGGCAAGGGGTCGAACGCGATGGGGGCGCTGAGCGTCCAGCAGGTGCCCGGGGCCGGGCGCGGGCCGCGCTGGCTGCGGTTCGCCGTCACGGCGCTCAGGCATCCGGTGATCTTCGCGCAGTCGCGGAACCAGCACCGCTGGTCGGAGAAGACCATCATCGGCCTGGTGATGCAGTCGCTGGACAACTCGCTGACGGTGTCGTTGAAGAAGACCGGCCCGGGGAAGGGCAGGCTCACCTCCCGCCAGGGGCACGGCGCGCCGAACCCGACCTGGATCCCGGCGGCGGAGGAGGGCGCCAAGGCACTGGCCGAATCGATCAACGGTTTCGCCGGCAGCACCGTCGGAGAGATCTTCGACATCCCGATGACCGCCCACTTCATCGGCGGCTGCCCGATCTCCGACCGACCGGAGAAGGGGGTCATCGACCCGTACCACCGCGTTCACGGCTACCCCGGGATCAGCGTGGTGGACGGCTCCGCGATCTCCGCCAACCTCGGGGTCAACCCCTCGCTGACCATCACGGCCCAGGCCGAGCGGGCCATGTCGATGTGGCCGAACCGGGGTGAGGCCGACCCGAGGCCCGTCCAGGGCGAGGAGTACCGGCGGGTGGCACCGGTGGTGCCGGTGCGGCCGGCGGTGCCGGCGGGGGCCTTCGGCGCGCTGCGGCTGCTGCCGCTGGTGCGGCGCGGCTAGGCCGGGTTGCTGGAAGCCGTGCGTCCGGTTGCCGCGCGGCGTGGAGAGCGCAGGGCAAAGGGCCCCGCGGGGGAACGGGGCCCTTTGTCGCTCAGCACACGGTGTCAGGGCAGCACCGGTGCTGGGGTGACGGCGCCGGGGGAGGAGCGCCGTCCGGACGGTTGGTCGTGGGTCGAGCCGGACGCCCGGCAGGGGTGGGCCGAGCGGCACGGGGGAACGGGTCAGCTCATCCCTCACGGAGCGTGAGGTGACAACCGTTTTCGTTCGGCGCTCAGGGCGGCCGCCCGGCGCCGGGAAGGTGTGCGGTACGAGGGCCCGGTCGACCCCCGCTCCAGCATCGTGGTGGACGGAGCCCTTACTGTGCAACCGATTCGACGCAGTTCGGCACAGTCCAATTTTCCGGGCCCGGCCTGCCGTACCCTGCCCGCCGCACGACAGGCCGTGCCGGACGGCAGGCGGAGGCCGACTACGTTCCGTAGTAGCCGGTGGGGCGGCGGCGTACGGGAGTGTGCCGGGGGCGGTCGGCGCGGGCGGTGCCGACCCTGGATGGTGCGGCGGACGGAACCGGGCGTCCCCGGCACCGGCCGCCGCACCTCCCTTGGTCAGTCGTGACCGGAGGCTGTCCCCTGCCACCCGGCCACTGCACCCGTGCACGGTCCCACGGCGGGCCGCGCCCGGTCTGGCCCGAGGACGGCAGCGCCACGCGCACGGGTGGACTGAGGTGAGATCCACGCGTGGTTCGGTGCCCGTACCGGGCGGCCCGAACCTGGGGGGTGCGAGCGCTCGTACGGTCGTGGGGTGCAACGAATCGCCGCACCCCGGGGTCACGGTGCGAAGCCTTGGCAACTGGGTGAAGCCACAGTCTTCCGGCCGCCCGGTAGACTCAAGGGCAGACACCCCCACAGTCGCCCGCCACCCTGCCAGGGGCGTGCCGCGTGCGACACCTCTTGATACCGCTGCCGGAAGGCCGTCTGTGTCCTCTGCTATTCCCGACCAGTCCGCACACGAGCTCGACACCGTCCTGGTCGTCGACTTCGGTGCCCAGTACGCCCAGCTCATCGCCCGTCGGGTGCGTGAGGCCCGGGTCTACAGCGAGATCGTGCCGAGCACCATGCCGGTTGCCGAGATGCTCGCCAAGAACCCCAAGGCGATCATCCTCTCCGGCGGCCCGTCCTCGGTCTACGAGGAGGGCGCGCCGCGCCTGGACCGCGCCATCTTCGAGGCCGGCATCCCGGTCTTCGGCATGTGCTACGGCTTCCAGCTGATGGCCATCACCCTCGGCGGCACCGTGGACAACACCGGTGCGCGCGAGTACGGCCGTACCCCGCTGACCGTCGTCAAGCCCGGCTCCACCCTGTTCGAGGGCACCCCCGAGCAGCAGTCGGTCTGGATGTCGCACGGCGACGCCTGCTCCGCCGCCCCCGAGGGCTTCGCCGTCTCCGCGTCCACCGACCTGGTGCCGGTCGCCGCCTTCGAGAACGACGAGAAGAAGCTCTACGGCGTCCAGTACCACCCCGAGGTGCTGCACTCCGACTACGGCCAGCAGGTGCTGGAGCACTTCCTGTACCGCGGCGCCGGGATCGCCCCGACCTGGACCACGAGCAACGTGGTGGACGAGCAGGTCGCGCTGATCCGCGAGCAGGTCGGCACCAAGCGCGCCATCTGCGGCCTGTCCGGCGGTGTGGACTCCGCCGTCGCGGCCGCGCTGGTGCAGAAGGCCATCGGCGACCAGCTCACCTGCGTCTACGTCGACCACGGTCTGATGCGCAAGGGCGAGACCGAGCAGGTCGAGAAGGACTTCGTCGCCGCGACCGGCGTCCAGCTGAAGGTCGTGGACGCGCAGGAGCGCTTCCTGACCGCGCTCGCCGGGGTCAGCGACCCCGAGGAGAAGCGCAAGATCATCGGCCGGGAGTTCATCCGGGTCTTCGAGCAGGCCCAGGCGGAGATCATCGCCGAGGCCGGCGCCTCGGGCCAGCCGGTCGAGTTCCTGGTGCAGGGCACCCTCTACCCGGACGTGGTGGAGTCCGGCGGCGGTACCGGCACCGCGAACATCAAGTCGCACCACAACGTCGGCGGCCTGCCCGAGGACCTCGAGTTCAAGTTGGTCGAGCCGCTGCGCAAGCTGTTCAAGGACGAAGTCCGGATGGTCGGCCAGGAGCTCGGCCTGCCGGAGGAGATCGTCCACCGCCAGCCGTTCCCGGGCCCGGGCCTGGGCATCCGGATCGTCGGCGAGGTCACCAAGGAGCGCCTGGACCTGCTCCGCGAGGCCGACGCCATCGCCCGCGAGGAACTGACCGCGGCCGGTCTGGACCGCGAGATCTGGCAGTGCCCGGTGGTGCTGCTCGCGGACGTCCGCAGCGTCGGCGTCCAGGGCGACGGCCGCACCTACGGCCACCCGATCGTGCTGCGCCCGGTCTCCTCCGAGGACGCCATGACCGCCGACTGGTCGCGCCTGCCTTACGAGGTGCTGGCCCGCATCTCCACCCGGATCACCAACGAGGTCCGCGACGTGAACCGGGTCGTGCTGGATTGCACCAGCAAGCCGCCGGGCACCATCGAGTGGGAGTGATCTCCCCCGGCTTCGAACGGCCGCGCCGCCGCTCCCGTGGGTTCGGGAGCGGCGGCGCGGCCGTCTGCTGTGCAGACGGTACCCGGGAAAGCCGTGCGAAACAGGGCAGAATCGGACCGGACCTGTCAGCAGTTGACAGGCGGTGAACAAAGGGGTCGGCATGACGGCGGCGAACGACGGAGCAGAAAGGCCGGGCAGAGCCGAGCTGGTGGCCAGGCTGCGAGCAGAGGCCGCCGGGTACGCCCTGCTGCCGTTGCGGATCTTCCTCGGGGCCACCTTCGTCTACGCGTCCATCGACAAGCTCTCCGACCCGCACTACCTGGCGGGCTCCGGCGACCCGGCCTCCTTCTACTCCCAGACCCAGGTGGTGAAGGCGTCCAGCCCGATCGGTTTCCTGCTCGGCCCCGCCCTGCACGCGCCGGCCTTCTTCTCGCTGCTCGTCGCCTTCGGCGAACTGGCGGTCGGGCTCGGCACGCTCTTCGGGCTCTGGGGCCGGCTGGCCGCGCTCGGCGGCGCGGCGATCAGCTTCGTCCTCTGCCTGACCGTCAGCTGGAACGTCACTCCGTACTACCTCGGCAACGACCTCGCCTACCTGGCGGCCTGGACCCCGCTGCTGCTGGCCGGCACGCCGTACCTCTCGATCGACGGCTATCTGCAGCGGCGGGCCGAACGGGACCGGCAGCGCGGGCTGGTCGAGGGGCAGGTCAACCGGCGTTCGCTGATGGACGGCGGGATCGCCGCCGTCGCGCTCGGCGGGGCCGGGCTGCTCGCCGGGTCGCTGACGGCCACCTTCGGGCGACCGAAGAAGGCGGCCACCGGGCCCTCGACGGCGCCGTCCGGGTCCGCCGCCCCGTCCCGGGGGGCCACCGCGGCAGGCGGCCAGAAGCCCTCGGTGGCCGTCTCGGCCGTGCCGGTCGGGGGCTCTGCGCAGGTCGCGGACCCCGCCAGCGGTGACGCCGTCTACATCGTGCAGCCCAAGACCGGGCAGTACTGCGGCCTCTCCGCGATCTGCACCCACTCCGGCTGCACGGTGAACGCCCCGAAGGGCGGGCAGCTGTACTGCCCCTGCCACGGCTCGCGTTTCGACGCGGCGACCGGCGCGGTGGTCAACGGGCCGGCGACCAAGCCACTGCCCAGGTACACCGTCACCAGGAACGGCGACCGGCTCGACCTCGGCCCCCTGCAGAGCTGAGCCGTACGGGCGTCCCGCTCCCCACCGGCCGCCGGGCCGTAGCGAAGCCGATGGAACGGCTCGGCGCGCGGCCGCTTCCAGGCCAGCCCGTCAGCGGTTGCGGCGGGACATCGCGGTGACCGCACTGGCCAGGCCGGCCACACCGAGGACGATGAAGGTCACCGGGATGACGATCCGTCCGTTGACCGAGCGGTCGCCGAGCGAGGCCACCAGGTAGAGCACCGCGATCACGGTGAAGAGTGCGCCCGCGATCAGCGAGAACGGGTCGAGTCGGTGCTTCCTCATGCCTGCTCCACCTGGATGTCGCCGATTCCGAGCTTCACGGTCAGATCCACCGTCCCCCTGGACTTCTGGCCGTTGGTCGGGTGGATCACGAAGTCGCGGTTGTTGCCGATCCCGGAGTCGGCCTCGCTGTTCGGGGTCTGGATGTTGCCGATGCCGTTGCGCACCGTCAGGTGCACCTCCACGTCGGACGGCACGGTCACCTCGAGGTCGCCCCCGCCCATCCGGATCGTGGTGCTGAGCGTGCCGCCCGCCGGGTCGACCCCGCTCAGGTCGAGCTGGGCGTTGCCGGCGGCGAGCGCGTAGCCGCTCTGCAGCTCGGACGCCGAGGCCGGCGCCCAGACCCGGTCGCCGAAGGACGATTCGAGGGTGGCCCTGGAGCCGGAGAGCCCGGTCAGCAGGACGGTGAGCGCCAGCGCCGGGACGAGCAGCCCGCGGGCCCGGCCGAACTTCGCCGCGACCAGCATCGACACCCCGAGGCCCAGCAGCGCCGCCGCCAGCACGGTGGAGACCCGCGCCCGGCTGCCGTCGGCGTACGGGATCGCCCAGACCAGCGCACCCGCGCCGATCGCGAGCAGCAGCCCCAGCGGGCCGGCGAAGGAGCGGTGCCGCCGCGGCCTGGCCACCGCGGCCGCGCCGCCCGCCGGACCGGCCGCCGTGCCGGACTTGCGCAGCGGATCGCCCTCCGGCAGATCGGTGCGCTGCCACCAGGCCTGCGCCGGCGCGCCGAGCGGCCGGGCCGCCCCCGGCGGGAGCGTGTGCGCCAGGTACGGGTTGCGCTCCGGGTGGCGCGGGTCCCACAGGTAGCCGGACGGGCCGTGCGGCGGGGTGTCCGCGGGCTTCGTGTCCGCGGCGCGCGCCTGGGCGGGCTGCTCCTGCGCCGGCCGGCCGCTCTCGTCCGCGGCTGCGTCCTTCGCCCCCGCGGCTGCGTCCTTCGCCTCCCCGGCCGGTCCGCTCTCCTTGGAGAGGTCGACCCGCGCCCGGCCGTCCCAGTCGTCCATGCGCCTGTCGAACTCCGCCTTGCGCGCGTCCCAGGTCGCCCGGTAGCCGTCCCAGGTCGCCCGGTAGGCGTCCCAGTCGCCCTTGTGCTGGTCCCACCCGGCCTTGACGTCCTGGGCGACCCGCTGCCCCCACCGGGACCAGTCGAGCGGCCCGTCCTGGTCCACCAGCCGGTCGTACGGGCCGCCGGGGCGGTCGGCGCCCTGGCCCCTGGCACGCCGGCGGCGCTCCGGGTCGTGGCGGACCGCCAGGAAGATCAGGCCGGCCAGCAGCAGGAACGGGAACATCTGCCCGGAGTCGTCCATGGAGGAGAAGAACACCCCGGTGCCGATCACCGTCAGCAGCACCGCGCCGACCGACTGCCCGTCCACCCGTCCGGTCAGGACCCGCTGCAGCTCGGTCTGGCCCGCCTTGCCGTCGACCGGCTCCTTCGGGACGACCAGCCAGGCCAGCCCGTACAGGAAGAGCCCGAGCCCGCCGGAGAGGCAGAGCACCGCGATGACCACTCGGAAGACCACCGGGTCGATGTCCAGGTGCCGACCGAGACCACCGCACACGCCGGCCACCACGCGGTGGCTGTCGCTGCGGGTCAGCGGAGGCCGCTGATCCGGTCGGGGGGCGGCGGGGTCCTCCGCCGCTGTGGTCTGCTCGTCCGTCATGGACACCATCCTCCCGTCCGAAGCGGCCGGGCCCAACCGCCGGCGGCCCGGGACCGACCCTGATCTCCCCCTGAGAAGCAGCTCAGGGGCGTACCCTGATGCGCTCGGACGTGCAAACGTGTGACCATCGGTGACGTGGCAGCACCCGGCACCGACCCCAAGCCCCTCGTTCCTGACAGCCCGTCGGCGACGGGGCCCGACCCGACCGCGCACGACCCGCGGCGCCCGCCCTTCCGCAAGCTGTACCGCAGCCCGAACGGGCGGATGCTCGGCGGCGTCGCCCACGGGCTCGCGGTGCACCTCGGAGTGCCGGTCACCTGGGTCAGGGCCGCGTTCATCCTGCTCTTCTTCACCGAGGGCATAGGCGGGCTGCTGTACGCGGCGTTCTGGTTCGTGGTGCCGATCGGCATCGGCGAGCCCGCGCGCGGCGGCACCCAGTGGGTCTACCTGGGCGGCACCTTCGTCCCCGCCGACGGCGGCTACGGCGAACTGCGCAAGGGCGGGGAGGGCCGGCTCGGCCGGCTGCGCGAGCTGCTCCAGCGCACCTTCCACGGCGAGCCCGCCGGAGACGACGGCGCACCGCCCGAGGCGGCCACGCTCTCCCCGGGGAGCACCAGGGGCGGCCTCGGGCAGCTGTTCGCCCTGCTGCTGCTGGTGGTCGGCATCATGGCGCTGCTCAGCGCCCTGCACATCCAGACCGCCAAGCCGTACGTCTGGCCGCTGCTCACCGTCGGCGTCGGCGTCGCGCTGGTCTGGCGGCAGGCCGACGACTCGCGCTGGCAGCGCTGGTTCGGCCTGGAGGGCACCAAGCGCCGCGCCGCGTACACCCGGGTCGGCACGGGTGTGCTGCTGGTGGTGGCCGGCATCGTCGGCTTCCTGGTCCTGCAGAACAGCAGCTCCACCCTGGCCGCGGTGATCGAGGCTTCGGTCGCCGTGCTGGCCGGTGTGTTGGTGCTGGTCGGCCCGTACGTGCTGCGGATGTGGCAGGACCTCGGCGCCGAGCGGACCGCGCGCATCCGGGCCCAGGAGCGCGCCGAGATCGCCGCCCACATCCATGACTCCGTGCTGCACGCCCTCACCCTCATCCAGCGCCGCGCGGAGGACCCCAAGGAGGTGCTGCGCCTCGCCCGGGCCCAGGAGCGCGAGCTGCGGCTGTGGCTATACCGCCCGGAGGCCGCCGCCGAGGCCGCGCCCGACACCCTGGCCGAGCGGATCCGCGAGGTGGTCGCCGAGGTCGAGGACCGGCACGGTGTCGCGGTGGAGCTGGTCTGCGTCGGCGACTGCCCGATGGACGAGCGGATCGCGGCGCAGATGCAGGCCGCGAGGGAGGCGATGGTCAACGCGGCCAAGTACGGTGGCGGGGGACCGGTCCAGGTGTACGCAGAGGTGGAGGGGAGGACGGTGTCGGTGTTCGTCCGCGACCACGGCCCCGGCTTCGACCCGGACACCGTGCCCGAGGACCGGATGGGCGTACGGGAGTCGATCATCGGCCGGATGAAGCGCAACGGGGGCACCGCTCGGGTGCGGCCGGCGCCGGACGGCGGTACCGAGGTCGAGCTGGAGATGGAGAGGGTTCATGACTGACGCTGCACCGGAGCGGGTGGCGAGGGTCGTCCTGGTGGACGACCACCGGATGTTCCGCACGGGGGTCCGGGCGGAGATCGGCCGGACCGAGCTGACCGGCATCGACGTGGTCGGCGAGGCCGACGACGTGGAGTCGGCGGTCCAGGTCGTCGCCGAGCAGCGGCCGGACGTGGTGCTGCTGGACGTCCACCTGCCCGGCGGCGGCGGGGTGGAGGTGCTGCGGCGCTCGGCCCCGCTGATGGGGGAGTCGGGTGGAGTGCGCTTCCTGGCGCTGTCGGTCTCGGACGCCGCCGAGGACGTGATCGGCGTGATCCGCGGCGGTGCGCGCGGGTACGTCACCAAGACCATCACCGGCACCGACCTGGTGAACGCGATCTTCCGGATCGCCGACGGCGACGCGGTGTTCTCGCCGCGCCTGGCCGGCTTCGTGCTGGACGCCTTCGCAGCCACCGACACCCCGCCGGTGGACGAGGACCTCGACCGGCTCACCCAGCGCGAGCGCGAGGTGCTGCGGCTGATCGCGCGCGGCTACGCGTACAAGGAGATCGCCAAGCAGCTGTTCATCTCGGTCAAGACGGTGGAGAGCCATGTCTCGGCGGTGCTGCGCAAGCTCCAGCTGAGCAACCGTCACGAGCTGACCCGCTGGGCCACCGCCCGCCGCCTGGTCTGACCACCGCGAGCAGCGGCGGAGCCCGGACGCGCGGGTGCGCGTCCGGGCTCCGGCCGGTCCCGGCCCCGGTGGTCAGGTCCCGGACCGGGCCGAGGGGGCGTTCAGGGACTTCAACAGGCGGCGGCCCAGGTTCTGGCCGGGGAGCTCGACCAGGCGGTACGTCAGGTGGCTGAGCGCCAGGACGGCCGCCAGGAAGACCAGCGCGGGGCCGAACCTGCCCGGGCCGTGGTGCGGGAAGGCGTCATCGGGCAACAGCCAGTGGACCGCCTGCAGGACCGGGAGGTGGACCACGTACACCGAGTAGCTGATCGCGCCGAGCCAGGTCAGTACCCGGGGGAAGCTGCGGTTCCGCAGCAGCATGCCGAGGCCGAAGGTGGCCCAGGCGGCGGCGTAGGGGAGCGAGAACCCCACCCAACTGGTGGTCCAGGTCCGGTAGACGGCGTCGCCGTGGTTGTACAGGTAGCCGACCAGGACGCCGCAGAGCAGGACGGAGCCGCAGCACGCCAGACCCCACCGGCGGGATATCCGGCCGCGTTCGATGCGGTGGATCACGGTGCCGGCGAACATCGTCGCCAGGATCGTCATCGACTCGAAGAACGTCGACCTGGCGTTGAGGAACAGCAGCACCGCGCCGAGTGCGCCCAGTACCAGCGACCCGATCCGGACCAGGGTGTCCCGCCCGGTGAGGACGCAGACCAGGCCCGCCACCATGACCACGGCGGTGGCGGCGACCGTGTTCCGGGTCGAGCCGTCGTCGGTCGTGATCATCGCGGGTGAGACCGTGCCGCCCAGCAGCAGGGCGAGCGCGGCGAAGCCCACGGCGATCGGGGCGCTGAGCCGGTGCCGGTTCTGGACGAAGAGCGCGCCGACGAAGAAGTAGAAGACCATCTCGTAGCAGAGCGTCCACATCGCGCCCAGCGCGCTCGGCACGTTCAGCATCTCGTGCAGCAGCAGGCCGTTGGCGACGGCGAAGCGGACCGGGGTCTGGTGGGCGGCGTCGGGCACGGCGGAGTGGGCACGCGGCAGGATCAGCAGTGCGGCCGTGACGACCACGACGAGCAGCGGGTAGATCCGGAAGATCCGGCCGATCCAGAAGCCCCGGACATCGCCCCGCCGTTCCAGAGAAGCGGGAACAATGTATCCGCTGACCAGGAAGAACAACATGACGGCGTATATACCGAGATCGAACTCCCGGTTAATTGTTCCCCCGTACGGGATCAGGTGGATCAGCCCGAAATGGTGGATGGCGACCAGCAGCGCCGCCACTCCTCTGAGCGCATCCAACCAGCCCATGCGCAGGGCGGGTTGGGCCGGAGGGGGCCTGCCGGTGCCGTCAGCCGCGCTGGCATGCTGCTGTTCGATTACAGTCACGACTCGCAGGCTAGTCCATGCATACCGCGTAGGTGCACCATTGCCCGTACCCGCACCGCCGGGCATAATCCTGCACCGCCGGGGGGTGAAGGGCTGATTTCTCCCAGGGTCATAATGGGTGCGCGCGGCCGTGTATACGGGCCGATTCGGAGTGCGCCGCGCACCGGCACGACCGCCGCCCGCCCGTATCGGCCCGAACGACGGAGCATGATGTCAGACACCTCGGTCGACGGCGGGACGCGCGCCCCGGCGGCGGTGCCCGCGCCACGTGCGCGGCGCCCGGCGGCGCGGAGCCCCCGCCGCCGTGGACCGCTGAACCGGCTGCTCGCTTCGGCGCGTTACGCGGCACCCGCCCTGCTCGGCTATGCGGCGGTGCGTGCGGTGGGGCTGGTGCTGCTGGCGCTGTGGGACCTCAAGCACGGCACCCACAGCCTGCACCGGCTGAGCACGATGTGGGACGCGTACTGGTACCAGGACATCGCGGTGCACGGCTACGCGGGCTCCAAGCCGGTGCCCGGGCCGAACGGCCCGTACCAGGCGTACGCGTTCTTCCCGGTCTACCCGGCGCTGATCAAGCTGGTCTGGTCGCTGCTGCCGCTGCCGGTCAACTACGCGGCGCTGCTGGTGGCCTGGGTCGGGGCACTGGCCGCGGCCTGGGGGATCTTCGCGGTGGCGGCCCGGTTGTACGGGCGGCGGACGGGCGTGATCGCCGCGGCCCTGTGGGGGGTGACCCCGTACGCCGTGGTGGAGAGCATGGCGTACTCCGAGCTGGTGTTCACCGCCTTCGCCGCCTGGGCCATGTACGCGGCGGTGACGCACCGCTGGATCTGGGCCGGGACGCTGAGCACCCTGGCAGGGCTGTCCAGGCCGACCGGTGTGGCGGTGGCGGTGGCGGTCGGCCTAGGGGCGTTCGGCGCCCTGGTGGTGCGCTGGTGGCGCCGCCGCGACCGGAAGACCAAGGCCCCCGCATGGTGGCGGCCGGTGCTCGGGGCCGCGATCGCACCGCTCGGCTTCGCGGGCTACATCGGCTGGGTCGGTCTGCAGAAGGGCAGCTGGGACGGGTACTTCAAGGTCCAGGAGGCCTGGGAGTCCCAGTTCGACTTCGGCCGCTCCACCTACAAGGTGCTGCGGGCCATGCTGATGAACGCCGAGCCGGTCTGGCTGACGGACGCGATGGTGGCGGGGACGCTGGCGGCGTCGGTGCTGCTCTTCGCGGTCTGCGTGCTGCAGCGCCAGCCGCTGACCCTGCTGGTGTTCAGCGGGATGATGCTGCTGCTGGCGCTCGGTGACGCGGCGTACTTCAACTCCCGCGCCCGCTTTCTGATCCCGGCCTTCGCCCTGCTGCTGCCGCTGGCCGCGGGGCTGGCCAGGCTTCGGACGAAGGGGGCGGCGGCGGCCGTGCTCGCCTTCGCCGCGCTCTGCTCCGCCTCGTACGGCGGTTATGTCGTCTTCGTGTACACCAACTCGCCCTGATGCTGGGCGATTGCCGGTTCTTGAGGTCACGTTGAAGGGGAGTCTGTGATGACCGCGAGCGCTACGGCCGCCGTACCGATAGCCCGGCGGGCGTCCGACCAGACGTCGGACGCCCGCACTGCGTCCATCGGACGCCTCCGGTGGCTCTGGCCGGCCCTGCTGATGCTGGCGATCGGGGGCTACGGCAGCTGGCGCCCGGTGCTGTGGCGCGACGAACTGGTCAGCTGGAACGCCGCCCATCGGACCGGCGGCGAGCTGTTCGACCTGCTCAGACACGTCGACGCGGTCACCGGCCTCTACTACCTGATGATGCACTACTGGGTGGCCCTGTTCGGCGACTCGCTGGTGGTGCTGCGGCTGCCCACGGTGCTGGCGATGTCCGGCGCGGCGGCGTTCGTCACGTTGACCGGCGAGCGGCTGTTCGGACGACGGGCCGGGCTGGCGGCCGGGTGCCTGTTCGCGCTGGTGCCGTCCATCTCCCGGTACGCCCAGGAGATGCGCGGCTACGCCTTCGTGGTGCTCGCGGTGGCGGCAGCGACCTGGCTGCTGCTGCGCGCGCTGGAGCAGTCCCGGCCGCTGCGCTGGGCGGCGTACGGCTGTGCGGTGACGGCCGCCGGGTTCTTCCACATGATCTCGCTGGTCTTCCTGGCCGCGCACGGGATCGTGGTGCTCGGCCGCTGGTGGCAGCAGCGGCGCCACCCCTTGCTGGTCGGCTTCGCGCTCTCGGCGGGGGTCGCGCTGCTGCCGGTGGTCCCGCTCGCGCTGCTCGGCCACCGGCAGGTGGGACGCCAGCTGAACTGGCTGACCGCGCCGACCCTCCAGTACGTCTTCGACACCTTCTGGCACATGCTGTTCGGCTCGGCCGCGGTGAGCCTGGTGGTGCTGGTGCTCGCGGTGCTGCCGCTGGCCTGGCCCGCCGGGCGGCGGTTCGCCGTCGAGATCGGGCTGATGGCGGTGCTGCCGATCGTGTTGGTCTGGTCGATGTCGCAGGGACCGACCGCGTACTTCCTGGACCGCTACCTGCTCTTCACCGTGCCCGCCTGGTGCGTCCTGGCCGGGGCCGGGCTGACCGCGCTGCGGCCGCGCTGGCTGCCGCCGCTGGGGCTGGTGCTGGTGCTGCTCCTCGGGGCGTACGACCAGCGCGCCATCCGCCGGGAGTTCGCGCATGACGGCCTGGACACCAAGGCGGCCGCCGCCGTGATCGCCAAGGGCTACCGGCCCGGGGACGGCATCGTGGCGCTGCGCGGCAGCCAGGCCGCGTACCTCAACCTGGACAGCGCGATGAGCTACTACCTGCCGCACTCGGTGCAGTTGAAGGACGTGCTGGTGGAGCGCAGCGCGCAGGCCATCGGCGACATCTACCCGCAGCTGTGCGCGGATCCCGTCGCCTGCATCGGCGACACGCGCCGGGTGTGGGTGCTGACCCCCGGCTCCTCGGTGGACAAGCCGCTGGACCAGTACGAGAAGCCGCAGGCCACGGCGCTGGACCGGCTGTTCCCGAAGCGGACCTCGACGCAGGTGCGGGGACTGGTCGTCACGCTCTTCGAGCGGTGAACCCCCGGGCCGGTGGCTCTCCAGGCGTAGGGCTTGCCGAGCTGGGTCCGGGCGAAGGCGATCGCGGCGGCGGCCCGCCCGGAGGCAGGCAGCGGCGCGCCGCCGGGCCCCGGGCCGTCGCCGGCCCGTTCCGCGGGTGAACGCCGAACGGAGCGGGCGTGGCAACCGTCGCGAACCGGCCGGGCGGTGGAGCTATGGGATCGCCCCCGGGGTTGTCGGCGCCGGGCCATAGACTCGAAGGGCCATGACTAGCCTCTTTGACGACCTCCCGCTCCCCGGTTTCGAGGCTCCTGCCGCCGGGTCGAAGCCGACCGCCGCCGATGAGCCGCCGTACGGCACCGACGAGCCGTACGAGCCCTACGAGCCGTCCGACGGGGCTCCGTACGAGGAGGTCCCCTACGAGGAGGCCCCCTACGAGGAGGAGCTTCCGGACGGGCTGTTCCAGACCGACTACGCCGCCGCCACCGAGCGCGACGCCTGGCACCGCAACGGCGCCGCCCGCACCGTGGTCGACCCGGCGCAGCTGCTGGAGGGCATGAACGACCCGCAGCGCGAGGCCGTGCTGCACGCCGGTTCCCCGCTGCTGATCGTGGCCGGTGCGGGCTCGGGCAAGACCCGGGTGCTGACCCACCGGATCGCGCACCTGCTGGCCGCGCGCGGGGCGCAGCCGGGCGAGATCCTGGCGATCACCTTCACCAACAAGGCGGCCGGCGAGATGCGCGAGCGCGTCGAGGCACTGGTCGGCCCGCGCGCCCGGGCGATGTGGGTCTCCACCTTCCACAGCGCCTGTGTACGGATCCTGCGCCGTGAGTCCAAGCTGCTCGGCTTCACCTCCAGCTTCTCCATCTACGACTCGGCGGACTCGCAGCGGCTGATGTCGCTGGTCTGCCGCGACCTGGACCTGGACCCGAAGCAGTTCCCGCCGAAGTCCTTCACCGCGAAGATCAGCAATCTCAAGAACGAGCTGATCGACGAGGAGGCCTACGCCGGGCAGGCCGCCAACCCGATGGAGCGGAAGCTGGCCGAGGCATACACCCTCTACCAGCGGCGCCTGCGCGAGGCCAATGCGCTGGACTTCGACGACATCATCATGACCACGGTGAACCTGCTCCAGGCGTTCCCCGACGTCGCCGAGCACTACCGGCGCCGGTTCCGACACATCCTGGTCGACGAGTACCAGGACACCAACCACGCCCAGTACATGCTGGTGCGCGAGCTCAGCGGCGGCTCGGTGGCGGCCGCCCCCAAGCGCACCGTGGACGGCGACTGGGTCAACGAGGCCGCCGGACGCCTCGCCGAGGTGCCGCCCGCCGAGCTCTGCGTGGTCGGTGACGCGGACCAGTCGATCTACGCCTTCCGCGGCGCGACGATCCGCAACATCCTCCAGTTCGAGGAGGACTACCCCAACGCCACCACCATCCTGCTGGAGCAGAACTACCGCTCCACCCAGACCATCCTCACCGCCGCCAACGCCGTCATCGAGCGCAACACCAACCGCCGCAAGAAGAACCTGTGGACGGCCGGCGAGAACGGCGAGAAGGTGGTCGGCTACGTCGCCGACGACGAGCACGGCGAGGCCCAGTTCATCGCCGACGAGATCGACCGGCTCACCGACGCCGGGGACGCCAGGCCGGGCGACGTGGCGATCTTCTACCGCACCAACGCGCAGTCCCGTGTCTTCGAAGAGGTGTTCATCCGGGTCGGCCTGCCGTACAAGGTGGTCGGCGGCGTGCGCTTCTACGAGCGCAAGGAGGTCCGG
This sequence comes from Kitasatospora sp. NPDC001175, assembly GCF_053598215.1. Taxonomy (NCBI): domain Bacteria; kingdom Bacillati; phylum Actinomycetota; class Actinomycetes; order Kitasatosporales; family Streptomycetaceae; genus Kitasatospora; species Kitasatospora sp. NPDC001175. Next base: position 174,068 of record NZ_JBSFJU010000001.1, on the reverse strand, counting down.
GACGTCCTTGCCTACCTGCGGGTGCTGGCCAACCCCGAGGACACCGTGCCGCTGCGCCGGATCCTCAACGTGCCCAAGCGCGGCATCGGCGAGCGCGCCGAGGCCATGATCGACGCGCTTGCCGCACGCGAGCGGATCAGCTTCGCCCAGGCGCTGCTGCGGGTGGACGAGGCGTACGGGATGGCCGCGCGCTCGGCCAACGCGGTGAAGAAGTTCAACGCGCTGATGGCCGGGCTGCGCCAGGTCGTCGAGTCGGGCGCCGGTCCGGCCGCCGTGCTGGAGGCGGTCCTGGAGGAGACGGGCTACCTGGCCGAACTCCAGTCCTCCACCGACCCGCAGGACGAAACCCGGGTGGAGAACCTCCAGGAGCTCGCCTCGGTCGCGCTGGAGTACGAGCAGGACCCGGGCGAGCGGCCCGACGCCGAGGAGGAGGGCACACCGCCGGTCGGCTCGCTCGCCGACTTCCTGGAGCGGGTGGCACTGGTCGCCGACTCCGATCAGATCCCGGACGAGGACGTGGAGGGCACGGGCGTCATCACGATGATGACCCTGCACACCGCCAAGGGCCTGGAGTTCCCGGTGGTCTTCCTGACCGGCATGGAGGACGGGATCTTCCCGCACATGCGTGCGCTCAACCAGGTCAAGGAGCTGGAGGAGGAGCGCCGCCTGGCGTACGTCGGACTGACCCGCGCCCGCCAGCGCCTCTACCTCACACGGTCGGTGCTGCGCAGTGCCTGGGGCCAGCCCTCGTACAACCCGGCCTCCCGCTTCCTGGAGGAGATCCCGGAGACGCTGGTGGAGTGGAAGCGTACGGGTGCGGCGTCGGCCTCGCGCGGCTTCTCGTCCTCCTCCGCGCGCTCGTCCTCCTCCTCGCGCCCGGCCTCCTCCTCGCGGTCCTCGTACGGTTCCTCGTCGTACGGGTCCTCCTCTTCGTCGTCGTCCTCGGCCCCGCGTACGGCGGCCGGACCGAAGGCGGGCTGGGGGCAGTCGGCCCGGCGGGTGGTCGAGCGCGAGGTGGTCTCGCTGGCGGTCGGCGACCGGGTCACCCACGACAGCTTCGGCCTGGGCACCGTGGTGGCCACCCAGGGCGTGGGCGACAAGGCGCAGGCGACGATCGACTTCGGTGCCTCCGGGCGGAAGCAACTGCTGCTCCGGTACGCGCCGGTGGACAAGCTCTGACTGCCGCCCCGGGAGCAGCGGTGATCCGTTGGCCGGCGGCCTGCTGTCGGCCGTCGGCTTGGTGTGGTGGGACGTGCGGCCGGGCGGCGTGAGTAGTCGGGCGGAGCGCGCGGTTCACGAGGCGCGCCGCTCGGCCCTCGGCTCCGCCGCTTCCGCCCGCCTTCGCTCCGCCGCCTCCAGCGCGCGCCGCACCGACTCGACCGTGCGGGGGTGCGAGGGCAGGCCGATGTGCCCGGCGCCTGCGACGAGTTGGTTGTCGGCGGTCAGGTCCGGGTGGTGCAGCCAGGCGTGCGGGCCGGGCAGGACCAGTTCGTCGAACTCGCCCCGGACGGCGGTGAAGTGGGTACGGCACCCGGCGCGGGCAGCCGCAGCTCGGCCATCAGGGGGCTGTTCGGGCGCAGTTGGCGGGTGATCGGGAACGGGGTCGGGAGGAGCGCGGCGGTGGTTCCCTCGTGCGGGGTGGCCAGGGTGACCAGGGTGTCCACCAGCTCGTCCCCGCCCAAGCGTTGGACGTAGTAGCGGGCGATCACCCCGCCCAGGCTGTGCCCGATCAGCGCGACCGGAGCGCCACCGTGCGCCTGGCTGGCCCACTCCACGTGACGGGCCAGGAGGATGGCGGCAGCCCGTACGTCCCTGGTCAGCGGGCTGTGGTTGAGGGCGTGCAGATGCGTCCAGCCATGACCGCCCAGCGTGCGGCGGAGCGGGGCGAAGACCGCGCGGTTGTCGATGAAGCCGTGCAGCAGCAGGACCGGACCGTGGTGCGCGGGAGCCGCCGCGTACCGGGCCGGGCACGGGCGCGGCTGGTGCTCGGGCGGGACGCCGGTCGGATAGCGCAGCAGGTGGCCGGCGAGGGCGGCGGCCTCCGCGCCCGCGCCACGGACGGTGACGGCGGTCCGCTGGAACGGAATGCTCATTCGGCCCTCCCCGGCAGGGCGGCGCGGGTTTCCCCGGGCCGGTCGGCGCCGGGGCAGGCGGTGCTCACATGCTGCTCGCCCGCAGGGGCGCTGCCCGCACACTCGGTGCTAGCGCGGGCAGCGCTCGTACAGGCAGCACCGGTACGGGCGTTGACCACCCGGGCACCGCTCGCCCGGGTGTCGCTCTGGGCAGGGTTCGTCCAGGCGTTGCTCGTGCGAGTGGTGCCCGCATGGGCGGGTGCGACAGCGCTTACCCAGGAGTCTGCGGTGCCGGGACGGGCGTGGGCAGTGCACATACGGGCGCGCGCAGTGCACGCGGCGGCGCAGGTGGCGCCGACCCGGGGGTCGGCGGGGCACGGCAGTGGGTACGCACCGCGCGGAAGTGGGTACGTACGGGGGTGACTGGTGGGTGGTGCTGTGATTTTCCCCTCCTCTTGACGGCCGAAACGGCCAACCGGTCCTGGTGGCGCTAACCTCCCCTCAGTTCTGTTATCGGTGGTTAACCGCGCGCGTGCCCGACCCGGTCGGCCGCTGTGGTGGACAACGTGGTCCAGGAGGCAGTGATGGGTGTGTCAGGGCCGATCCGAGTGGTGGTCGCCAAGCCGGGGCTGGACGGTCATGACCGCGGGGCCAAGGTCATCGCTCGAGCACTGCGCGACGCCGGCATGGAGGTCATCTACACCGGCCTGCACCAGACACCGGAGCAGGTCGTGGACACCGCGATCCAGGAGGACGCGGACGGTATTGGACTGTCGATCCTCTCGGGCGCGCACATGACCCTGTGCGCGCGGGTCATCGAACTGCTCAAGGAGCGGGACGCCGCCGACATCAAGGTCTTCTGTGGCGGGATCATCCCGGACGAGGACATCGCCGAGCTCAAGCGGATCGGTGTCGCGGACATCTTCACCCCGGGCACCCCGACCCGGGACGTGGTCGCCTGGGTCGAGGCCAACCTCCGTGCCGCCGGCTGAGACCGTGCCCTCCGCATTGCGGGCTGAGGCCTTTCTCCGCGTCGCCGGCTGAGGCAGGCCCCGGCAGTCGGCCACGCTCGCACCAGGGCCCCGACGCCTCGGGGGTGCCGACGCGCGCTCCCGAGGCGGTCGTACGGGTGATCCGGGCCGCCGGCCCACCAGACGGGGCGGCGATCAGACGTTCAGCTCGGTCAGCATCGCCTCCCGGAAGCGCAGTGTCGCGGCCAGCCGGTTGAAGGTGTCGGCCCAGGCGGTGTCCGGTGCGGCGCCGGATGCCAGCGCCTCGACGGCCGGGGCGGTTTCGGGAGCCAGCGCGCGCTCCGTCATACCGAGTACCCCGCTGTGGCTCCAGGGGTAGGCCCCGGTGCGGGCCGAGCGCTCAAGTGCCGCCACCACGGAGGTACTCAGCGGCGGTGTCCACGGGGTGGCGCAGGCGCCCAGCAGCTGGAACGCCTCGCCGAGTCCGTGGCTCTCGATGAACGCGGCCGTCCAGGCGGCCCGTTCGGCCGGTGGCAGAACGGCGAGCAGTTTGGCCGGTGCGCCCACCGTACCGCCGGCCTGGCCCGGGCGAGGACTCGGGCCGAGCAGGGCCCGGGCCCACTCGACGTGCTGTTGGCGGACGGCGGCCCGCGCCCATCCCTCCCGCAGGTCGTCGGCCCAACTCCCGGCCTGCACCGAGCCGTCGCCGCCCTGGCCGGTGAGGTCGACATCGGCGTCGACGACGGGAAGGCGGAGCAGCTGTTCGGGGGTGAGGCCGGTGTCGCTGGTCCACAGGTCGAGCGGTGCCGCAGCGATGATCTCGCCGAACCACCAGGCCCGCTGGCCACGCCCGGTCGGCGACTTGGGCGGTATGCCGTCCCGCTGCATCGCCGAGTCGCACTCGACGGGAGGGCTGACCACCAATCGGGTGCCACCCGTCTCGCCGGCCGGGCGGACCAGGCGCACGGCGGCGCGGGCGCGCTCCGCCATCCGGGCGGCGAGCGCCGACCTCGGCAGGGTGGAGAGCAGTTCGGCGGCCGTACTCCGGACGTTCTTGCTGCGATCCGAGAGCGCGGCCTCCAGGAACGGCTCGTCGAGTGGGGAGAGGCCCTCCTGCAGGGCGTCCAGGAAGAGCAGGCGGTCCTCGGCGCGCTCGGTGGACCAGGTGCCGCGCAGCAGGTCGAGGGCGGCGGCCGGAGCGCTGCGGCGGAGCCTGGTGAGGTGGGTGACCCGCTCGGCGAACAGGCCCTCCTCCCATATCCGGTCACCCGGATCGGCCGGGGCGGTGCCGCCCCCGCCCCCCGAGGCGCCGCCTGCGGCACTGGCGGAGCGGCCCGGCTCGACCGCGGTGCGGGTGACGAACCGCCAGTCCGGGTTCCGCTCGGCCAGCCAGCGGCCCAGCGGGCCGGCCAGCGCGACCGCGTCGGGCCGCAGCTCGCTGCGGGCCCGGGCCGCGTCCAACAGCGCGGGGAGCAGAGCGGCGGGCGCTCGGAAGTCATGCTCCCGGGCAGTGGCGAGCCACTGCGGCAGCAGTTCGCCGAGGTTGGCCACCATGCCCGCGCTGCTCCGCCCGCCGACCAGGACGGCAAGCCGCCTGGCCGCCGCCTCGGGCAGCTCGCGGCGCGGGTCGGGGGCGGCTGGCTCGGGCAGCCCGTCGGCCTCGGCGGCCACCGCCCCGGCCCGGCGGCGGACCGTCTCCAGCGCGGCCAGCTCCAGCAGCGCGGTGGCGGCGTCGGCACGCTCCACGGCCTGGGCCGCCGCGCTCAGCGCCGGCGAGCCGGTCAGGGCGGGCAGCGGACGGCGGTCGGTGCCCAGCATGGCGGTGGTCTGGAGTTCTTCCCAGCTGTCGCCGGCGGTGGTGAGAGCGGTCACCGGTTGGCTCCTCTGCTCGGGCGGGCCGGGCGGCCTGCGGCGGTGCGTACGGCGGCCGGTGGGACCGGGTGCGCCGCGGTGCGTGCGGGGGCCGGCCCCGGCCGGCCCCGGTGAACGGAGGGGATCGGGCCACCGGCCGTACGGGGCGGGCGAGTCGGGGTGTGCGGCCCGGCCGCCCGCCGCCCGCTGCCGATGCGGTGGGAGGACGGTGGGCGCCGACCGGCTCCGGCGTGCTCTGCCACGGCCGGCCGGTCGCGCGGCGGACCGGGACGGAGGGTCATTGGGCCACCCCCGTCGGGCGGTGGTCGTGGCCCCAGGCGGTGACCGGGGCGAAGCCCGTGTGGCCGTACTCCCCGAAGAGGGTCACCGGGTGGCCGGCCGACACGGCGGCCAGCCGCCAGAGCGCGGACTCCGGGGCGCTGCCGCGGCGGACCGGGACGCTGTGCAGGCCATCCGTCAGCTGCCAGCCCTCGGCGGCCAGGACGGGCACGACACCGCTCAGCGTGGTCGGCCAGGACTCCAGCCACGGATCGTCCGCGACCGCCGCGCCGTACTCGGTGACCGCCTCGGCCACCGAGAGGCCGCTGGGCGCCTCGGCCGGCCCTGCCCCGGGGGCACCGTACCGGGTGCCGAGGACGGCCCGCAGGGGGCGGACGCCCGGGTGGAAGGCCAGCTCGGCCTCCAGCAGGCGGCCGGTGGGGAGGGCAAGGTCGGGAGCCTGGCCGGGGCGGCCGAAGGAGAGCAGCAGGGCCGGGCGGCCGGTCTTGGCGCCGCGCAGCCAGATCCGGCGGGTGGTCAGCCGCTCGTCCGAGGTGTCACGGGCGCCGAGCACCAGCCAGCGGTCCCGCACCGTCGGCCCGGCGAGCAGCTCGGCGGTGTCGGTGGTGTAGCCGACCCGGGCCCGCACCGTGGCGGCCAGCGGGTCGGGCAGCCGGTCGGCCCGGCCGTACGCCCCGGCCAGCAGGTGCAGCAGCGCGTACTCGGCGAGCAGGCCGTCCTGCGGGGTGCCGTCCAACTCCCTGACCCGGGCGGCCAGCCCGGGGGCCTGGGCGTCGATCATCCGGGCCGCGACCTCGCCCCAGTCGCCAGCGGCCGTGGAGTGGTCGGCGAGCCCGTGCCGGACCCGGTCGGCCAGCCGCAGCCGCAGCTCCTGGGCGCCCGCCGCGACCCTGGCGGCCCGCCGGTCGGCCCGGCGCCTGGCCGCCGCCGGGTCGGCCGCCTCGGCCTCCGCCCTGGCCGCCAGCCGCTGCGCGACCTGCTCACTGCGCTGCTGACGTCCTTCCAGCCATTCGGTGGCCCAATCCGGTGGCTCGGCGCCCTCGGCGACCGCCTCCGGGCTGCCGCTCCAGAGCAGCAGCAGGCCCAGGGCGTGCTTGCACGGGAACTTCCGGCTGGGGCAGGTGCACTTGTACGCGGGAGTGGCCAGTTCGACCACCGTCCGGTACGGCGTGCCGCCGCTGCCCTTGCACTGCCCCCACAGAGCGCCCTGCCCCCAGCCGACCTGCGACCAGGGAGCGGGCGCGGACAGCTTCCCGGCCGCCTTGCACGACGCCTGGTCGGGTGCGAGGGACAGGACGTGTTCGGTGCTCCAGCGTTCCTCCATGCCGACGACGCTAGGACGGGCCACTGACAGCCGGACTGGGGGAACTGACGTCCGGTCACCGGTCGGGCGTCGGTTGTCAGTGGGCGGGTGCATGGTTGTTCCTGCGAGTCGGGAACGTACGTACGACCCACCCGTCTTCGCACGTCAGAAGACATCTGCGCCGATGCTCCCCACCGATCCACCACCGCCCGGGCGCCCCCTCGCAGGGGCTCGGCGGCCGACTCCGAGGAGCTTTTGATGACCATCCTTTCGAGTGAATCCACAGCTCGGTCCGAGGCCCCGGCCGAGGTCCTGCGCGCGCATGCCGAGGACGCTTTCGCCGCCGAGCTGGCCGCCCTCGCCGCCCACGACGACCGGCCGCGCCCCGAGCGTTGGCGGCTCTCGCCCTGGGCCGTCGCCACCTACCTGCTGGGCGGTGAACTGCCTGACGGCACCGTGATCACTCCCAAGTACATCGGCCCGCGCCGGGTCGTCGAGGTCGCCGTCACCACGCTGGCCACCGACCGCGCGCTGCTGCTGCTAGGTGTCCCGGGCACCGCGAAGACCTGGGTCTCCGAGCACCTCGCCGCCGCGATCAGCGGCGACTCCACCCTGCTCGTCCAGGGCACCGCGGGTACGCCCGAGGAGGCCGTCCGCTACGGGTGGAACTACGCCCAGCTGCTCGCACAGGGCCCCAGTCGGGAGGCCCTGGTGCCCTCCCCGGTGATGCGGGCGATGGCCGACGGCAAGATCGCCCGGGTCGAGGAGCTGACCCGCATCCCGGCCGACGTCCAGGACAGCCTGATCACCATCCTGTCCGAGAAGACACTGCCGGTACCCGAGCTCGGCACCGAGGTCCAGGCCGTCCGCGGCTTCAACCTGATCGCCACCGCCAACGACCGGGACCGCGGCGTCAACGACCTCTCCAGCGCGCTCCGCCGCCGGTTCAACACCGTGGTGCTGCCGCTGCCCGCCACGCTGGAGGAGGAGGTCGACATCGTCACCCGCCGGGTCAACCAGCTCGGCCGCTCGCTCGACCTGCCCGACCTGCCCGGCGGCGCCGAGGAGATCCGACGGGTCGTCACCGTCTTCCGCGAGCTGCGTGACGGCATCACCGCCGACGGCCGTACCAAGGTCAAGACGCCCAGCGGCACCCTCTCCACGGCCGAGGCGATCTCGGTGGTCACCAACGGCCTCGCCCTGGCAGCCCACTTCGGCGACGGCGTGCTGCGCGCCGCCGACGTCACCACCGGCATCGCCGGCGCCGTCGTCCGCGACCCGGTGGCCGACCAGGCGGTCTGGCGCGAGTACGTCGAGGGCGTGATCCGCGAGCGGGACGGCTGGAAGGACTTCTACCGCGCCGCCCGCGAGCACTCCCGCTGATCCACCGGACCAACCGAGAGGGGAGGACACCATGAGCACCGAGGTGACTCTGCTGGGCGTACGGCACCACGGGCCCGGCTCCGCCCGTGCGGTGGCCGCCGCGCTGGAGCAACTGCGGCCGGACGCCGTCCTGATCGAGGGCCCGCCGGAGGCAGATCAGATCATCGCGCTGGCGGGCGAGAAGGACATGGTGCCGCCCGTCGCCCTGCTCGCCCATGTCGTCGACGACCCGGCCAGGGCCGCGTTCTGGCCCTTCGCGGTCTTCTCGCCCGAATGGGTCGCCATCCGGTACGCGGTCGAGCACGAGCTCCCGGTCAGGTTCATCGACCTGCCCGCTGCCCAGACCTTCGCCCTGGCGGAGGCCGCCGGGGGAGTGCCGGGGGGCACTTCCCCGGCACCGGGCACCGGCACCGGGCCGGCGAGCGACACCGACGGCGATTGCGGCACCGTGCCGGCGGGTACGGCGCCGGTCGTCCACGACCCGATCGGCGCACTCGCCGAGGCCGCCGGCCACGACGACCCCGAGCGCTGGTGGGAGGACGTCATCGAGCACCGCGCGCCCGGCGCCGACGCACTCGCCCCCTTCGCGGCCGTCGCCGAGGCGATGAACGCCCTGCGCGAGCCGGGCTCCGGCACCGCCGTGGCCGTCGGCCGCCGGGACGAGCTGCGCGAGGCCCACATGCGCCAGCAGATCCGTGCCGCCCGCCGCGCCGGGCACACCCGGATCGCCGTGGTCTGCGGCGCCTGGCACGTTCCCGCCCTGCAGTCCATGCCGACCGTCGCCCACGACCGCGCCCTGCTCGCCGGGCTGCCGAAGAAGCCGAAGACCGACATCACCTGGGTGCCGTGGACCCACCGCAGGCTCTCCCAGCACACCGGCTACGGCGCCGGCATCGACTCGCCCGGCTGGTACCACCACCTCTTCACCGCCGGCTCCGAGCCGGTGACCCGCTGGATGACCAAGGTCGCCGAGCTGCTCCGCGCGGAGGACCACCCGGTCTCCTCCGCCCATGTCATCGAGGCCGTCCGGCTCGCCGACTCGCTCGCGGTGATGCGCGGCCGTCCGCTCGCGGGGCTCACCGAGACCCTCGACGCCGTACGGTCCGTCATGTGCGACGGCTCCGACATCGCCCTCGCCCTGGTGCACGACCGTCTGGTGGTCGGCGACGCCCTCGGCGAGGTCCCGGAGGCGGTGCCCGCCGTACCGCTCCAGCGCGACCTCGCCCGGCTGCAGCGCAGCCTCCGGCTCAAGCCGGAGCCCGAGGAGCGTCAGCTCGACCTCGACCTGCGAAAGGAGCTGGATGCCGCCCGGTCCCGGCTCCTGCACCGGCTGCGCCTGCTGGGCGTCGACTGGGGCACCCCGGCCCGGTCCGCCGTCAACTCCACCGGCACCTTCCGGGAGAGCTGGCGACTGCGCTGGGAGCCGGAGTTCGCGGTGCGCGTCGTCGAAGCCGCACAGTGGGGCACCACGGTCGAGGACGCCGCGACCGGCAAGGCCGTCGAGACGGCGCTCGGCACCACCGAGCTCGCCCGGCTCACCGGCCTCGCCGAACGCTGCTTGCTCGCCGGGCTGTCCACCGCACTGCCGGCCGTGATGCGGGTCCTGGGCGACCGGGCCGCCCTCGACACCGACGTCGCCCACCTCGCCGACGCCCTCCCCGCGCTGGTCCGGGCGCTGCGCTACGGCGACGTCCGGGGCACCGACAGCAGTGCCCTGGAGGGCGTCGCCCGCAGCCTCGCCGACCGCATCTGCATCGGCCTCCCGTCCGCCTGCACCGGCCTGGACGCGGACGGCGCCGCCGCCATGCGCGCCCGTCTCGACGCCGTGCACACCGCAGTCGGCCTGCTGGCGTCGGCACAGGTCGACCCCGCGGCGGAGACGGGCCGCCCGGCCGGTACGCAGACCGAGGGAGCCACCGCCCCGGGTACGGCGGAGAACGGCCGCGCGGACTCGCACGACGCTCCCGCCGTCGCCGCCGTTCCGGGCGGGGGCGACTCGCCCGCCGACCGGTGGGCCGCGACGCTGCTCGCGCTCTCCCGCCGGGAGCCGTCCGCAGGGCCGGCCACCGGAGTGCCCGGGCTGCTGCGCGGCCGCGCCGTCCGGCTGCTGCTGGACGACGGCCGGCTCGACTCCGAGGAGGCCGGGCGCCGGATGGGGCTGGTCCTCTCTGTCGCCAACTCCCCTGCGGACGCGGCGGGTTGGGTGGAGGGCTTCCTCGCCGGCGGTGGCGCCCTGCTGCTGCACGACACCCGGCTGCTAGGTCTGCTCGACGCGTGGCTGTGTGGTGTGTCCGGCGAGGTCTTCGTCGACGTACTGCCGCTGCTCCGACGGACGTTCGCCGAGTTGGAGGCAGGTGTCCGGCGCACGGTCGGCGAGCGGGTCGCCGCCGGTCCCCTCGGCACGGGTCCGACCGCCGCCCGCGCCGCCGTCCGTCTCGACCAGTCCAGGGCCGACGCCGCACTCCCCACCCTCGCACTGCTGCTCGGCCTCCCGGCCCCCTCCGGCAACCCCGGACCGCCCCGCATCCCCCGCCAGTCCGACCGCCGAGCCCGCTGACCCGGCCAGGGAGGGGACCGGCCCATCGGAACCCGAGCATCGGCATCGATGTCAGTGCCGTCCGAGAAGCTGACAGCGCGCAGATCGAATCCCGCAGGCGAGTTCCACCGCCGAGCCCTGCCGCCGAGCCCCGGCCGCCACGCCCCAGTCCGCCGAGCAGCCGCCTTCGAACCCGAGAGCTCTCTCCCGAGAGCTCTCCAGACGAGGAGACCGAGATGCCCACCGCCGCCGATCCCGCCACCGACCCCACCGCCCCCCTCCAGGACGGCGCCGCCGAGCGGCTGCGCCGGTGGCGGCTCGTGCTCGGGGGCGAGTCCGACGGCACCGGCTGCCGACTCACCGGCCGGGACACCGCGATCGACGACGCGCTCGCCGCGCTCTACCGGGGTGGGGGTGACCCGGCGGCCGGCCGGCGGCAGGGCGCCCGCAGCGCGGGGCTCGGCGGGTCGGCGCCGCAGGTGGCCCGCTGGCTGGGGGACATCCGGGAGTACTTCCCCACCTCGGTGGTCCAGCTGATGCAGCAGGACGCGATCACCCGCCTGGGCCTGGACCGGCTGCTGCTGGAGCCGGAGATGCTGGAGGCGGTCGAGCCGGACGTGCATCTGGTCGGCACGCTGCTCTCGTTGAAGCACGCCCTGCCCGCCACCACCAGGGAGACGGCCCGGATGGTGGTCGGCAAGGTGGTCGCCGAGCTGGAGCGCCGCCTCGCGGACCGGACGAGGGCGACGCTCGGCGGCGCCCTGGACCGCAGCGCCAAGGTCAACCGCCCGCGCCACCGCGACATCGACTGGGATCGCACCATCCGGGCCAACCTCAAGAACTACCTGCCCGACGCGGGTCCTGACGGTCGTGGCACGGTGGTGCCCGAGCGCCTGATCGGGTACGCCCGGGCCCAGCGGGCGGTGAAGAAGGACGTCATCCTCTGCATCGACCAGTCGGGTTCGATGGCGCCGTCGGTGGTGCACTCGGCGGTGTTCGGCGCGGTGCTGGCGTCGATGAAGAGCCTGGCCACCCGGCTGGTCGTCTTCGACACCTCGGTGGTCGACCTGACGGAGCAGCTGACCGACCCGGTGGACGTCCTGTTCGCCACCCAGCTCGGCGGCGGTACGGACATCAACCGCGCCCTCGCCTACTGCCAGTCGAAGATCACCCGCCCGTCCGAGACCATCGTGGTGCTGATCAGTGACCTGTACGAGGGCGGCATCCGCAACGAGATGCTCAAGCGGGTGGCCGCGATGAAGGCGGCGGGCGTGCAGTTCATCGCGCTGTTGGCGCTCTCGGACGAGGGCGCCCCGGCGTACGACCACGCGCACGCCGCCGCGCTGGCCGAGCTCGGTGCCCCGGCCTTCGCCTGCACACCGGACGCCTTCCCGGAGATCATGGCCGCCGCGATCGAGAAGCGGCCCCTGCCGATACCGAAGCAGGACTGACCACGTAGTCGACGCCGAAGACCACCCGGAAGGGGCATGAGGACGGCCGGAGGGACGAGGGCCGGAGCGGAAGTGAGGACCGGGGCGGGGCAGGGACAGGGCCGGAAGGGCCGCCGCCCGTCACCTGCGGGTCGCGAGTCCCGCACAGGGCTCTCACCCGATCGGCATACCCGCTGTGAGCTGGGCGCACGACACGCTCGGATGCGCCCGTTGTGACGGTTCTCACCAAACAGGAGCGGGCCCGGGGCGAAACACGGCCGTCGTACGGGGATAACCTGCCAGACGGACGTGACGCGCGTGTTGATTGACGTGTGCGCCCGAGGCTCCGCAGGCCGCAAGGCCGTACATCTGCGTACCTGCCCAGCCCCGACGACCCGCAGCGAAGATCCTGCCGTGGCACGCTCGTAGAACACAATCCGCGACCACGAACAAGGACGAACACACGTGGACCTGTTCGAGTACCAGGCGAGGGACCTCTTCGCCAAGCACGGCGTGCCCGTGCTGGACGGCGAGGTCATCGAGACCCCCGAGGCTGCTGCCGCGATCGCAGAGCGCTTCGGTGGCCGCGCCGTCATCAAGGCGCAGGTGAAGGTCGGTGGCCGGGGCAAGGCCGGTGGCGTCAAGCTCGCCTCGGACCCGGAGGACGCCGTCGCCAAGGCCGGGGCGATCCTCGGCATGGACATCAAGGGCCACACCGTCCACAAGGTGATGCTGGCCCAGACCGCGGACATCAAGGAGGAGTACTACGTCTCCTTCCTGCTCGACCGCACCAACCGCACCTTCCTGGCCATGGCCAGCGTCGAGGGCGGCATGGACATCGAGGAGGTCGCGGCCACCAAGCCCGAGGCCCTCGCCAAGGTCCCGGTCGACGCCAACGAGGGTGTCACCCCGGAGAAGGCCGCCGAGATCGTCGCCGCGGCCAAGTTCCCGGCCGAGATCGCCGAGCAGGCCGCCGAGGTTCTGCAGACCCTGTGGAAGACCTTCGTCGCCGAGGACGCCCTCCTCGTCGAGGTCAACCCGCTGGTCAAGAGCGGTGAGGGCAAGCTCATCGCGATCGACGGCAAGGTCTCCCTGGACGAGAACGCCGAGTTCCGTCAGCCGGAGATGGAGTCGCTGGTCGACCACGCCGCGGCCAACCCGCTGGAGGCCGCCGCCAAGGCCAAGAACCTCAACTACGTCAAGCTCGACGGTGAGGTCGGCATCATCGGCAACGGCGCGGGTCTCGTCATGAGCACCCTGGACGTCGTCGCCTACGCCGGTGAGAACCACGGTGGCGTCAAGCCCGCCAACTTCCTCGACATCGGTGGCGGCGCCTCCGCCGAGGTCATGGCGAACGGCCTGGAGATCATCCTGGGCGACGCCGACGTCAAGTCGGTCTTCGTCAACGTCTTCGGTGGCATCACCGCCTGTGACGCGGTCGCCAACGGCATCGTGCAGGCCCTGGCCCTCCTCGAGGAGAAGGGCGAGCAGGTCACCAAGCCGCTCGTCGTCCGTCTGGACGGCAACAACGCCGAGCTGGGTCGCAAGATCCTGACCGACGCCAACCACCCGCTGGTCGAGCAGGTGGACACCATGGACGGTGCGGCCGACCGCGCCGCCGAGCTGGCCAACCAGAAGTAAGGAAGGGGACTTTAACCATGGCTATCTTCCTTACCAAGGACAGCAAGGTCATCGTCCAGGGCATGACCGGCTCCGAGGGCATGAAGCACACCCGCCGGATGCTCGCCTCGGGCACCCAGATCGTCGGTGGCGTGAACCCGCGCAAGGCCGGCACCACCGTTGACGTCGACGGCACCGAGGTCGCGGTCTTCGGCTCCGTTGCCGAGGCCATCGAGAAGACCGGTGCCGACGTCACCGTCATCTTCGTGCCGCCGAAGTTCACCAAGGACGCCGTTGTCGAGGCGATCGACGCCGAGATCGGCCTCGCGGTCGTCATCACCGAGGGTGTGCCGGTCCACGACACCGCGGCCTTCTGGGCCTACGCCGGTGCCAAGGGCAACAAGACCCGCATCATCGGCCCGAACTGCCCCGGCCTGATCTCCCCCGGACAGTCCAACGCGGGCATCATCCCGGCGGACATCACCAAGGCCGGCAAGATCGGTCTGGTCTCCAAGTCCGGCACGCTGACCTACCAGCTGATGTACGAGCTGCGGGACATCGGCTTCTCCTCCGCTGTGGGCATCGGCGGTGACCCGGTCATCGGCACCACCCACATCGACGCCCTCAAGGCGTTCCAGGAGGACCCGGAGACCGAGCTCATCGTCATGATCGGTGAGATCGGCGGCGACGCCGAGGAGCGTGCCGCGGCCTACATCGCCGAGCACGTCACCAAGCCGGTCGTCGGCTACGTCGCGGGCTTCACCGCCCCCGAGGGCAAGACCATGGGCCACGCCGGCGCCATCGTCTCCGGCTCCTCCGGCACCGCCCAGGCGAAGAAGGAGGCCCTCGAGGCCGCCGGCGTCAAGGTCGGCAAGACGCCGTCCGAGACCGCCCGCCTGGCTCGCGAGCTCTTCGACGCCAACAAGTGAGCCGTACGGCGCAGCGCTAGCCGCTGAGCCGTAGCCGAGCGTTCGCAGCGGCGCCCCTGCCCACCGGTAGGGGCGCCGCTGTGTGTCCGTGCCCACGCCAGCTGCGCCGCCGTCACTCCTCCCAGGCGGTCGGCCAGATCGGCAGCGGAAGGTCGGTCGGCGACGCCGCCGGACAGAGCCGCAGCCCCCGGCACTGCCTGGGCGGCACGGGCGACCGGCGTCCCCGGTAGCTGCATCCCCTCGGCGCTCGACGTGCCCCGCCCGGCCGCGCCGCGCTCGGGCCGAGGCGGTCTGAGCCCCGGAGTCGACATGGTCTTGGGCCGCCGCTGACGAAGCGGGGGAGGGGCCACCATCGGCAGCGGCCGGCCGGGCGTCGGCCCGCACCACACGGTGCGCAGTCCGGCCTCGCTGCCCGGCAGCAGCGGTCCCGCGCCGCCGCTGCCCGGCCCGGTGCACAGCGGCGGCGGCACCGGGGCGGACGGCCGCATCAGCCGCGACGGGCCGTAGCCGATCGCGACCGCCACGATCGCCGCGCCCACCACCAGCACCACCAGCCCGGCGGCCGCCGTCAGCAGCCCGCTGCGCAGCCCGGCCTGCACCCTCAACCGCAGCGGCGACGGCCGGCGCGGCGCCGGGCAGCCGTGCACCGCCGCCCGGTACAGCAGGGTGGCCAACTGCTCGCCGAACCCCGGTGCCGACGGATCCCGGCCCACCAGGTCGGGCACGGACCGCACCAGCGCGGCCCGCGCCCGGCGCACCCGGCTCTCGGCCGCCGCCGTACTGGACTCGACCTCCACCGCGACCTCGGCGACGGGCAGCCCGAGCGCGTCGTGCAGCACCAGCGCGTGGCGCTGAGGGCGGGAGAGCCGCCGGAGCGCCCTGAGCAGCGCCCGGTCACGGGATGTCAACCGTTCCCGGCCGGGGTCGGCCTGACGGTCCTGGCTGACCGGGCAGACCTTGATCCGCGGGCGCGGCAGACGCCAGAAGCGGTGGGTGCGCCGGGGGCCGCCCCGGCGCCAGGGGGAGAGCGCGGTCTCGAACGCGTACGAGCGCACCCAGCGCTCCGGGTCCGGCAGCCGCGACATCTGGTGCCACCGGCGGCCGGCGACACCGAGCGCCAGACGCACGATGTGCACGGCGCGGTGACGGCAGCCGGTGAGCAGGAAGGTCTGCTGCACCAGCCGGGTGTGCGTGACGGTGCACAGCGCGTCGAAGTCGGCGAAGACGAGCCGCGGCGGGACGGGTTTGCCGTCGATCGGGTCGTACAGGATGCCGTTCGCGTCCTTGGGTGCCGTGCCGGCCCGGGACCGGCCGGGGGTCCAGCCGGCTCCCCAGAGCACCTCCGGGGGTCGGGCGGCCTCCGGGGCTCCGTCCGGGACTGCGGTGTGCTGCGCCTCGTCCGAGTCCGTGGCGTCCCGGGCACCGGCCGTGCCAGCCGTGCCCTTCGCGCCGGCCCGACCCGCCTCCCGAGCGCCGGCCGTGCCAGCTGCGCCCTGCGTGCCGTCCGGGCCCGCGTCCTGAGCGTCGCTCGGTCCTGCCGTGTCCAGGGCGTCCGTCGGGGCCGCCGCCTGCGCCCGGTCGGCGGACGGTGCCGGGCCCGGTGCGACGAGGACGGCCGCCAGGGCGACGGCCTCCTCCTTGGTCCGCAGGCCCAGCTTCCGCACGGCCCGGGTCAGGTGGCTGCGCGCCGTGTTCGAGGCGATGCCGAGTTCCCAGGCGACGGCCTGGAGCTCGGTACCGGCAGCCAGCATGGCCAGGATCTGGGCCTCACGCGGCGACAGCACCCGGAGCAGTCTGGCGGCATCCGGGTGACTGCGTGCCGTTGCGGGTGTCGTCGTCACCGCGTCACCTGGCGCGGCCACGCGTGCAAACTTGGCACATAAGCAAATAATCCGGGACACGTCGAGGTTTTGCCGCTTGACGGGGCACAACGGGTCGGAGTTGGGACCATGAGGCCCATGACGCAGCTGATGGGCCGTCCGATGCTGGGCGTACCGGGAGAATTGGGCGCCCGTCCGGTCATCGCCGACCTGCTCACCGGAGTGCGGGTGGGACTGGTCACCCTTGCCGCGATCGGTGTCCCCGTCCTCGGGCTCTGGGTGCTGACCCCGTACGCGGACGACACGCCCTCCGGTGCGGGGCGGCTGGTCTGCGCGCTCTGGCTGCTCGGCCACGGCGGGCCGCTGACCGATGCCGACCAGATGACTCAGGTGACCCTCACCCCGCTGCTGCCGACCCTGTTCACCGTGACGCTGCTCTACCGGACGGGGGCGCACGTCGGACGGCGCCAGCCGGTCCAGTGGCGGGCTCCCCTGATGGTGTGCGCCGGGTATCTGGGTGTCGCGGTGGCCGTGGTCTCCGGGTGCGCCGGGGAGGGGCCGTTCCGGTCCCGCCCGGCGTACGACATGGTCGCCGTCGCGGTACTGGCCGCCGCCGCGCTGCTGAGTGGCACGGTCATCGGAGGGGCGCGCCCCGAGTGCGGCTGGTGGCCGGCACGCTCCGGCGTACGCTCACGGACCTGGTTGCCGTCGTGGGCCGTGCCGACCGGCGGCGGCCCCGCGATCCGCCGGGCCGCCGCGGCCGGGGGGTCCGGCCTGGTGGCGGCGGGCGGACTGCTCCTGCTCGCCGCCCTGCTGACCGGCCTCGGTGCCACCGGGCGATCGGCCCGGGCCGTGGACGAGAGCATGGCCGGGTACGCCGGGCTGCTCGTCGCCTGTCTGCTGCTGCTCCCCAACGCGGTGCTGTGGGCCGCCTCGTACACGCTCGGACCGGGCTTCGCCGTGGGCACCGGCACGGCCGTCGCACCGACCGGCACCCGGCTCGGCCCGCTGCCCGACTTCCCGCTCTTCGCGCTGTTGCCCGAGGCCGGCGGAGCGGGCTGGCGGCTGGCGGCGTGCGCGCTTCCGCTGTTCGCGGGGGTGGTGCCGGCGGTGCTGATCGGCCGGGCGGCGGCCGGGGAACGGAGCTGGAGGCCGGCGCGGGGCGGGACGGCCGTGCAGGACGAGGAGGGCAGACCTGAGCCGGAGCCGGTGGCAGGGGTGGCGACCGGTGCGGGGACCGGGACGGACGCACGGCCGTGGCATCCGGTGGCCACCGCCGTCGCGGCGCTCGGCAGCGCCCTGCTGACCGGGGCCGGGGCCGCGCTCTGCGCCTGGCTGTCGGGTGGCGCGCTCGCGGGCGGGCGGATGTCCGAACTCGGGCCCGTCCCGTGGCTGGCCGGACCGGCCGCCGCGGGCTGGCTGGCCGCGGTCACGCTGCCCGGGGCACTGCTAGGCCGCTGGTGGCTCACCCGCGGTACCGCGCCCACCTGGTGGGGCCGGTGCACCACTGTCGCCCGCCGCCGCGCCGCTCTCACCCGGCTGGCCCTCCACCGCACCCTGACCCGCGCCGCCGACCGCCTGCCCCCTCGGCGCTGAACGCCCCACGGCAGGGCACAACGTCAGGGCCACGGGAGGCCGCCCGGACACCGCGGCCGGGCAGCGACGCCGTGACCCCGCACCCACGCCGACCAGGGCCTCGGGAGCCGCGCGAGCGGCCACGCGGCCGGAGGACACGCCTGCGCGCGATCCGTACCGCCTGCCGACACGCCCGCACGGCTACCCGCCGCCCGCACGAGCCCCGCACACCCGACTACCCGTCCGCCTGGCTACCCGTCCGCCTGGCTACCCGTCCGCTCGCGTCCCGGCGGATGCCCCGCTACTGGTTGGCGCCGTTGTAGAGGTCGACCAGGATCTTCGGGCCGAGCGGGCTGCAGCCCTGCTGGGCCTCGGCCGTGAGGGCGTCGCTCACGCAGGTCACGTAGTCGTGGTAGTACAGGTTGACGCCGAGGAAGCTGAGTACGAAGAGCACCGCGACACCCCCCGTCACCAGGCCGCCCACGGCCGCCGGGGTCTGCGGGCGGACCGGCTGCGGGCCGATCGGGGGTGCACCGGCCCGGCCGGTACCGGCGGTGCCGTCGGCCGTGGCAGCGGCGGCCTGCCGAGGGGCCCGCAGGGCGCTGATGCCCCAGTAGAGGGCGAGCGCGCCGAGCAGCAGGGCCACGTACGCGATGCCGGTGACCACGCAGAACAGGGCGCCCATGCCCGCGCTGAGGGCGTACCTGGAGCGGCGCTGCAGCGGGTCGCCTGGATCGAACTTCGGCGTCTGCGGCGGCTGCGGGGCCGACCAGCGGCCCTGGTAGTGCGGGCTCCAGGGGTGCGGCGGCGGTACGGCGGGGCGGTCGTCCTCGTCCTCGGGGGCGGCCGGTGGCTGCTGCGGGGTGCGCGGCTGCCACGGCTGATCGGGGGTGCCCGCCGGCGGGGGCGCGAAGGGGTTGCGCTCGCCGGTGTCGTCGCCGCTGCTCATCGGGTCAGCCATTCCTTCTCGTCGGTGCGATCGGTGTGATCGGTTCGATCGGTGCGGGCCGGTGCGCCGTCGGGGACGGGTCGGTGCGGGGCCGCGCAACCAATGATCCCGCAGGCCGCCTCGGGCCTGACGCCGCCCTGCCGACCTGCGCCACCCCGGGGTGCGCGGGGTCCGCGGGGCCGGTCGGTGCTCCGCACCCGCGGAGCGGCCGAGCCGATCATCGAGATCCCCGTCTCAACTACGCGCGTAGCGCTGCCAGGTGCGTACGGAAGGCCTCCGACCAGCCGTTATCGTGGTGACGGTCAGCAGCTCGGAAGGGTTCCCGGGGCCCCGGCAGTGCAGCGCGCGTCCCGGCAACCAGGATCCGCTCATGACATGTTCGCCGCTCGTAGTGGCCCCACCGACGGTGGATGTACCAGCGAGCAACGACGTACGGAGAAACGCGCAGTGGCCGCTGCTTCCGCCCAAGTCTTCCCGCCGCGTACGCCGGGACCGGCCCGTCTGGTGGTCCTGGTCTCCGGTTCCGGCACCAATCTGCAGGCGCTGATCGACGCCGCCGACGACCCGGCGTTCGGAGCGGAGATCGTCGCCGTGGGCGCCGACCGGACCGGGATCGCGGGGCTGGGGCGTGCCGAGCAGGCGGGCATCCCCACCTTCGTCCAGCGGGTCCAGGACCATGCCGAGCGCGCCGACTGGGACCGCGCGCTGACCGCCTCGGTCCTCGGCTACCAGCCGGACCTGGTGGTCTCGGCCGGCTTCATGAAGATCCTCGGCGCCGAGTTCCTCACCGCGTTCTCCGGACGGATCGTCAACACCCACCCCGCCCTGCTGCCTTCCTTCCCCGGCGCTCACGGTGTCACCGACGCGCTGGCGTACGGGGTGAAGGTCACCGGCTGCACCGTCCACCTGGTCGACGCCGGAGTGGACACCGGGCCGATCATCGCGCAGGGCGTCGTCCAGGTCGAGGACGCCGACTACGCCGATGGCGGCGAAGCGCTGCACGAGCGCATCAAGACTGTCGAGCGCACCCTGCTCGTCGACGTCGTGGGCCGCCTGGCCCGCGAAGGTCACCGCATCGAGGACCGAAAGGTATGGATCCCGGCACATGAGTGAGCGCAGCGAAGGAATCATCGAGCGGGGTGCCCGGCGCGCAGCGCCCGCCGAGCGCAGCGAGGTGGGAGCATGAGTGCCAGCTCCACCACGCCCCCCGTCTCCGAGAACGTGAGGCCGATCCGCCGCGCGCTGATCAGCGTGTACGACAAGACCGGTCTGGAGGAGCTCGCCCAGGGCCTGCACGCCGCCGGGGTCGCCATCGTCTCCACCGGTTCGACCGCCGGCCGGATCGCCGCCGCCGGCGTCCCGGTGACCGAGGTTTCCGAGCTGACCGGCTTCCCGGAGTGCCTGGACGGGCGCGTGAAGACGCTGCACCCCCGCGTGCACGCCGGCGTGCTCGCCGACCTGCGCCTCGAGACGCACCGGGCCCAGCTGGCCGAGCTGGAGATCGAGCCCTTCGACCTGGTCGTGGTGAACCTCTACCCGTTCAAGGCCACCGTCGCCTCCGGCGCCACCCCGGACGAGTGCGTCGAGCAGATCGACATCGGTGGCCCGTCGATGGTCCGCGCCGCCGCCAAGAACCACCCCTCGGTGGCCGTGGTGGTCGACCCGGCCCGGTACGGCGACGTCCTGGACGCCGTCCGCTCCGGCGGCTTCGACCTGCTGACCCGCAAGCGCCTGGCGGCCGCCGCCTTCGCGCACACCGCCGCCTACGACGTGGCGGTGGCCAACTGGTTCGAGACCTCGGGTTACACCGAGTCCGAGAGCGCCTTCCCGGCCTTCCTCGGCTCCGCCTTCGAGCGCCAGAACGTGCTCCGCTACGGCGAGAACCCGCACCAGGCGGCGGCGCTCTACACCGACGGCAGCGGCGGCCTCGCGGGCGCCCGGCAGCTGCACGGCAAGGAGATGTCCTACAACAACTACGTGGACACCGACGCGGCCCGCCGGGCCGCGTACGACCACACCGAGCCGGCCGTCGCGATCATCAAGCACGCCAACCCGTGCGGCATCGCCGTCGGCAAGGACGTCGCCGAGGCGCACCGCAAGGCGCACGAGTGCGACCCGGTCTCCGCCTACGGCGGTGTGATCGCGGTCAACCGTCCGGTCACCGTGGAGCTGGCCGAGCAGATCGCGCCCATCTTCACCGAGGTCGTCGTCGCCCCCGCCTACGAGGACGGCGCGGTCGAGGTGCTGGCCCAGAAGAAGAACATCCGGGTGCTGGTCGCCCCGGACGCCCCGTGCAACCGCAAGGAGGCCCGTCCGATCTCCGGCGGTGTGCTGCTGCAGGAGACCGACCGGATCCACGCCGAGGGCGACGACCCGTCGACCTGGACCCTGGCCACCGGTGAGGCGCTGTCCGAAGCCGAGCTGGCAGAGCTGGCCTTCGCCTGGCGGGCCTGCCGGGCCGTCAAGTCCAACGCGATCCTGCTGGCCAAGGACGGCGCCTCGGTCGGCGTCGGCATGGGCCAGGTCAACCGGGTGGACTCCTGCAAGCTGGCGGTCGAGCGGGCCGGCGAGCGGGCCAAGGGCTCGTACGCGGCCTCCGACGCCTTCTTCCCGTTCCCGGACGGCCCGGAGATCCTGATCGCCGCCGGGGTCAAGGCCATTGTCCAGCCGGGCGGTTCGATCCGCGACGAGCTGGTGATCGCGGCCGCCGCCGAGGCCGGGGTGACGATGTACTTCACCGGCATCCGGCACTTCTTCCACTGATGCCGGGCCGGCCGGGGCCTTTCGGTTCCGGCCGGCCCCGGCCGGCTTCGGACAGGTCCTGTCGCCGGCCGGTCCAAGGCAGAGGCCCTGCCCTCCGCTCGGGAGTGCAGGGCCTCTCGCCTGCGGTAACCGCCGGACAGTTACTGCGACTTGACGACCACGGTGCCCATGATCTTGTCGGAGAAGGTCTGCTTCTTGGCGTCCCACAGCGGCCACAGGAAACCGACGCAGCAGCTGAGCTCGTCCAGCAGGTGCAGTGCCTCGCGGGCGAAGGCGGCACCGAAGCCCAGCGGCTGGCCGCTGTCCTCGCGGACCATGCGGATGTTGACGGCCTTCTGACCCAGCGACTGGCCCATCTGGCTCTTCATCAGGGCCAGGATCGCCCAGATGAGGATCATCATCGCGCCCTGGACCACGTTGTAGACGGCCGGGTTGACGCCACCGGTGGTGGTGGTGACGCAGTGGCCGCCCGGCGACATGAGCGCCGAACAGTCGACCTTGGTCTTCGGCTTCAGCACGAACAGGATGATGCCGGGGATGATGCCGATCACGATCGAGTCGATGATGCGGGCGACCACCCGGCTGCCCCAGCCGGCGTAGAAGTTCTGCACCATGCCGGCGTTGCCGTACGGACCCGGCTGCTGCGGGATGCCGCCGTAGCCGGGCTGCGGTGCGCCGTAGCCGGGCTGCGGGGCGCCGTAACCCGGGGCCGGGGCCTGCTGCTGCGGGTAGCCGTAGCCCGGGGCGGGCGGCGGGGACTGCTGCGGGTAGCCGTAGCCGGGCTGCGGGGGCTGCTGGCCGTACGGGTTGTTCGGGTCGGGCGGGTAGCTCATCGGTGCCTCCGAGCGGTTTGGGATGTTGGGACGGGTGGGACAGGAGAATCCCGGTGCGGACGGGCAGTTGAGCGTGCCGACCGGGTGGGACCTTAGCGGACCGGGCTGACACCGAGACAGGGTCGGCATCGCCCGGAAATCCGTGCGCATGAGGAGCGCCGACGCGACCTCAGAGATGGAGGAAGCCGAACCGGTGCAGCTGCCACAGCCAGGAGACCGTCAACGCCGTGCCCAGCAGGACGTTCCGACGGCCGTTCGGCAGCTGCCACCACCAGCGCCCGGGGCCGAGCGGGGCGAACAGCAAGCCGATGGCCGCCACCACGGTGACCGGGTTGGCCGCCAGCGCGGCCGCCCAATTGCCGTGCCCCGCCTCGATGAAGACCGTGGTGCTGCCGCAGCCCGGGCAGGGGATCCCGGTGAACCGGCGCAGCATGCACAGCGCTCCCGGGTCGTGCACGTCGTGCAGTCGGGCCACCGCCAGGGCGGCCGCCGCACCGCCTCCCCCGCGCAGCAGCACTCGCAGAACCGCCCCCGACAGCCGCTCCTCCGAGCGGCGCCAGCGGTCCCGCAGCACCGTCACAGTAGTGGCGGACACGGCTACTTGTAGATGACCGTGAAGAGGACGACCATGGCGACGGAGATCAGGATGCCCAGGGCGTTGAGCACGATCCCTCCGACCGCCACGCCCCGGCCCGTCCCGGTGGCGGCCGAGCGGTTCAGCGCGGCGATGCCGAGGCCGAGTCCGATCAGTCCGAGAAAGCCAAGGTAGGCGCAGGAGAGCACGATGGCGAGGAAGCCGAGCACCACCGAGGCGGTGGCGTAGGAGTCCCGCTGCGGTGTCTGCGCCAACGGCGGGGCCGTGAACGGCTGCTGCGGCACCGGCTGATGCGGGTAGCCGTAGCCGGGCTGCGGCTGCTGCTGGTACTGCGGTGCGCCGTAGGGCTGTTGCGGCGGGCCGCCGTATCCGCCGTACGGATCGGACGGCGGCGTCTGGTACGGATTGCTCACTTGTTTCTCTTCCCCCGGGATCTCCCCGTCGTCTCCTACGGCCCGTCACGGACGTAGCGAGCGGCGGCGGAGATTACAAGTCCCTATCGTCAACCGGCCCGCGCGGCGGTGTCCAGCCGAGTTCCGGCGCGGCGCCCAACTGTGGCGCAACCGCAACCCGAAACCCACGCTACGTCCTCCCGAACGGTACTTCCGACGCCGCCGGGGCGGTGACGCGGGCACCGGGGGGGATCCAGGACAATGGGGCCATGACTGCCCAGATTCTCGATGGCAAGGCCACAGCCGCCGCGATCAAGTCCGAACTGGCCGTGCGCGTCGCGGCTCTCAAGGAACGGGGCATCGTCCCCGGCCTCGGCACCGTCCTGGTCGGCGACGACCCGGGCAGCCGCTGGTACGTCAACGGCAAGCACCGGGACTGCGCGGAGGTCGGCATCGCCTCCATCCAGCGCGAGCTGCCCGCGACCGCCACCCAGCAGGACGTGGAGGACGTCGTCCGCGAGCTCAACGCCGACCCGGCGTGCACCGGATACATCGTCCAGCTGCCGCTACCCAAGGGACTGGACCAGAACCCGGTCCTGGAGCTGATGGACCCGGACAAGGACGCCGACGGTCTGCACCCCACCTCGCTGGGCCGCCTCGCGCTGGGCATCGAGGGCCCGCTGCCGTGTACCCCGCTGGGCATCGTGGAGCTGCTGCGCCGGCACAAGGTCGAGATCAACGGTGCCGAGGTGGTCGTGCTCGGCCGCGGCATCACCGTGGGCCGCTCGATCGGTCTGCTGCTCACCCGCAAGAGCGAGAACGCCACCGTCACCCTGTGCCACACCGGCACCCGTGACCTGGCCTACCACCTGCGCAAGGCCGACATCATCGTGGCCGCCGCCGGTGTGCCGCACCTGGTCAAGCCGGAGGACGTCAAGCCGGGTGCGGCCGTGCTGGACGTGGGCGTCAGCCGGGACGCCGAGGGCAAGATCGTCGGCGATGTGGACCCGGGCGTGGCCGAGGTGGCCGCCTGGATCTCCCCGAACCCCGGCGGGGTCGGCCCGATGACCCGCGCGATGCTGCTCAACAACATCGTCGAGGCGGCCGAGCGCCGCGCCGGTCGCTGAGCCGGATGGGGATCAAGGTGAACCGGTCGAGGCGTCGGCCGGTGAAGACCACGGGCACCCTGCCCCCCGAGGGCTCGGGGACGGCGCTGCACTACAGCCACCCCCTGCCGGTCCGGCAGTGGCCGATAACGCTGGTCCTGGCGGTGGCCTGCACCGGACTCGCCATCGCCTGGTTCGGCGACTCCAAGTCCGGTCTGCTGACGAAGGCCGGGCTGCTCACGGTCGGCGGCTCGCTGCTGCTGGCCGCCGTGCTGCGCCTGCTGCTGCCGGAGGTCGGCATGCTGGCGGTGCGCAGCCGGTTCACCGACATCTCGGTGCTGAGCTTCCTCGGAGCGGTGATCGTGCTGCTGACCCTGGTGACCCAGCCGGACCCCTGGCTGCACCTGTCCGTACTGGACAACATCGGCCAGCTCATCGGCCGCCGGCACTACTGAGCACAGTCCCTCCCGTCGGGCGCCGAGGCCCCGTCCGCACCGCGGGCGGGGCCCGGTGCGTCTGTGACGCAACAACCGGGCCCGTACGCGCTCCGGGAGGACGCCTTGCGATAACCTGACGGCGGATCTCTCGATGTCGAGAGATCATCCTCGGCTCCAGCGCCGATGTGCCTGGGGCACTGGCGATTTGCTGGAGAAGGTAAAAATGACCCGCACCCCCGTCAACGTCACCGTCACCGGAGCGGCCGGCCAGATCGGCTACGCGCTGCTCTTCCGCATCGCCTCGGGCCACCTGCTCGGCGCCGACGTGCCGGTGAACCTCCGCCTGCTGGAGATCCCGCAGGGCGTCAAGGCCGCCGAGGGCACCGCGATGGAGCTGGACGACTGCGCGTTCCCGCTGCTGCGCGACATCACCATCACCGACGACGCCAACAAGGCCTTCGACGGCGCGAACGTCGCGCTGCTGGTCGGCGCCCGTCCGCGCACCGCCGGCATGGAGCGCGGCGACCTGCTGCAGGCCAACGGCGGCATCTTCGGCCCGCAGGGCAAGGCCATCAACGACCACGCCGCGGACGACATCAAGGTCCTGGTCGTCGGCAACCCGGCCAACACCAACGCCCTGATCGCCCAGCGCAACGCGCCGGACGTCCCGGCCGACCGCTTCACCGCGATGACCCGCCTGGACCACAACCGTGCGGTCGCCCAGCTGGCCAAGAAGCTCGGCGTCACCGTCAACGAGGTCAAGCGCATGACCATCTGGGGCAACCACTCGGCCACCCAGTACCCGGACATCTTCCACGCCGAGGTCGCCGGCAAGAACGCCGCCGCCGAGGTCAACGACGAGAAGTGGCTGGCCGAGGAGTTCATCCCGACCGTCGCCAAGCGCGGTGCCGCCATCATCGACGCCCGTGGCGCCTCCTCGGCCGCGTCGGCCGCCAACGCCGCCATCGACCACGTGCACACCTGGGTCAACGGCACCGCCGAGGGCGACTGGACCTCGATGGGCATCGTCTCCGACGGCTCCTACGGCGTGGCGGAGGGCATCATCTCCTCCTTCCCGGTCACCTGCAAGGACGGCAAGTTCGAGATCGTCCAGGGCCTGGAGATCAACGAGTTCTCCCGCGCCCGCATCGACGCCTCGGTCGGCGAGCTGATCGAGGAGCGCGACGCGGTCCAGGAGCTCGGCCTCATCTGAGCCGCTCCCGCGGCATGACGCGGCCGGGTGCCACCCACCCCCCTCACGAGCCTTTTGGCTCGTGAGGAATAACGGGAGGCGCCCGGCCGCGGCCGTAGACTGAACCGATGTGAGCGAAACCCTGCAGGACGCTGCCCTCGTCCTGGTCTTCATCATGCTGGGCGGCCTGTTCAACGTCGCCGAGATCTCACTGATCTCGCTGCGCGAGGGCCAGATCCGCGAGCTGGAGGCGCGCGGCACCAGGGGCGCCGTCCGGGCCGCACACCTCGCCGCCGACCCCAACAGGTTCCTGGCCGCCGTCCAGGTCGGGGTCACCTGCATGGGCTTCCTGTCCGCCGCCTTCGGCGCGGACACGCTGGCCGGCAAGGCCGCCCCCTACATCGCCCGGCTGGGCCTGGCCCCGGGAATCGCGGACGCCGTGGCGCTGGTCGGGCTGACCCTGGTGATCAGCTATGTCTCGCTGGTGCTGGGCGAGTTGACCCCCAAGCGGATCGGCCTGCAACGTGCCGACTCCATCGCGGTGCTGGCCGCACCGGTGGTCGACGTGATGTCCGTGGCGCTGCGCCCGGTGATCTGGCTGCTCGGGCACTCCACCAACCTCATGGTCCGGCTGCTCGGCAGCGATCCGAAGGCCGGGCGCGGCAGCATGAGTTCGGAGGAACTGCGCGGACTGGTCGCCGCCAACACCGAACTCGGCAGTGACGAGCGGGCGTTGATCGCCGACGTGTTCGCCGCCGGGGAACGCCAGCTGCGCGAGGTGATGGTGCCGCGCACCGAGGTCACCTTCCTGGACGCCGACCGGGTGCTCACCGAGGTCCGCGAGGAGGCCGCCTCCGCCCCGCACTCCCGCTACCCGGTGGTCGAGGGCTCGTACGACGCCGTGGTCGGCTTCGTGCACGTCCGCGACCTGTACGGCGCCAAGGGCGGTCAGGCGGTGCGGATCCGCGACATCGCCCGCCCGGTCAAGTTGCTGCCCGCCACCAAGCGGGTGCTGGAGGCGATGAGCGAGATGCGTCGCGAGGGCCACCACCTGGCCATCGTGGTGGACGAGTACGGCGGCACCGCCGGGATCGTCACCCTGGAGGACCTGGTCGAGGAGGTGATCGGCGAGATCCGCGACGAGTACGACGCCCAGGACACCACCGCCACCCGCCGGCTGGACGGCGGCGGCATGGAGCTGGACGGCCTGCTCAACCTCGCTGACTTCGCCGAGGAGACCGGCGTCACCCTCCCCGAGGGCCCGTACGAGACCGTGGCGGGCTACCTGGTGAGCGCGCTCGGACGGCTGCCGAAGGCGGGCGACCAGACCGTCACCGAGGACGGGGTGCGGCTAACCGTGGCCAAGCTCGACGGCCGCCGGATCGAACGCATCAAGGTGAGTGCGGTCACACTGTCCGACCCTCCAGGCGCAGACGTTTCCTGACCGGGAGGTGGAGCTGGAACAATGGCCCACATGGTCAACGCAGCGGTCACCGGTCCGGTGAAGGACCGTCCCCGGGTGCTCTCCGGCATCCAGCCCACCTCAGGCTCCTTCCACCTGGGCAACTACCTGGGCGCAGTGCGCCAATGGGTCGACCTGCAGAGGGAGAACGACGCCTTCTACATGGTGGTCGACCTGCACGCGATCACCGTGTCGCAGGACCCGGAGGCGCTGCGCCAGAACACCCGGATCTCCGCCGCGCAGCTGCTCGGCGCCGGCCTGGACCCGGAGCACTGCACCCTCTTCGTCCAGTCGCACGTGCCCGAGCACGCGCAGCTCGCCTGGGTGATGAACTGCCTCACCGGCTTCGGCGAGGCCTCCCGGATGACCCAGTTCAAGGACAAGTCCACCCGGCACGGCGCCGAGAGCACCACGGTCGGCCTGTTCACCTACCCGGTCCTCATGGTCGCGGACGTCCTGCTCTACCAGGCGGACGCCGTCCCGGTCGGCGAGGACCAGCGCCAGCACCTGGAGCTCACCCGCGACCTCGCCGACCGCTTCAACACCCGCTACAGCCCGACCTTCACGGTGCCGGAGCCGTACATCCTCAAGGAGACGGCGAAGATCCAGGACCTCCAGGACCCGACCGCGAAGATGAGCAAGTCGGCCGCCTCGCCCAAGGGTCTGATCAACCTGCTGGACGAGCCCAAGGTCAGCGCCAAGAAGTTCAAGAGCGCCGTCACCGACACCGACACCGTGGTCTCCTACGACGAGGAGAACAAGGCCGGCGTCTCCAACCTGCTGCGGATCCACTCCGCGCTCAGCGGCCAGTCGATCGAGCAGCTGGTCGAGCACTTCGAGGGCAAGATGTACGGCGCCCTGAAGACCGAGCTGGCCGAGCTGTTCACCGAGTGGGTCACCCCGTTCCAGGTCCGGACCAAGACCTACCTGGACGACCCGGCCGAGCTGGACCGGGTGCTCGGCCTCGGCGCCGAGAAGGCCCGCGAGGTCGCCTCGCAGACCCTGGCGACGGTCTACGACCGCATCGGCTTCCTGGCGCCGAAGCGCTGACGCGCTGATGCCCTCGCGCTCACTTCCCGGTGGTGGCGACCTCCCGGAGGCCGTCACCATCGGTGTGTCCATAACCGTCCCGGAGCCGTACGGCAGTGCTATCCAGGACGCCCGCGACGGCCACGGTGACCCGCTCGCCCGTTCGATACCCACCCATGTCACCCTGCTGCCGCCGACCGAGGTCCCGTGCGAGCGGCTGCCCGACATCGAGAAGCACCTGAGCGCGGTCGCCGCCGAACACGCCGTCTTCCCGATGCTGCTCCAGGGCAGCGGCACCTTCCGCCCGGTCTCCCCGGTGGTCTTCATCCGGGTGGAGGAGGGCGCCCAGGAGTGCCGGGTGCTGGAGGCCGCCGTCCGCTCCGGGCCGCTCGCCCGTGAGCTCGCCTTCCCGTACCACCCGCACGTCACGGTCGCCCACGGCCTTCCCGACGAGGTCCTCGACGCGGCGTACGAGAAGGCCCGGACCTTTCACGCCGCCTTCGACGTGCTGGGGTTCTGCCTGTCCCGCTTCGACGCGGACGAGGTCTGGCGGCCCTGGCGCGGCTACCTCTTCGGCCAGGGGTGAGACTTCCGGGGCACCGGACCCGTGCGGCTAGCGGTGCTCCAGCAGGGCGTCCACGACCCGCCCAGCGGCCCGGCCGTCGTCGAGGTGGCAGTAGCGTTCGCGGAACGCGGCGTACCTGTCGGCGTGTTCGTCGGCGAGTGCGTCCACCCGGCCCAGGGCGTCGATGAGTTGGCCGGAGGTGGCGAGCAGCGGGCCCGGCGCCTCGGCCTCGAAGTCGAAGTAGAAACCGCGCAGGTCGTCCCGGTAGTGGGCGAGGTCGTGGGTGAAGAAGAGCATCGGGCGGCCGGTGTTGGCGAAGTCGAACATCACCGAGGAGTAGTCGGTGACCAGCACGTCGGCGATCAGCAGCAGTTCGGCCGTGTCGGGGTAGTCGCCGACGTCGTACAGGAAGCCGTCCCCGCGGCCGGGACACCGCTGGAGCACGTGCGAGTGCGGCCGGACCAGCAGGACGTGGTCCGCCCCCAGCGCCCGGCGCGCCGCCTGAGGGTCGAGCCGCAGGTCCAGCCGGTAGCCGTCACCGCTCCTGGCGTCCTCGCGCCAGGTGGGCGCATACAGCACGACCCGTCTGCCCTCCGGGATGCCCAGCCGCCGGCGCACGGCCGCGGCCAGCGCGGCGTCCGGGTGGGCGAGCAGGTCGTTGCGCGGGTAGCCGCTCTCCAGGATCTCGCCGTCGTAGCGGAAGGCCCGGCGCAGGATCGGGGTGCTGAAGGAGTTGGGGGACAGCAGCAGGCTCCACTGCGGCACCTCCTGGGCGAGGCGACGCAGGTAGCCGTCGCCGTCCAGCCAGCCGGTGGCGACGTCGTGGGCGATCCGTTTCAGTGGGGTGCCGTGCCAGGTCTGCAGCAGGACCTGGCCGTCCCGGCGCCGGACGAACTCGGGGAAGTGGGTGTTTCCGACCAGGTAGCGGCAGGTGGCCAGGGCCTCGTACCACTCGGCGCTCCAGACGGTCACCGCCTCGACGCCGTCGGGGAGTTCGGCCTGCGCGTCGTCCACCGTCCACAGGTGGCGCAGCCCGCTGGCGCGCCGGGCCAGTTCGGCGTGGACCGCGCGCGGGGAGTCGGCGTACCCGCGCCCGCCGAAGACGTCGTACAGCACGGCTTCGCGCAGCGGTTCCACCCTGGCCGCCGGGTAGCTCTGGGAGCGGAGTCCGAGCTGGCGGTGGGCGCTGCGCTCGGCGGCGGGCAGGACGGGGGTGGAGTCCACGATCAGGGTGTCGTGCCAGCGCCGCTGCAGCAGGACCCGCTTGCCCCGGGCCTCGGCCGCCAGCGGCAGCACGTGCAGCACGTCGGGGGCCAGCGCCACCGGCTGCTCGCCCCCGGGGTCGCCTGCGGGCCGGATCAGGACGTCCCAGACGCCCTTGCGCAGCGGTAGCCGACCGCCGTACGAGGTGGGGGCGGTGATCGGCAGCCGGGCCTGGAACCGGCCGCCCGCGAGCGGTTCGACGCCGATCGACTGCTCGTCCAGGCCGCCGCCGTGGCGCAGCACGAGTTCGTGCGGCCCCGCCCCGGGCTGCGGGAAGTGGCCGGTGAGCAGAAAGCCCTCGGGGATGGCGGCGACGGTGTCCGCCACCGGGACGCAGCGCTGCTCGCACAGCTGTAGATGGCTGTCGGCGAGGTGCTTAAGGCGCAGGGTGCGGCCGGGGGCGGGGAGCGCGAACTGGGCGGCCAGGCCGCACGACGGGTGGTCGAGCACCAGGGGCTCCGTCCGGCCGTCCGGGTAGTGCAGGACCGGGTCCCAGTGCGCGGTCTCGGCCGGGTCGGGCTCGGGGCGGCCGCTGAGCTCGAAGGCGCCGAGCGGGATCCGGACGGTGAGGCTGCGGCCCGGACCGGGCAGCACGGGCAGCGCGATGACGGCGGGGGACTGGCGGTGGTTGAGCCGGACGGTCGCCCCCTCCGCCCGTCGGCTGCTCAGACAGGCCAGTTCGATGCTGTCCCCGACGGTGCGGGTGGCGCTGACCCGGGCGCGGGCGGTCTCCACCCGTAGGCACAGCTGGCCGCCCCGGAAGTACGGGATGGCCTGTACGCCCTCGGCCACCCAGGCGGCGGGCGGGTACTCGCCCGAGCCGCACCAGTGGGCGGTGAAGTCGCCGGGCCAAGGGCGCAGCCCGTCCAGCAGCAGGCCGCCGATCCGCCAGACGCCGTCCTCCCAGTGACCGCCGCGCCGCAGCAGCGCCGGATCGATCCGGACCGCGAACCCGGCCCAGTCGAGGTTGAGGCCTCCTTCGGCGAGTTCGTCGGTGATCTCGGGGAGGTAACGGGGGGTGGTGCGCAGCACGGTGAGCCGGCGGCGGCCGGGGCGGTGCAGGGTGATCAGGGTGCGGGCGGTGCCGAGGCGGTCGGCGCTGCGTCCGGGGACGTGGGCGTGGCCGACCAGTTCGAGCAGTCCGTCGACCCAGGCGGCGGAGCGGATGCCCATCCGGGGGGCGGGATCGGCCGGGCCGGTGAGCGCCGCCCGGCGGGGGAGCGGGACGGAGAATACGAGGGATCTGGCAAAGGAAGGTCGAGGCACCTCAATGCCCTTCGCGCTGCGGGAGTCGAGAGCCCTGCTGATATCCCGTTATCTCACACCACGGCCGACGGGCGGGTCAATTTTCAAATTGACAGCGGAAATGTGGCGGCCGGGCTTTCGGAAAGCTGCCCGGCCGCCATTATGTTCAGTTTTTATTTTTGATTTTTCGGCTCAGTTCTCCAGCAGGGCATCCACCACTCGGGCCGAGGCCTGGCCGTCGTCCAGGTCGCAGTAGCGTTCGCGGAACGCGGCGTACCTGTCGGCGTGTTCGGCGGCGAGTGCGTCCACCCGGCCCAGGGCGTCGATGAGTTGGCCGGAGGTGGCGAGCAGCGGCCCCGGGGCCTCGGCCTCGAAGTCGAAGCTGAAGCCGCGCAGGTTGTCCCGGTAGTGGGCGAGGTCATGGGTGAAGAAGAGCATCGGGCGGCCGGTGTTGGCGAAGTCGAACATCGCCGAGGAGTAGTCGGTGACCAGCACGTCGGCGATCAGCAGCAGTTCGGCCATGTCGGGGTAGGTGCCGACGTCCCAGAGGTAGCCGTTGCCGGCGCCCGGGATCTGGCCGCACATCACCTCGTGGCCGCGGACCAGCAGCACCTGGTCCTCGCCGAGGGCGGCCTGCGCGGCGGCCAGGTCGAGCCGCAGGTCCAGCTGGTAGCCGCCCTGCGGGCGGCGCCGGTCCTCGCGGAAGGTCGGCGCGTACAGCACCACCTTCCTGCCCTCGGGCAGGCCGAGCCGCTCGCGCACCCGCTCGGCGGTCTTCTCCCGGTCCGAGGCGAACAGCAGGTCGTTGCGCGGGTAGCCGCTCTCCAGGATCTCGCCCTGGTAGCGGAAGGCCCGCCGCAGCACCGGCGCCGACCAGCGGTTGGCCGCGACCAGCAGACTCCACTGCGGTACCTCGTGCTCCAGGTGCCGCAGGTACTGGGCGTCGGTGAACCAGACCTTCTCGAAGTCGTGGCCGATCCGCTTCAGCGGGGTGCCGTGCCAGGTCTGCAGCACCACCTGGCCCGGGCGGCGCTCGAAGAACTCGGGCAGATGGTCGCCGGTCACCACGTACTTGGCGGTGGCCAGCGCCTCGAACCACTCGGTGGACTCCCACCGGATCGACTCCGCGGTCCGCGGCAGGTCGGCCTGCCGGTCGTCCGCGGTCCACAGGTGACGCAGCTTCTCGCCGCGGCGGACCAGTTCCTCGTGCACGGCGCGCGGCGAGCCGCCGTACCGCCCGGTCCTGGAGGCGAGGTAGAGCACCGTGTCGGTCAGCGGACGGCGCTGGAACTCGGCGAACTCATGGCGCAGTTGCCGCTGCCGGTAGCCGCTGCGCTCCTCCGGCAGCAGGTCGGCGTGCGCCTCCAGAGAGAGGATGTCGTGGCGGCGGCGCTCCAGGGCGATCCGCTTGCCCCTGGCCTCCACCTCCAGCGGCAGCGAGCCGTGGCAGGACGGCGCCAGCACCACCTGCGGCCAGGCGCCGTCGGCGGCGGCGCCGGCCGGCCGGAAGAAGACCTCCCAGGTGCCCCGGCGCAGCGGTACCTGTCCGGCGAAGGAGGCGGTGGGCACGGCGGGCAGCGCGGCCCGGAACCGGCCCTCGGCGATCTCCACCGGGTAACTGTGCTCCTCCTCCTGCCAGTTGTGCCGGATCACCAGCTCGTACCGGTGCGTGCCCGGCAGCGGGAAGCTGCCGCTGAGCAGGAAGCCGTCGTCGTCCCGGGCGGCCGTGACCTCCTCGACGACCGGCTGCAGCACCTGGTCGCAGAACTGGAGGTACCCGCTGGGGGAGGGCTTGGAGTAGAGCGCCCGCCGACCGCCGCGCGCGGTGCCGGAAGCCGCCCCGGCCGACCGGTGGTCGATCGGCACGTTCAGCTGGGCCGGCGCCCGGCGGTCGTCTATCACCATCGGCACGGTGGAGCCGTCGGCCATCCGCAGTTCGGTGTCCCAGCGGTCGCGCATCCGGTCGGCGGAGGACGGGTCGAGCGCGTCCCAGGCCTCGCGGACGGCGGTCAGCTCGGCGATCGGGAAGTTCGCGGTGAACGGTACGGTCCGCCCGGCGGGCGTGCCGAGCTTCAGCGGGAAGAGCAGCTCCCGGTCCGACTCGACGTGCTTGAGCCGCAGTTCGGCGCCGGCCAGGTCGGCACCGGAGCGCACCGAGCCGGCCAGGTGCACCTCGCCGCCGGCCGAGTCCACCTGCACCGCACGGGCCCGGACCTGCTCGACCCGCAGGTAGACGTGGTTGTCCTTGAGCCAGGGCACGATCCGGACGTCGTCCTCGACCCAGTGCACCGGCGGGTACTCTGCGGTGTCGCTCCAGCCGCCGGAGATCCGGCCCTTGTAGACGCCGCCCTTGCCGAAACCGGCGATCAGCACCCGCCAGGAGCCGTCCTTCCAACGGCCCCGGCTCTTGAGGCGCCCCGGGTCGATCACCGCGGTGAAGCCGGCCCAGTCGCAGCTGTAGAGGTCGTGCGGGGAGCTGGCGGTGGCCTCCGGGCTGTACATCGCCCTGGTCTGCACGGCCAGCACCCGGTGCCCCTTGGCCTCGCGCAGCACCAGCACCTTGACCATGTCGTGCTTGTGCTCGGCACCGAGGTGCTCGGGGAAGGCGTGCCCGGTGATCCGCAGCTTGCCGTCCTCCCAGGCGGAGTCGTACAGCCGGCTGCGCATCACCAGCGCGTTGTCCAGCCGCAGCACGTCGGTCGGCACGCTCTTGCGGCCGCCGCGCAGGAACGGGTAGTCGGCGTACGGGCGGAGCAGACCGCGCGCCGGGGCGGCTCCGTTGCTGTCCTTCTCGAAGCGCAACTGCTCGACGAGCTCGTCCATCCGCCCCTGCAGGGTCAGGTGGTACTTGAGCCGCAACGGTGCGCGCAGCTTGCGGACCTGCTCGGGGCCGATCGCGCGCAGCAGCCGGCTGACGCACTCCCGGTAGGCGTCGCGGTAGTCCTGGTCCCCCTCCAGCACCGAGGAGAAGAACATCGGGATCTCCTCGACCAGGTTGTTCTCGTCGTAGGAGCGCAGGTAGCGGCGGTACTTGGGGTCCTGCTGCTCCAGCAGCCAGGCGCGGACCAGCTCCATCGACTTCACCCGGTCGATCAGGCCCTTGGGGTTGGTCCGCATCTGCGTGATCGACATCTCGCCGACCTCGCGCTCGCGCCAGTGGTAGATCGGCTCGGAGAGCACGTCCACGCTGCGGGCGAGGTAGTGGTGCGGCACGCTGACCGGCGCGTCCTCGTACAGGATGCCCTCGGGGTAGAGCACACCGGCGGTGTCGAAGAACGAGCGGCGGTAGACCTTGTTCCACGCGGTGCGGTCGGTCACCAGCGAGGGGATCTCGGTGATGTGGGTCCGCAGCCTGGTCTCCTTGAACGGCTTGCGGTGCCCCCCCGACTGGTAGTACCCGATCGCGCGGAAGCGCAGCACGTTGCCGGTGGCGAAGTCCGAGCCGGTCTCGTTCAGGGTGCCGATCATCAGCTCGTACGCGCTGGGCGGCAGGGTGTCGTCGCTGTCCACGAAGGCCAGGAACTCGGTGCCCTCGGCGATGTGCCGGTAGCCGGTGTTGCGGGCCGCGCCCAGGCCCTTGTTCTCCTGCCGCACCAGCCGGAACCGCGCGTCCTTGGCGGCGTACGCCTCGGCGATGGCCGCGCTGCCGTCCTTGGAGCCGTCATCCACCATGACGCACTCGAAGTCGGGATACGTCTGTGCCGCGATCGAGTCCAGACACTCCTCCAGATAGCGCTCGACGTTGTAGATCGGGACGACGACGGAGAGGCGGGGGGCCATCGGCTGCGCGGGCCTTTCATCGGGGGCTTGGCGACCGGTCTCGGGCCGACCATGGGCGGTCCGGAGCCGGCACACGGGCGGATAGTACCGCCCGAAAGTGACCGAATAGCCGCGACCGGGCGCGGTCGCAGCTCAGGGGAGGCGGGCCACCAGTACGTACTCGTTGTATTTGAACACCCGCCCCACGGCCTCCGGTAGCGGGAAGGAGTAGCTGTGCAGCACGGCCAGCCCCGCGTTCTCGGCGTGCCCGCGCAGGCCACCGAAGTCGACGAAGCGGACGTGCGTCGGGTCCGAGCGGTACCCGGCCGGCTGCGGAGTGATCAGTACCACCCGCCCGCCCGGGCGGACACTCGGAAGGTAGCTCTTCAGCAGCTCCGCACCGGTGGCCTCGTCCAGGTGCTCCAGCACGTGCGCGACCAGCATGCTGTCGAAGGCGCCCGGCCGGGCGAGGCCCGCGTCGCTCTCGAACTCGGCCGCGGTGTAGGCCTCCAGACCCCGCGCCCGGGCGGTGGCCACCGAGGTCTCGTTGTGGTCCACGCCGACGCTGCCCGCCGCGCAGTGCTGCAGGTTCCGGCCGACCCCGCAGCCGACGTCCAGCACCCGCCCGAGCCGCAGCCGCCGCAGGTTCCAGCGGTAGGGGGCCTGGGTGGGCAGCAGTCGCTTGAACCCCGACCGCTCCAGGGTGACCAGCCGCTCGGTGTACGAGGCGCCGGCAGTCGCCTCCCCGGTGCCGCTGCGGCCGGGGGCGCAGGCGCCCGGTGCGGAGGAGGAGGGCTGCGGCGGTTCGTGGGTTTCGGACATGGCGGTGGCCTCTCCGGGGTGCCGGCCGGTCGGTTCCGGGTGCGGCAGGGTTGATAGGAGATCGAGTTGTGACGGAGAGTAGAGGGGTGGCGAAGTTGTCGCCCGTGTGATTCACCCGAAGGTACGACGCTGGTAACCGAGATTGCGCCAATTCGTTACGCGCTTGGTGGGAGAGTCGGTCGTGGCCGCCGGGGGTACGGATCATGCCCATAACCGGGCTGTTCCGTTTCCGGTCTCCCCAGGCCAAACCTGGCCTGCGTCGTCGGCGGCCCGGTGATCTCCGGCGGCCCTCGTGTCCCCGTGGGAAAGAGTCCAATGCCCCGTTTCAGCGTGATCGTCCCGGTCTACCAGGTCGAGGAGTACCTGACCGAATGTCTCGACTCGGTGCTCAGCCAGTCCTTCGCGGACTTCGAGCTGATCGCGGTCGACGACCACTCGCCCGACGGGAGCGGCGCCATCCTGGACGGGGCCGCCGAGTGCGATGAGCGCATCCGGGTACTGCACCTGGCGGAGAACGTCGGACTCGGCCGCGCCCGCAACGCCGGCCTGGAGGCCGCCGCCGGCGACTACGTGATCTTCCTCGACAGTGACGACACCCTCACGCCAGGCCTGCTCGAGGCCGTCGAGGAACGCCTGAAGGCCTGCGCGGACCCCGAGATCCTGGTCTACGACTACGCCCGGACCTACTGGGACGGCCGCGTGGTGCGCAGCAGCTCCGCCCCCGTCTTCGCCCGCCCGGGGCCCGAGGTCTTCACCCTCGACGACCGGCCCGACCTGCTGGAACTGCTGATGGTGGTCTGGAACAAGGCGTACCGCCGCAGTTACATCGACGAGCAGGGCCTGACCTTCCCGGCCGGCTACTACGAGGACACCCCCTGGACCTTCCCGGCCCTGCTCGCCGCCCGCTCGATCACCGTGCTCGACCAGGTCGGCGTCCACTACCGCCAGCGCGAGAGCGGGGGCAACATACTCGCCACCGCGTCCCGCAAGCACTTCGACGTCTTCGACCAGTACGACCGAGTCTTCGCCTTCCTCGACCGCCGGGAGGACCTCGCCCACTGGCGGCCCGTGGTCTACGGCCGGATGCTGCACCACCTCAACACCGTGGTCAGCAAGCCCGGCCGGATCCCCCCGGGCGACCGCCGCGAGTACTTCCGCCGGGCCGCCCGCCACTGCGCCCGCCTGCGGCCCGCCGACTACCACCCGACCCCGGGCACCGGCAGCGTCCGGACCGAGCTCCTCAGCCAGGGTCGCTACCTGGCCTACCAGACCATCCGCGCCCTGGCCCGCACCCGCCACGCCGCCACCCTCGCCGCCCGGCGCATCTTCTGACGCACGCCCGCCCCGGGACTGGGGGAGCCGTGCGGAGCACGGACCCGGCGGCCCGGCCGGACGTACGCGCATTCCCTCGCGCGCTCGCCCGCACCCCGCAGCGACGGTGACCGGCGCGGGGCGTCGCCCATGCGGGTGGTCGTCGCGGGCGGGGGACCGGAAGTGGCGGAGGGGAGCTGCGGACTGTGCCAACCTCGGTGCGCCGGGGCCCGCCCGCCGGCTGAGCGCCGCCGCTTCTGCCCCGGCCTCGACGACCGACGGAAGCGGATCACCATGCCCGACGCGGCGACCCAGGCCCCCGAGGACTCCAAGGGCGCGGTGCCCCGCCTCACCCGTCCCCTCAGGCCGGTGGCGCCCGGACTGGTCCCCGCGGCCGTACTGCTCCTCGCCCCGCCGGTGCTCCACCTGCTCCGCGTCGACCCGCTCACCCTCGCCCTGCTCTGGTGCGCCACCGCGGCCCGGTTCCGCTCCCGCCTCACGACGCTCGACCGGCTGGTCCTGTCCGCCGGCCTGCTGACCGGCTGGGGCTGCCTGCTCGGCGTCCTCGCCTCGCTCTGGCCGTGGGGCCTGCACCCGGTCGCCCTCGCCGAGGCCACCGCCCTGCCGCTGGCCGCCCTCGCGCTGACCCGCCCCGGGCCGCCGCCCCGACTCGCCCTCCCGCTCACCGACCGCCTGCTGCTGCTCGCCTTCGCCGCCGCCGGTTGGTGCTGCCTGCGCCCGCTGCTCGGCGAGGACGCCACCGGCCGCCTGGCCGTCCTGTTCCACGGCGAGGACCTGGCCCGGCACTTCGCGCTCTACGACGCCGTGCTCAGGTTCGGCGGCTACCTGGTCTTCCACCGCGAGCAGGCCGCCGTCGCCCTGCAGGACGGCTTCCAGAGCTACCCGCAGGGCAGCCACCTGGTGCTGGCCGCGCTCACCGGCTTCGTGCGCGGCGGCACCGGAGCACCGCCCGCGCTCACCTCCCTCGGCACCTTCACCCTGCTCACCGGGACGGTGCTGGCGGCCTGCGTGGCCGCCGTGCTCTGGGCGGCCTGCCGGGCAGCGGGGCCGGCGTTCGGCGGCTGGGCGGTACTGCTGCTGTGCGCGCTGACCGGCGGCTACCTGGTGCTGGACGAGGCGACCGGGCTGCTGCTCTCGGGTTTCGAGAGCGAGATCTTCGGCCTCACCCTGTTCGCGCTGCTCACCGCGCTGGTGCTGCGTCCGCTCGCCCGCCCCGGCGAACAGCTGCTGCTGCTGGGTGCGCTGACCGTCGGGATCTCCTTCTCGTACTACCTGCTGCTGGTCACCGCCGTCCCGCTGCTGCTGATCTGGGCGGTGGTGCACCGCCGCCGCCTGCGGCCGGTACGCCGGGCCGCCCTGGCCGCCGCTGCCGCCCTCACCGGCACGGCCGCCGCACTGCCCGTCCTGGCCAACTGGCGGCAAGCCAACTCGCCCGCCGTGCTGGCGATGCCGGGCGGCGCGCTGCCGGTGGTGCGGCACCTGCTGCTGCCGCTGCTCGCGGCGGCCGTCCTCGGGCTGCTCACCGCGGCGGCCCGGCGCAACGCCGTCCGGCGCGCCGCGCTCTGCGCCGTGACCACGGTGGCCGGGCTGGTCGTCGCCCTGCGCCAGTACCAGCTCGCCAGCACCGGGCACACCGAGTACTACTACGAGAAGCTGCTGCACCAGCTGGTCGTGGTCGGCCTGATCGCGCTCGGTGCCGCCGCCCTCCCGCTGTTCGGCCCGCCCGGGCGCGGCCGCACGGCGGCCGGCAACCCGGCGCGGGCCGTCCGGGCGGGGGCCGCCGCCCTCGTGGTGCTGGCCGCGCTGGTGCTCAACTCCCAGACCGACGACGGGACCAGCGGCTGGCAGACCAGCCGGTTCGCCGGCTATCTGCACGGGGACCGGGCGGCCCCGTTCAGCGCCTCCCTGGTCACCGCGGTCCACGTCACCCGCCCGGTGCCCGACCCCGGGATCGGCGTGCTGCTCACCGAGCCGAGGCAGGGCGAGGACCCGCGCTTCTACGAGGGCAACCTCTGGCTCGGGGTGCTCGCCCGCGACAACGGCCGCTCCTGGCGGGCCTGGATCTGGGGCCGCTGGCGCCGCACCCCGCAGGAGATCGTCCAATTCGCCGACCGCTCCCCGGCCCCGCTGCGGGTCTACCTCGACGACCCCGCCCTGGCGGCCGCCACCGCGCGGCTCGCCGGGCCGGGCCGTGCCGGCCGCCTGGAGGTCGTCCTGGTCCGCTACACCGGCGACGGCCGCCCGCTGATCGGTCCGATCGTCCGCTGAAACGTCGGTGAGCGACCCCGGGTGCCCCATTCGGGCTAATCGGATCACAAATCGATGCCCCATCCGGGTGACACCTCGTTACGCCGAAGGCAGTGCCGGAGCGCCGCGCGGCGCCCCCCGACGGTGCGACCGGGTACCCGCACTACGCGCCCCCTCCCCGACGGAAGCGAAGCAGCATGCCCGATGTGGCCACCGAGGCAACCGAAGAACCGCACCTCGCCCCACCCGGCCCGCGGCCGGCCACGCCCGGTGCACCGGCCCGCCGGCTGCCCGCCGCGGCGGAGGCGGCCACCGCCCTCGCCGTCGCCGTCGGCTTCATGCTCTGGTCCCGCAACATCCAGGTGAACCCGCTGATCAGGGTCGGCCAGGTCAGCGGTCTGGCGGTGCTGCAGTTCCGGGCGGCCGTGCTGGCCGTCCCGCTGTTGACCGCCGTCCTGTGGGCCGCCCACCGAGCCCGGGGCCACCGCTGGCAGCTGGTGCTGCGCCTCGGCTGCGCCGTCGTCGCGGGGCTCGGCACCGGCATCGTCGCGGGCGGCATCGCCGTCGCCCTGCGCGGCACCCCCTGGGGCCTCGGCGGCCAGGACGGCGACCCGGGCACCCTGCTGGGCTACGCCGCGTCCTTCCTGCGCGGCGAGGGGCTGCCCGACGTCTACCCGCCCGGTTTCATCGTGCTGCTCGCCGAATGGGCCCGGTACCTGCGCGGCGGCCACGTCGGCTACGCCCTCAAGGACCTCCAGCTGCTGCTCAGCGCCGTCCTCGGCCCGCTGTGCTACCTCGCCTGGCGCACCCTGCTCCGCCCCGCCTGGGCACTGGCCGTCGCGCTGCCCGCAGCCGTCCTCTTCCTCGACCCCATCCGGCCGTACAGCCACCTGGTGATGGTGGTGCTGCTGCCGCTGATCGGCCGCCTGCTCACCGAACTCGCCCACGCGCCGCGGATGTCCGTCCGCACCGCTGCGCTGCGCGGCGCGGCCCTCGGCGCCGTCCTCGGTCTGCTCTTCCTGTGCTACTCGGGCTGGTTCGTCTGGTCCGCCCCCGGTGTCCTGGTGGCCGTCCTGCTGCTCGTACCGTGGCGTCAGGGCTCCGCCGCCCTGGCCAGGGCGGCCGGCCTGCTCGGCGCCGCCGCGGCCACCGCCGCCGCGGTCGGCTCGCCGCTGCTGGTCAAGCTCGCCGAGCACGGCGCCGACACCGTGGACCGCTACGCCTACTTCGACGTCTACATCGACCCGGCGTACGTCCTCGGCTGGCGCTCCGACCGCTCCGGATGGCCCGCCGCCTGGGCGTGGCCGCCGCCCGGGGAACTCGCCGGACAGACCACCTTCGCGCTGCTCGTGCTGACCGGCACCGGCCTCGCCCTGGCCCTCGGCCTGCGCCGGCCCCCGGTGATCGCCGCCGTCGGCTGCCTGGTCGGTGCCTGGCTGCTGCGCTTCTGGTTCGCCGGGCACATGGAGCGCGACCAGGCCGTCATGCTCTACCCGCG
The DNA here is from genome assembly GCF_053598215.1 of Kitasatospora sp. NPDC001175. Taxonomy (NCBI): domain Bacteria; kingdom Bacillati; phylum Actinomycetota; class Actinomycetes; order Kitasatosporales; family Streptomycetaceae; genus Kitasatospora; species Kitasatospora sp. NPDC001175. The sequence goes on along the minus strand of NZ_JBSFJU010000001.1, from coordinate 132,789 downwards.
CACCACCTGGCTGATCCTGTACGCGCTGATCGCCCTCACCGTGCTCTCGGCCATGCTGCTCGCCGGCGGGGCCCGCGGTGCCTGGCTGCGGCTGACCGCCGAGCGGCGGGTGAAGCTCCCGCGCTTCCTCGGCCGGCGCCTGGCGGCGGGCTCGCTCTGCTCGCTCGCCGTGTTCGGGGCGATGGCCGCGTCCTGGTCCGCCAACCGGTACATGCCGCAGGGCCCGCAGACCGACACCATGGGCATCGACGCCTACCGTGCGCACCTGCTGCAACGGGCCGACGGCAGCTGCCCGTCGTACGCTCCCGGCCACACCTGCGCCGCACCGCATCCGGACTGGCGGCCGCAGGACAGCAGGAACACCCGGCTCTGGTGCGGCAACGTCGAGGCCAAGGACTGGCCGGCCTACTGCGGAGGCACCGCGCCGTTCACCGACCGGCCCGGCTGAGGCCCGCAACGGCCCGTCCGCGGAGCGCCGTTGCCACCCCGTCGGCCGGCCGGGATATACAGGGCTCTGCTCCGCGTATCCACCCCTACCGTCCGCTGTCCCTGTCGACTGCCCTGCCAGGCGGGAGTGCGCCGATGGACTTTCTGACCCGACTGCCGTTGATCGGCCCGGTGGTGGCCCGAGTGCTGCGCAGCCGCCCCTACCGCGTGTACGAGCACTTCACCGCCCTCAAGAGCAACCGTCTCGCCGGGGCCGTCACCTTCTTCGGCTTCCTCGCGCTCTTCCCGCTGCTCACGGTGGCTATGGCGGTCGCCGTCGGGACGCTCTCGCACGCGCGCGTGCAGCAGTTGCAGGGCGACATCGCCAAGCAGCTGCCCGGGATCTCCAACTCGCTCGACCTGAACGAGGTGGCCGCCAACGCCGGGACCATCGGCGTGGTCAGCGCCGCGGTGCTGCTGCTCTCCGGCCTCGGCTGGGTGAACACCATGCGCGGATCGATCCGTGACATCTGGCAACTCCCCGAGGAGGGCGGCAACTTCATCCTGCGAAAGGTCTGGGACTGCGTGGTCCTGGTGGGCCTCGGTTTGGTCTGTGCCGTCTCGATGGTCGCCTCCGCCGTCGGCAGCACGCTGGCCCAGCGCCTCGCCGGGTGGCTCGGCCTGTCCCAGAGCGGCCCCGGCCGCTATCTGCTGGCCGTCGTCGGTTTCCTGATCGCGGTCGCCGCCGACCTGGTGCTGTTCGCCTACCTGCTGAGCCCGTTCCCCAGGATCGGCGGGCAGCGCCGGCGAGCCGTACTGTCCGGCGCGCTGATCGGCGCGGTGGGTTTCGAGGTACTGAAGGTTGCGCTCGCCTCGTACCTCAGTAAGGTGGCGGGCCGGAGCGTCTACGGGGCTTTCGCCGTTCCGATCGCCCTGCTGCTCTGGATCAACTTCGTTTCCCGGCTACTGATGTACTGCGTCTCCTGGACCGCCCTGGACGACCCCGAAGCCGCTCGTGAACGCGCCGCCGAACAGGCCAGAACCGCCTTGGCCGCCACCCGGGACTGACCCTCCCCCCCGCCTACCCTCCCTGGAGGCACTCATTGACCAGCGCTGACACCGCCCCCGTTTCCGCCCCCGCGCCCCGTACTCCGGACGACGTGCCGGGGTGGTTCTGGAAGGCCGACCAGGAGGTGTTCGGCTGGATGCTGGAGCGTCAGACCGCTGCCGGCACCGGGGGCGACATCCTGGAGCTCGGCACCTACCTCGGCCGCAGCGCGATCCTGCTCGGCGAACACCTCCAGCCCGGCGAGAGCCTCACCGTCTGCGACCTCTTCGACTCCGACGCGCCCGACGACGACAACTCCGCCGAAATGGCCATGTCGTACCGGGATTCGCTGACCCGCCGCGCCTTCGAGGCCAACTACCTGGCCTTCCACCCGAAACTGCCGACCGTGGTCCAGGCCCCGACCTCGGCCCTCGCCGACGGGCGCATCCCCGCCGGGAGCTGCCGCTTCGTCCACGTGGACGCCTCGCACCTGTACGAGCACGTCGCCGGCGACATCCAGGTGGCCCGAGCGGCCCTCGGCCCGGACGGCCTGATCGCCCTGGACGACTACCGCTCCGAGCACACCCCCGGGGTGGCGGCCGCGGTCTGGGAGGCCGTCTTCGATCACGGGCTGCAGCCGGTCTGCCTGACGCCCGAGAAGTTCTACGGCACCTGGGGCGACGCCGAAGCCCTCAAGCGGGAGCTGTGCGTCCGCGACTGGCGCGGCGAGGGCTTCCGCATGGACGAGGAGACCATCGCCGGCCGGACCCTCCACCGCCTCGCCTGGGAGGATCCCGCCAAGCCCGCCCCCGGGCCGGTCGGCCGCTCCACTCCCCGCCGCCTCGCCCTCGACGTCCTCCCGCCGATCGCCACCCGGGCTCTGCGCCGGGCCCGGCACCGCCTCCAGGGCTAAGCCGGTCTGCCCCGGCAGCCCCGTGCCCCGGACCGTTCGCCCGGTCAGTCGTGCGACCCCGGGGTCGCACCCACCGGCTGTTCCGAGCCGTCGGACCCGGGCCCCGCCACGGCCCGCAGAGCCCTGGCCCGGGCCCGACGGCGCCGCACCAGCAGCCCGCACAGCGCGGCCGCCCCGGCCGCCCCGCACAGCCCGGCGGCGATCCAGCCGCCGGCGTCCACCTCGTCCCGTGCGGCCTGGACGGTCCGGGTCCTCCCCGCCGCGCCGTGCGCCCCCCGGCTGCCCGGGCTCTCCGCCTTCCCGGCGGGCTCGTCCACCAGCTGCCCCACCGGAGCGACCTTGCCCTCGGCCGCGAAACCCCAGTCGAGCAGCGCCGCCGTCTCCTCGTACACCTTCATGTACGTCTCGGGGTGCATCACCGCGACCAGCAGGGTCCGGCCGTCGCGCTCGGCGGCGCCGACGAAGGTGGAGCCGGCGTTGGTGGTGTAGCCGTTCTTGACGCCGATCAGGCCGGGGTAGTGGCCGAGCAGCCGGTCGGTGTTGGCGATGCCGTAGCTGGCGCGCTGGCCGGTGGTCTTGTCGTAGGCGCCGGGGAAGGTGGCCTGCTTTGTCGAACAGTACGAGCGGAAGTCCGTGTTGCGCAGTCCGACCCTGGCGAACAGCGTCAGGTCGTACGCCGAGGAGAGCTGGCCCTCCGCGTCGTAGCCGTCGGGGGAGACCACATGGGTGTCATGGGCGCCCATCGCGTCCGCCCTGGCCTGCATCTGGGCGACGGTCTTGTCGATCCCGCCGTTCATGTGGGCGAGCACGTGCACCGCGTCATTGCCCGAGCTCAGGAAGACGCCGCGCCACAGGTCCTCGACCCGGTAGTCGAGGTCCTCCTTCACCCCGACCAGGCTGCTGCCCGCGCCGAGGCTGGCCAGCTCCCCGTGGGCGACCTTGTGCACTTGATCGCGAGGGAACCTGGGCAGCACGGTGTCCGCGAACAGCATCTTCAGCGTGCTGGCCGGGGGCAGTCGCACATGGGCGTTCTGGGCCGCCAGCACCTCGCCGCTCACGGCGTCCGCCACCAGCCAGGCACGGCCGGTCAGACCCCCCGGAAGGGCCGGCGCCCCGGCCTTGGGGGAGACCTGGACGCCGGCCAGGGCGAGCCGGGCGCCGCCGATCTTCGACAGGCCCGGTGGCGGTTGCTCCTCGAGGGGGGCCGCCGCGGCGGCGCAGAGTGAGACGGCGGCGGCGACCGCCGCGCAGCGGTACGCAAGGTGACAGGCTGATCGCACGAAGTGAACGTACCCAGACCGCTGCCGATTCGGTCGCCGCGCCGTATCCGTCCCTCCGAAGAGTGCCGGTCGCTGGGCCGTCCGGCAGACTCCTCATACTGGAACGAGACCGCCCCTCCCGCCCAAGGACACCCCATGAAGCTCAGCCGCCGCGCCTCCTGGTTCCTCGCCGCCTTCGGCGTCTGGTCCCTGATCATCTGGACCACCTTCGTGAAGAACCTCTGGAAGGACTCCGGCGGCCAGGCCTTCGTGGGCGGCGACCACTCCCAGCCCACCGCCTTCTTCTGGATCCACCTCCTGCTCGCCGTCACCTCCCTGCTCCTCGGCCTCGTGATCGGCGGCATCGGCGTCCGCGGCCTGCGCGCGCCCCGCGAGGACTGACCCTTCCAAACCGATTGCCCCCACCGCCCCGGCGCTGCCAGGATCTGCGCCGGGCGCTTATCCGGCGCACGCATATCGGCAGCCTCGCCCTGTGGGCCCGCGAGCGGGCCACCGGCACGCTGCGGACGTACCCGGTCGGCAAACTGGCCGACGGCACGTACGACTTCTCGGCGCTGGCCGATCCGGCCTCGGGCACGGTGGCCGGCACCTTCCCGGTCGACGAGTACCCGACGCTGGCCAGCGTGGGCGACATCGACGGCGACGGCGTGCCGGACCTGTACGCGGTGACCGCCGAGCGGCACCTGCTGACCTTCCACGGTTTCACCGCGCCGAAGGACCTGGGCGTCCTGTCCTGACGAGAACGCCCGAGGGCCCGTCCGGTTCGACCGGACGGGCCCTCGGGGCTCGGCGACTAGAAGCGGCGGGTCACCAGGGCCCGCTTCACTTCCTGGATCGCCTTGGTGACCTCGATGCCACGGGGGCAGGCCTCGGAGCAGTTGAAGGTGGTGCGGCAACGCCACACGCCCTCACGGTCGTTGAGGATCTCCAGGCGCTGCTCGGCGCCCTCGTCACGCGAGTCGAAGATGAAGCGGTGCGCGTTGACGATGGCGGCCGGGCCGAAGTACTGGCCGTCGTTCCAGAAGACCGGGCAGGACGACGTGCACGCGGCGCACAGGATGCACTTGGTGGTGTCGTCGAACCGCTCGCGGTCCTCCTGGGACTGCAGGCGCTCGCGGGTCGGGTCGTTCCCCTTGGTGATGAGGAACGGCATGACGTCCTTGTACGCCTGGAAGAACGGGTCCATGTCGACGATCAGGTCCTTGAGGACCGCGAGACCCTTTATGGCCTCGACCGTGATCGGCTTCTCCGGGTTGACGTCCTTGATCAGGGTCTTGCACGCCAGCCGGTTGCGGCCGTTGATCCGCATGGCGTCGGAGCCGCAGATGCCGTGCGCGCAGGAACGGCGGTAGGTGAGGGTGCCGTCCTGCTCCCACTTGACCTTGTTGAGGGCGTCCAGGACGCGCTCCTTGGGGTCCATCTCCAGCTTGTAGTCGACCCACACCGGGTCCGGGTGCTCCTCCGGGTTGAACCGGCGGATCCGGAGGGTGACGGTGATCAGCTGGGTGGCACCCGACTCGGCCGCGTCCAGAGCGGCCGAGTGCTTCTCCACGGTCGGAGTGCTCATCAGTACTTACGCTCCATCGGCTGGTAGCGGGTCTGCACGACCGGCTTGTAGTCGAGGCGGATCGAGGTGCTGCCGTCCGCGGCAACCTCCTGGTACGCCATGGTGTGCTGCATGAACTTCTCGTCGTCGCGCTTGGGGAAGTCCTCGCGGTAGTGACCGCCGCGGGACTCCTCGCGGGCCAGCGCGGAGACGACCAGCACCTCGGCCAGGTCGAGCAGGTTGCCCAGCTCCACGGCCTCCAGGAGGTCCGTGTTGTAGCGCATGCCCTTGTCCTGGATGGCGACGTTCTTGTACCGCTCGCGCAGGTTGCGAACGTCCTTGACCGCCTGCTTCAGGGTGTCACCGGTGCGGTACACGGACGCGTTGGCGTCCATGCTCTCCTGCAGCTCCTTGCGGAGCTGGGCCACCGACTCGGTGCCGGTGGACTCGCGCAGGCCGTCGACCATGTCCTGGACGAGCTTGCCCGGGTCGGCCGGCAGCTCGACGAAGTCGTGCTTCTCGGCGTAGCCGGCGGCGGCGATGCCCGCGCGGCGGCCGAACACGTTGATGTCCAGCAGCGAGTTGGTGCCCAGGCGGTTGGCGCCGTGCACCGAGACGCAGGCGACCTCGCCGGCCGCGTACAGGCCCGGGACGATGTCGGTGTTGTTCTTCAGCACCTCACCCTCGACGTTGGTCGGGATGCCGCCCATGCCGTAGTGCGCGGTGGGCTGGATCGGGATCGGGTCCGTGTAGGGCTCGATGCCGAGGTAGGTGCGGGCGAACTCGGTGATGTCCGGGAGCTTGGCGTCCAGCTGCTCCGGCGGCAGGTGGGTCAGGTCCAGGTAGACGTGGTCGCCGTCCGGACCGCAGCCGCGACCCTCGCGGATCTCGCTGTAGATGGCGCGCGAGCAGACGTCACGGGACGCGAGGTCCTTCATGACGGGGGCGTAGCGCTCCATGAAGCGCTCGCCGTCCTTGTTGCGCAGGATGCCGCCCTCGCCGCGGGCACCCTCGGTGAGCAGGATGCCCATGCGCCAGATGCCCGTCGGGTGGAACTGGAAGAACTCCATGTCCTCCAGCGGCAGGCCCCGGCGGTACGCCACGGCCTGGCCGTCACCGGTCAGCGTGTGGGCGTTCGAGGTGACCTTGAACATCTTGCCGGTGCCGCCGGAGGCGAACACGACCGCCTTGGCCTGGAAGACGTGGATCTCGCCGGTGGCCAGCTCGTAGGCGACGACGCCGGCGGTCTTGCCCTCGTTGATGAGCAGGTCGAGGACGTAGAACTCGTTGAAGAACTCGACACCGTGCTTGACGCAGTTCTGGAACAGCGTCTGGAGGATCATGTGACCGGTGCGGTCGGCCGCGTAGCAGGAGCGGCGGACGGGCGCCTCACCGTGGTTGCGGGAGTGACCGCCGAAGCGGCGCTGGTCGATCCGGCCCTGGTCGGTGCGGGAGAAGGGCAGGCCCATCTTCTCGAGGTCGAGGACCGCGTCGATGGCCTCCTTGCACATGATCTCGGCGGCGTCCTGGTCGACCAGGTAGTCACCACCCTTGACCGTGTCGAAGGTGTGCCACTCCCAGTTGTCCTCCTCGACGTTGGCGAGGGCGGCGCACATGCCGCCCTGGGCCGCGCCGGTGTGGGACCGGGTGGGGTAGAGCTTGGTCAGCACGGCGGTGCGGCTGCGCTGCGTCGACTCGATGGCCGCGCGCATGCCGGCGCCGCCCGCGCCGACGATGACGGTGTCGTACTGGTGAATCTGCATGGGGGTTAGTCGCCTCGCTGTGGGCTCGCTACCGACTTAGATGTTGGGGTCGAAGGTGAAGATCACCAGGGTGCCGAGCAGGACCGTGAAGACGGTCGCGGCACCCAGGAGGAGCTTCAGCCACAGGCGAGTGGAGTCCTTCTCCGCGTAGTCGTTGATGACCGTGCGCATGCCGTTGGCGCCGTGCAGCATGGCCAGCCACAGCATCAGCAGGTCCCAGCCCTGCCAGAACGGCGAGGCCCACTTGCCGGCCACGAAGGCGAAGCTGATCTTGGAGACACCGCCGTCGAGGACGATGTTGATCAGCAGGTGGCCCAGGATCAGGACGACCAGGACGACACCCGACAGGCGCATGAACAGCCAGGCGAGCATCTCGAAGTTGGTGCGCGTACGGCGCGGGGTCTTCTTCGTGCGGGTCCGGGCCGGCTCGATCACGAAGGCGTCGGCCGGGTTGCCGGTCCCCAGGCCCTGGCCGGTGTGGGCCTGGGCGGACGGGACGACCAGCGTGTCGGTGGTCTCAGTAGCCATCTGGGATCAGCCCCCGAACCAGGTGCGAAGGGTGTGCTGCAGGATCGGGTAGAAGGCGCCGGCCATCAGGACGACCCAGACGCCGACGACGGTCCAGAGCATCTGCTTCTGGTACTTCGGGCCCTTGGCCCAGAAGTCCACGGCAACGACGCGCAGGCCGTTCAGGGCGTGGAACAGGATGGCGGCGGTGAGGCCGTACTCCATCAGGTTCACGAGCGGCGTCTTGTACGTCGCGATGACGGAGTCGTACGCCTGCGGCGACACCCGCACCAGTGCGGTGTCGAGGACATGTGCGAACAGGAAGAAGAAGATGAGGACGCCGGTGACTCGGTGAGCCACCCAGCTCCACATGCCTTCCCGGCCGCGGTACAGCGTTCCAGCCGGCACGGAAAACCCTCCGGAAGCGGATTCGGGGGCTCGGCCGGCTTCGGTGTCGGTCAGCCCGGCCGGGTACGGTCCACCGGCCGCCAGCATCCTATCGACGCCGTGTCGTCGGACGCCTCCGGGGGTGTCAGGTGTGATCAATCAGGCACGTACGGGCTAGCAGAACCGGGAACTGTCACTCTGGGTGATGATGCAACTGCGCTACGGTGCGATCCACCGTCCGCTTCCCGCTGTCGAGGACCGCCGTGCCCCACCGTCCCCTGAGTGTTCTGAGCTGTGCGCTGCTCGCGCTGGCGGCCGGCTGCGCCACCGTAGCCCCGTCGTCCGACCGAGTACCCCGGCTGCTCACCGCCGACCAGCTGAGGGCCGCTGCCGTCACCGACGGCGACCTCGGTCACGGATACAGCGTCACCCTGATGGCCCCGGGCCGGCAGACCGCCCAGGGCGCCGACCGCCAGACCTCCGACGTGGCGGCCTGTCAGCCGGTGCTCGACGCGATGGCGCCGGGCAAGGCGGCCTCCGGCCCGATCGCCGAGACCGATCTCGGCGTCGCGCTCGCCGCCGACCCCGCGGGCAGTGTCTACGCCGGCCTGCTGGCCTTCGAGCCCGGCCGGGCCGCCGACATCCAGGGCGAGCTGGACCGGGTACTGGCGCAGTGCGGCAGCTTCACCTCGACCGCCCGGAGCGCCGGACCGGCGGGCGGCAAGGGGGCCGTGGTCCGTACCAGGCACCGGCTGTCCAGGATCGACACGCCCACGCCGGAGGGAGCGGACGGCGCCAGCGCGTTCACCCTCACGAATGAATCCGACGCCACCTCGCTCGTCCAGCGCGCCCTGCTGGCGCGGGCCGGCACGGTACTGGCGGTGTTCACCACCGTCGGGGCGGGCGGGAACCCGGCCCCCGCGCCGGACCAGGGGCTGGTCCAGGCGCAGGTGGCCAAGCTGCGGGAGGCGCAGCAGCAGTAACAGCGGGGTGACGCGCTGGGCCAGGCCCTAGCGGGCCGGGCTGGCCTGGTGGGTGGCGACCAGGTGTTCCAGTCTGGTCAGGGCGATCCGGCGGAGCTCCTCGGCGGCGATCAGGCGCTCCTCGTCCGGGTCGTTCGCCAGCCGGGTGCGGATCGAGCTCAGCACGGTGTCGAGCATCTCCTCGGGGTCGATGCCGTCCAGGCACACCACGAAGACATGGCCGAACCGCGCCTCGTACGCGGCGTGTGCGGCCCGCAGGGCGGTGTGGGCCGCCTGGCTGCCGGGCGCGCGCATGCCTAGCTGCGGCTGCGGCATCCAGCTCTCGTCCGCCAGCGCCTCGGCCAGATCGGCCGGCCGCAGGTCGTACGAGGCCTCGCTCGCGGCGGCGAGCAGGGACTCTATGTCGGGGTAGGGGCGGTGGGCCGCGAGTCGCAGGGCCCACCGGTGGCTGCCGCAGCAGGCCAGCAGGGCCTCCTCCGCCGCGCCGGGGTCGGCCTCGTTGAAGCGGTGGAGCCCGAGCAGGGACGGCGTCGATCGGGGGTCCCCCCGGACGAAGTCTGGGGGCGGGTCCCCCCGGACGAAGTCTGGGGGCGGGTCCTCCCGGACGGTGTCCGGGGGAGGATCGGGTCGCTGCGGCGGGATGTCGCTGGCCAGCGGGTCCTCCTCGTGAGGGGAGCAGGCAGGGGCGGGTGCGCGCACGGACATACGTGCTGTGCGATGGCGCGACCGACCTGTGGGAGCGGGCCGGGCCGGGTGTCAGGAGGTCCGACCCGGCAGCGGGACAACGGTAGTTGAGTGCTCATCAGTTGTGGAGGCGGCGCGCAGAATTCATTCGATCGAGCTATCAAGTTGTGACGTTGACACCAACGGGTCATGTCCCAGGGCCCCAGGGGCAGGGCGTTCCCGAGGGGCACCCGGGCGGACGGGGGCGCGGGAAGCGCGCGGGACGGTGGGCGGCGGGCCCGCGCCCCGCCGCCCGGAGGAGCCTCATCTGGGCTACAGCACGCGGTGGACCTTGTGGTTGGCGGCCTGGGCGCGCGGGCGGACCACCAGCAGGTCGATGTTGACGTGCGAGGGCCGGGTGACGGCCCAGGAGACGGTGTCCGCGATGTCCTCGGAGGTGAGCGGCTCGGCCACGCCCGCGTACACCGCGGCGGCCTTCTCCTCGTCCCCGCGGTACCTGGTCACCGCGAAGCCCTCCGACCTGACCATGCCGGGGGCGATCTCGATCACCCGGATCGGCTCGCCGCACAGTTCGAGCCGGAGCGTCGCGGCGATGGTGTGCGCGGCGTGCTTGGCCGCGACGTACCCGCCGCCGCCCTCGTAGGCGGCCAGCGCGGCGGTGGAGGAGAGCACCAGCACCGTGCCGTCGCCACTCGCCCGCAGGGCGGGCAGCAGCGCCTGGGTCACGTGCAGCACGCCGATCACGTTGACCTCGTACATGGCCCGCCAGTCGTCCGGGTCGCCGCTCTCCACCGACTCCGCGCCGATCGCCCCGCCCGCGTTGTTGACCAGGACGTCCACCCGGCCGACCTCGGCGGCGAAGGCGTCGACGGCGGCGCGGTCGGTGACGTCCAGGGTGTAGGCGCGGCCGCCGATCTCCTTGGCCAGCGCCTCGATCCGCTCGGTCCGGCGGGCGGCGAGGACCACGTCGAATCCGTCCGCCGCCAGCCGTCTGGCGGTCGCCGCGCCGATCCCGCTGCTCGCACCGGTGACCACGGCCACCTTCTGCTCGGTCATTGCCACTCCTGGGAAAGATCCGGTCGTTGGAACTGATCATCTCAACGCGTACGACCGGCGCCGCCTTCCGTCCCCCACTACATTGCGGTCAAGGCACCTTCCATCCCGCGGAGGCCCCGCATGGCAGCCGACCCCCGCCGCACTGATCCCCGCCGCACCGAGTCCGGCCTCCCGATCGCGCCGGTGTACGGCCCCGAAGACCTCGAAGGCTGGGACGCGCGGGCCGGGCTCGGCCGGCCCGGCGAGTACCCCTTCACCCGGGGGGTCTACCCGACGATGTACACCGGCAGGCCGTGGACCATGCGCCAGTACGCCGGCTTCGGGACCGCCGCCGAGTCCAACGCCCGGTACCGGCAGCTGATCGCCCACGGCACCACGGGCCTGTCGGTCGCCTTCGACCTGCCGACCCAGATGGGGTACGACTCGGACGCCCCGATCGCGGCCGGCGAGGTCGGCAAGGTCGGGGTGGCGATCGACTCGGTCGAGGACATGGACATCCTGTTCGGCGGCATCCCGCTCGGCGAGGTGTCCACCTCGATGACCATCAACGCACCCGCGGCCCTGCTCCTGCTGCTCTACCAACTGGTCGGCGAGGCGCAGGGGGTGGCGCCCGGCCGGCTGAGCGGCACGGTCCAGAACGACGTGCTGAAGGAGTACATCGCGCGCGGGACGTACATCTTCCCGCCGAAGCCCAGCCTGCGCCTGGTCGCGGACGTCTTCCGGTACTGCCGGGCCGAGATCCCTAGGTGGAACACCATCTCGATCTCCGGCTACCACATGGCCGAGGCGGGGGCGGACCCCGCGCAGGAGATCGCCTTCACGCTGGCCAACGGCATCGAGTACGTGCGCACCGCCGTCGCCGCCGGGATGGACGTGGACGACTTCGCGCCGCGCCTGTCCTTCTTCTTCGTCTCCCGCACCACCCTCCTGGAGGAGGTCGCCAAGTTCCGTGCGGCCAGGCGGATCTGGGCCAGGGTGATGCGGGAGGAGTTCGGGGCCCAGAACCCCAAGTCGCAGATGCTGCGCTTCCACACCCAGACCGCGGGGGTCCAACTCACCGCCCAGCAGCCGGAGGTGAACCTGGTCCGGGTTTCGGTGCAGGCGCTCGCCGCGGTGCTCGGCGGTACCCAGTCGCTGCACACCAACAGCTACGACGAGGCCATCGCGCTGCCCACCGAGAAGGCCGCCAGGCTCGCGCTGCGCACCCAACAGGTGCTCGCGTACGAGACCGACGTCACCGCCACCGTGGACCCGTTCGCGGGCAGCTACGCGGTGGAGTCGATGACCGACGGCCTCGAGGCGGCCGCACTCGGACTGATGGCCAGGGTCGAGGAGTCGGGCGGCGCGGTGGCCGCGATCGAGCGGGGCTGGCAGAAGGGCGAGATCGAGCGCACCGCCTACCGCATCCAGCAGGAGACCGACTCCGGCGAGCGCACCGTGGTCGGGGTCAACCGCTTCCGGCTGGACGCCGAGGAGCCCTACCAGCCGCTCAGGGTGGACCCGGCGATCGAGGCGCGGCAGGCCGAGCGGCTGGCCGGCCTCCGTGCGCGGCGTGACGGTCCGGCGGTGGATCGGGCGCTGACCGCGCTGCGCCGGGCCGCCTCCGGCAGCGACAACGTGCTGTACCCGATGCGGGAGGCGTTGGCGGCGAGGGCCACCGTCGGCGAGGTCTGCGACGCGCTGCGCGAGATCTGGGGGACGTACGCGCCCGTCGAGCGCTTCTGAGGCCGACCGACAGGGCGAACGCCCCCGGTCCGCAGAGGGACCGGGGGCGTTCGGGTGGTGCGCCGCGTCAGTTCTTCCTGGGCAGCTTGAAGGACTTGAAGTAGTCAGCGCCGTTCGGGGTGCCGACGCCGGTCGCGGTGTCGTAGCCCTTCTTCGCGGTCAGGCCGTAGTCGGCGCCGATCTTGTACAGGCGGACCTTGAGCGAGCCGCCGACCATGCCGAGGTCGACCACGTTGCCGCGCGGGGTGCGCACGGCGGCGTCGTTGACGTCGTGGAACGCCTTGGTGCCGGCCCGGTCGTAGATGGCGGGGTTGGCGAAGCCGATCGCCCGGCCGCCGCGCTCCTGGATGGTGTCGGCCAGGATGGCCGCGTACTCCGGCGCGGAGACCGAGGTGCCGCCGTAGCCGCCCTCGCTGTAGGTGCCCTTGTCGGTGTAACCGACCAGGGTGGCCGCGACCAGGTCACCGCTCATCGCGACGTCGGGGGTGGCGCGCAGCGGGGTGAGGGACTTGGTGCCGTCGGCCGCCGTCATGGAGACGGACTTCGGCACGACGCCCTTCTGGTACCAGGGCTGCTGGAAGTCCTTGGAGACGCCGCCGCCACCGCCGAAGTAGAAGGTGCCGGTGCCGGGCTTCGGGGTCCAGGACTTGCCGTCGTCCGAGAGCACCGAGCGCACGTCGCCCATGGAGACCTCGTGGCCGTACTTGCCCGTCTTGTCGGCGAGCTCCAGGGCGGTGCCGCCGACCGAGGTGACCCACGGCGAGGAGGACGGCCACTGGGCCTGCGCCTGGTTGGTCTCCTTCTCGCAGTTGATGCCGGTCGCGGCGGCCTGCGGCGAGTCGTTGCCGCAGTCACCGCTGGAGACGGTGAAGCTGATGCCCTCGACGGCACCGAGCTCGAAGAGCTGGTTGTCGGCGGCTATCACGGCCGGGTCCAGGTCCCCGCTCTTGCCGTGCATGATCTCGCCCCACGAGTTGGAGACGATGTCGGCCAGGTGACCGTCGACGACCTTGGCCAGCGCGGCGTTCAGGTCGCCGTCCAGGCAGGAGTCGGCGCCGACGTAGACGACCTTGGCGTCGGGCGCGAGACCGTGCGCCATCTCGACGTCCAGGGCCTCCTCGCCGGACCAGTCACCGCAGTCGGACTGGTGGTTCCACTTGTCCTTGGTGACGACCTCGCTGTACTGGCCCTTGGCGAACGGCTTGTCGCCGTGCAGCTGCGCGAAGTGGTTCGCGTCCTGCTCCATGGTGCCGAGCGCGTAGGCGTCGATGATGGCGATCCGGGCCCCCTTGCCGGTCACCTTGGCATCGCTGATGCCGTACGCCTTGCGCAGCTGGGTCGGGGTGTACGAGCACGGAGCGAAGGGCTCGTTCTTCTCGTACCCGGCCGGGGCGCCCTTGGCGATCTTGGAGGCGTAGCCGTTGTCCGAGCAGGTCGGGACGGTCGGCAGGCCGGCGTCCGGCTTGGCGGCCTCGGGCGCGGCGGCGGCCCGGGACTGGGCCCCGGCCTGCTCGGCGTCCTTGACCGAGACGGCCTGGGAGACGGCCTTGTGCTGGACGTCGGTCAGGTTGGCGACACCCAGCACCGAGCCGGCGAGGGCGGCGGGGACCACGACGTCGCGGGCGGGTGCGCGGTGGGTGCCGTCGGCGGTCCGGTACGAGTGGATCGGGGCACCGAAGGCCTTGGCCAGCTGGCCGGTGGTGCCGGAGACCTCGACGTAGTGCGCGGTCTGGTCGGTGACCTTGAGGCCGGCGCCGGTCAGCCAGGCGGTGACCGCCTTGACCTGGGCCGGGGTGGCGCCGAACTTGGTCTTGGCCTCGTCGGCGGAGAGGAACTTGCCGTAGTCGGGCGAGTTGACGTCCGAGACGGCCTTGGCCAGCGCGGCCAGCCCGGCGGAGTTCTGGCCGGCCAGGTAGACCCGGGCGGTGCTCTGGGTGGAGTCGGCGACGGCCCCGGCGTCGGCCTGCGCGGTGGCCCAGGCCGGGTGGCTGCCCGGCAGCTCCTTGGCGGCCTGCTCGTTGACCGGGGTGGCTGCACCGGCGGGAGTCGCGGCCGCGAGCGTGCCCAGGATCAGCGCGGCGACGGCCGGAGCCGCCACCGCCGCCCGGGTGCGCAGGGTTCGTGCTGCTGGCACGTAGGGTCCCCACTTCTGTGAACGGTCCGTCAGATCGCCTTCATCAGGGCACGACGGAGGAAGCCACGAGCTGTTCACCCAGCTGTGGCAGGGAAGTTGACTGTGCGGTAGTTGTCTATTCGGACGCGTGTGCGCTGCTCAAGAGTTCATCCAAAAGCTTTGCCAGCGCATGACCCGCGGGTAGGGGTGCAGTGCGGGGCAATCCGGGCAGAGGGGCGGATTGCGGCAGGCTCCCAGGGGCCGCCGTGTCCGTCGGGCCCTGGAGTCGTTGCACAGGGCAGTGATCATCGGGAAGGCGGCTGAAACGGTATGTCATACCCATCTGCACGGCCGGTAAGCATGACTTCTTCGGAAGTCAGGCCAAATCCCTGTCACCGGCCTACTCTTGTTGAGGTGAACCAACCTCAGGCCGTCGAGTCCGCACCCACACCCCCCGCCCGCCCTGGTGCCGTCCGGCCGGGCTCCGACCTGCGCGCCCGGGTCCGGGCGTACGAGGCCGAGCTGATCGCGTTCCGCCGGGACCTGCACCGCCACCCCGAGCTCGGACGGCAGGAGTTCCGTACCACCAGGCTGCTGCGCGAGCGGCTGGTGGCAGCCGGGCTCACGCCCCGGGTGCTCCCCAGTGGCACCGGCATGATCGTGGACCTGGTGCCGGCCGGGGCCAGGCCGGGCGCGCCTTTCCTGGCCTTCCGCGCGGACATCGACGCGCTGCCGATCGACGACGCCAAGACCGAGGTCCCCTACCACTCCACCCTGCCGGGCCGGGCCCACGCCTGCGGGCACGACGTGCACACCTCAGTGGTGCTGGGTACCGCGCTGGTGCTGGCCCAGGCGCTGCAGGCCGGGGAGCTGAGGCAGCCGGTGCGGCTGATCTTCCAGCCGGCCGAGGAGGTGATGCCGGGCGGCGCGCTGGACGTGATCGAGGCGGGCGGCATGGAGGGGGTCGGCCGGATCTTCGCGCTGCACTGCGACCCCAGGGTGTCGGTCGGCCGGATCGGCCTGAAGATCGGTGCCATCACCTCGGCCTGCGATCGCCTGGAGCTCCACCTGGACGGTCCCGGCGGTCACACCGCCCGGCCGCACCTGACCACCGACCTGGTGACGGCGGTGGCCAGGATGGCCGCCGACCTGCCCGCCGCGCTGGCCCGCCGGATGGACCCGCGCTGGGGCGTCAGCCTGGTCTGGGGCCGGATCGCCTCGGGGTCGGCGCCGAACGTCATCCCGCAGCACGCCGAACTGGAGGGCACGGTCCGCTGCCTGGAGCTGGCGGGCTGGCGCGAGGCGCCCGACGCGCTGCACGAGCTGATCGCCAAGATCGCCGAGACCTACCGCGCCAAGTGGAGCCTCGACTACCACCGCGGCGTGCCGCCGGTGGTGAACGAGCACGAGTCGATCGCGCAGTTGGAGGCGGCGATGACCGCCCGCTTCGCCCAGGGCGGTGGCCCGGTGGTCGAGGACACCGAGCAGAGCCTCGGCGGTGAGGACTTCTCCTGGTACCTGGAGCAGGCCCCCGGTGCACTCGCCCGGCTCGGCGTCCGGGCCCCGCACGAGAAGGGGGTGCGCGACCTGCACCAGGGCGACTTCGACGTGGACGAGCGGGCGATCGGGATCGGGGTGGAGCTCTTCGCGGCGCTGGCGCTGGAGCACGGCCGGGTGTGAGCCGGGGGCCTTCCCGGCCCCGCGGGGCCAAGCGGCAAGTGGCAAGCGGCGGCGGGATATACGAGAAGCGGATGTGAGAGCAAGCGGCGTCTTGGCGTAGGGTGTTCGAGTACTGGCGCAGGGTGTTCGCGTTATCACCCGACACTGACAGTTCGGGGGATAGAGGGTTTCGTTTTTGTCCGCTTTGTCCGGACGTAGGACCACATTTTGGTAACAACCCCCAGGCCCCCGCAGGCTGTAACCCAACCGTGTTCTACGCGCGTTACGGTGGCGCTCAACCACGCCAAACGGCTGTGTTGAGAAGGAGAAACTCCCTTGCGCCGTTCAATGAAGCTCGCCGCGGTAGTGCTCTCGGGATCCCTGGGCATCGCCTCGCTCGCCGCTTGCGGCGCAAAGAGCACCGACACCGCCTCCTCCGGCTCCGGCTCCTCCGGCGGCTCCGCCCTCAAGGTCGGCATGGCCTACGACATCGGCGGCCGTGGCGACCAGTCGTTCAACGACTCGGCCGCCAAGGGTCTCGACGATGCCAAGGCCCAGCTGGGCGTGGACGTCGCCGAGCAGGAGGCCAAGACCGGTGAGGCCGAGGCCGACAAGGAGACCCGTCTCTCCACCCTGGTCTCCAAGGGCTACAACCCGATCATCGCAGTCGGCTTCGTGTACCAGCCGGCCGTCGAGAAGGTCGCCAAGGAGAACCCGAACGTCAAGTTCGCGATCATCGACTCCTCCTCCAACACCCAGCCGAGCAACGTCACTTCGCTGACCTTCTCGGAGCAGGAGGGCTCGTACCTGGCCGGTGTCGCCGCCGCGCTGAAGACCAAGACCAAGCACGTCGGCTTCATCGGCGGTGTCCAGTCCGAGCTGATCAAGAAGTTCGAGGCCGGTTACAAGGCCGGTGTCGCCTCGGTCGACTCGAAGATCCAGGTCGAGACCACCTACCTGAGCACCCCGCCGGACTTCAGCGGCTTCAACGACCCGGGCAAGGGCAAGGAGGCCGCTCAGGGCCAGCTCGACAAGGGCGCGGACATCATCTACTCCGCCGCCGGTTCCTCCGGTTCGGGCGCCATCGAGGCCGTCTCGCAGAAGGACGGCGCCTGGGCCATCGGTGTCGACGCCGACCAGGCCAAGCAGCCGGCGCTGCAGAAGTACAAGGACCACATCCTCACCTCGATGGTGAAGAACGTGAACGTCGCGGTGTTCCAGTACATCAAGGCGGCCAAGGACGGCAACCCGCTCACCGGTGTCAAGAACTTCGACCTGAAGAGCGACGGCGTCTCGCTGGCCATCACCGGCGGCTTCATCGGCGACTTCAAGGCCAAGCTGGACGACGCCACCACGGCCATCACCTCGGGTGCCACCAAGGTCCCGACCGCGCCGCAGAACTGACACCAGCCTGACCTGCCACTGCCTCCTGCCGGGCAGGGCGTGATTGACGCGAATTCAGGGAGGGGCCCGGCGGGGCGCGCGTAACGCGCTCCACCGGGCCCCTCCCATCCCCCTCAAATCCCCCCGTCTTGGCCCTCCAGCGCAGCGACGCGCCATCCAGAACACCAGGAGATCGCCATCACCGCTTCCGAACCCGTCCTGAACAAGGGCGGCAACCCCAGCACGGGGACGGCGACACCGGCCGTCGAACTGCGCGGTATCACCAAGCGCTTCCCCGGCGTCGTGGCCAACCACGACATCAACCTCACCGTGAACACCGGCACCGTGCACGCCCTGATGGGCGAGAACGGCGCCGGCAAGTCCACGCTGATGAAGATCCTCTACGGGATGCAGAAGCCCGATGAGGGCACCATCACCATCAACGGCGAGCAGGTCGAGTTCCACACCCCCGGTGACGCCATCGCGCGCGGCATCGGCATGGTGCACCAGCACTTCATGCTGGCCGACAACCTCACCGTGTGGGAGAACGTCGTCCTCGGCGGCGAGAAGCTGCACGGCATAGGCGCCAAGGCCAAGGCCAAGATCAAGGAGATCTCCGACCAGTACGGCCTGGGCGTGCGCCCGGACGCGCTGGTCGAGGACCTGGGCGTGGCCGACCGCCAGCGCGTCGAGATCCTCAAGGTGCTCTACCGCGGCGCCAGGATCCTGATCCTGGACGAGCCCACCGCGGTGCTGGTGCCGCAGGAGGTGGACGCGCTCTTCGACAACCTCCGCGAACTCAAGGCCGAGGGCGTCACCGTCATCTTCATCTCGCACAAGCTGCACGAGGTGCTCTCGGTGGCCGATGCGATCAGCGTCATCCGCCGCGGCACCACCGTCGGTGACGCCGACCCGAAGAGCGTGACCGCCCGCGAGCTCGCCGAGCTGATGGTCGGCGCCGAGCTGCCCTCCCCGGAGAGCCGCGAGTGCACCGTCACCGACGTGGAGATGCTCACGGTCGAGGGCCTGCGCATCGCCAAGGCGGACGCCGAGGGCATCGAGCGCGTGGTCCTGGACGACATCTCGCTGAGCATCCGCAAGGGTGAGGTCCTCGGCATCGCCGGTGTCGAGGGCAACGGCCAGGCCGAACTGGTCGAGGCGATCATGGGCATGCTCCCGCTGAACGCCGGCACCGTGACGCTGGACGGCAAGGACCTCTCCGGTTCGCTCACCCGCGCCCGCCGCGAGGCCGGCATCGGCTACATCCCGGAGGACCGCCACCGGCACGGTCTGCTGCTGGAGGCCCCGCTCTGGGAGAACCGCATCCTCGGTCACGTCACCGAGTCGCCCAACTCCAAGGGCGTCCTCCTGGACCCGGCCGCCGCTCGCAAGGACACCCAGCGGATCGTCGAGGAGTTCGACGTTCGCACCCCCGGGATCGACGTCACCGCGGCCTCGCTCTCCGGTGGTAACCAGCAGAAGCTGATCATCGGCCGCGAGATGGCCCATGACCCCAAGCTGCTGATCGCCGCCCACCCCACCCGCGGTGTGGACGTCGGTGCGCAGGCGCAGATCTGGGAGCACATCCGCACCGCGCAGCGCGCGGGCCTGGCGGTGCTGCTGATCTCCGCCGACCTGGACGAGCTGATCGGCCTCTCCGACACCATCCGGGTCATCTACCGCGGCCGCCTGGTCGCCGACGCCGACCCGGCCACGGTCACCGCAGAGGACCTGGGCACCGCGATGACCGGTGCGGCCACCGGTCACATCGAGTCCGAGTCCGAGGCCGTCGAGGAGGACAAGGCGGTCGCCGCCGAGGGCACCGAGGCCGAGGCCGAGCACCCGCACCTCGGCGAGTCCGCCGACGAGCCCACCGACACCGCCGACGGCAACGCGCAGGCGGGGGAGTAACCCATGACCAGTAGTCCTGAAACCGCCACGCGCCCGGCGGCCAAGCGCTTCGACGGCGAGCGCGTCCTGCTCGGCCTCTCCGCGCCGGTGCTGGCCGTGCTGCTCTCGGTCGTGCTGTGTGCCGTCCTGCTCGCCGTCTCCGGGCTGGACCCGTTCAACGCGTTCAGCACGATGCTGAGCTACGGCGTCAAGTCCGACGCCCAGGTGGCCACCCTCAACAAGGCCACCACCTACTACCTCGCGGGTGTCGCGGTCGCCTTCGGCTTCCGGATGAACCTGTTCAACATCGGCGCCGAGGGCCAGTACAAGCTGGCCGCGCTGTTCGCGGCGTTCGTCGGCTCCCAGGTGGACCTGCCCGCGGTCGTCCAGATCCCGCTGCTGATCGTCGTCGCCATGCTGGTCGGCGCCATCTGGGCCGGTGTCGCCGGTGTCCTGAAGATCACCCGGGGTGTCAGCGAGGTCATCTCGACCATCATGCTGAACTCCATCGCCACCGCGGTGGTCGGTCTGCTGCTGGTCCCCGGCGTGTTCGCGCCGTCGAGCAAGGGCGGCGTCAGCAACTCCATCCAGACCGACCCGGTCTCGGCCTCCAGCCACTTCTTCGCCCTGGACACCCAGGGCGGCAGCCTCTGGGGCTTCATCTTCATCGCGGTCCTGGTCGGCGTGGTCTTCCAACTGGTGCTCACCCGCACCCGGTTCGGTTTCGACCTGCGCGCCACCGGTCGCTCGGAGAGCGCCGCGCACGCCTCGGGCGTCAACGTCAAGCGCATGGTGCTGACCAGCATGCTGGTCTCCGGTGCGCTGGCCGGTCTGATCGGTCTGCCCGACCTGCTGCAGAACTCGTACAGCTACGGCCAGAGCTTCCAGCCCGGTCTCGGCTTCCTCGGCATCGCGATCGCGCTGCTCGGCCGGAACTCGCCGATCGGCATCGCCTTCTCGGCGCTGCTGTTCGCCTTCCTGGACGCCACCGCGGTCCAGCTGCCGTTCTCCGGCTACCCGCAGGAGATCGCCGCGGTCATGCAGGGTGTCATCGTCATCTGTGTCGTCGTCGCCTATGAGCTGGTGCGCCGCTTCGGTCTGAAGCGCCAGCAGCAGAAGGTCGGCGCCCAGCTCGCCGCACAGGCCGCGGCGGCCGCCAAGAAGGAGGTGGCGGCATGAGTACCGCAACCGCTGCTGCTAAGCCCAAGGCCCCCGGCGGCACGCCCGCCAAGAAGGCCAAGCTCTCGACCCCGGTCGTGCTGCTGCTGATCGCCGGCGTCCTGACGCTGTTCTCCGTGGTCGGCATGCTGACCGGCAACCACGGTCTGACCTCCTCCGGCCAGGTCGCCGCCGCGCTCGGCTCGGCCGTGCCGATCGCGCTCGCCGGCCTCGGCGGTCTGTGGTCCGAGCGGGCCGGTGTGGTCAACATCGGTCTGGAAGGAATGATGGTCGCCGGCACCTTCTGCGGTGCCTGGGCCGGCTTCCTGGTCAACCCCTGGGTCGGCCTGCTCGCCGGCATGGCGGGCGGCGCGCTCGGCGGTCTGCTGCACGCGGTCGTCACCGTCACCTTCGGTGTGGACCACATCGTCTCCGGCGTCGGCATCAACCTGCTGATCCCCGGCATCTGCGCGTACATCAACAAGATCTACTACACCGACTACGTCGCCGACGGCGCCGGCGCCAACCAGTCCCCGCCGGCCAACTCGCTGCCGAACATCACGGTGCCGGGCCTGTCGCACTGGCTGGACACCGTCGAGTCGCACCACTGGTTCCTGGTCTCCGACGTCGCGGGCATCCTGGGTGGCGTGGTCACCAACCTCTCGGTGGTCATCCTGATCGCCGCCGCCCTGGTGGTCGCCAGCTACTTCCTGCTCTGGCGCACCGTCTTCGGTCTGCGGCTGCGCTCCTGCGGCGAGAACCCGACGGCCGCCGAGTCGCTGGGCGTCAACGTCTACAAGTACAAGTACATCGCGGTCATCGTCTCCGGTGCCTTCGCCGGCCTGGCGGGCTCGTACCTCTCGCTGGTGGCGGCCCACTTCTACAAGGACGGGCAGACCCAGGGTCGCGGTTACATCGGTCTGGCCGCGATGATCTTCGGTAACTGGCTGCCGGGCGGCCTGGCCGCCGGTGCGGGCCTGTTCGGCTTCACCGACAGCCTCCAGCTGCGCGACGCCGACTCGGTGCACGTGCTGCTGATCGTGGTCGCCGTGGCGATGGCGCTGATGGCGCTGTGGCAGCTGTACCGCCGCAAGGTCACCGGTGCGATCGTCAGCTTCGTGGTGGCCGGCGGTCTGGCCGCCTGGTACGCGACCACCGACTCGGTGCCGCGTCCGCTGATCGTCGCCACGCCGTACGTGATCACCCTGGTGGTGCTCGCGCTGGCCTCGCAGCGACTGCGCCCGCCGAAGGCCGACGGGCAGATCTACCGCAAGGGCCAGGGCAAGTGACCGCCGCCGGGGCCCCGGACTGGGAGCGGCTGCGGGCCGCCGCCCGGGACGCGATGTCGCGTGCGTACGCGCCGTACAGCAAGTTCCCGGTCGGGGCCGCGGCCCTGGTCGACGACGGGCGCACCGTCACCGGCTGCAACGTGGAGAACGCCTCGTACGGGCTCGGGCTGTGCGCCGAGTGCGGCCTGGTCTCCGCGCTGCACGCCTCGGGCGGCGGCCGGCTGGTGGCGTTCACCTGTGTGGACGGCGCCGGTGAGCTGCTGATGCCGTGCGGCCGCTGCCGCCAGCTGCTGTACGAGCACGGCGGTCCGGACCTGCTGATCGACCTGCCCTCGGGCGTGAAGACCATGGCGCAGGTCCTGCCGGACGCGTTCGGACCCGAGCGGCTCTAGCAGCAGCTCTTTTTACGCGCGTAGAGTGTCGCGAGGAGACTGAAATCCGGTCTTTTCGCGGCACTCTCCGTTTTTCGCGGCGATGTTCCTGCGGCAACTCCCGCAAGCGAGTCGCCGATCGCATGCATGTGAGTACCTGACCCACCCTCTTGGAGATTCCATGTCCATGGACGCCCCCTCCGTTATCCGCACCAAGCGCGATCGCGGTGAGCTGACCGACGCTCAGATCGACTGGGTGATCGACGCCTACACCCGCGGCGAGGTCGCCGACGAGCAGATGTCCGCGCTGGCCATGGCCATCCTGCTGAACGGCATGAACCTCCGGGAGATCAGCCGCTGGACCGACGCGATGATCCGTTCCGGGGTCCGGATGGACTTCTCCGAGCTGGGCGTGCCGACTTCCGACAAGCACTCGACCGGCGGTGTCGGCGACAAGATCACGCTGCCGCTGGCCCCGCTGGTCGCGGCCTGCGGTGCGGCCGTCCCGCAGCTCTCCGGCCGGGGCCTCGGCCACACCGGCGGCACCCTGGACAAGCTGGAGTCCATCCCCGGCTGGCGGGCGCTGCTCTCCAACGACGAGATGATGCAGGTGCTGCGCGACACCGGCGCGGTCATCTGCGCGGCGGGCGACGGCCTGGCCCCCGCCGACAAGAAGCTGTACGCGCTGCGCGACGTCACCGGCACGGTCGAGGCGATCCCGCTGATCGCCTCGTCGATCATGTCCAAGAAGATCGCCGAAGGCACCGGCGCACTGGTCCTGGACGTCAAGGTCGGCTCCGGCGCGTTCATGAAGAACCTCGCCGACGCCCAGGAGCTCGCCCGCACCATGGTGGGTCTCGGCACCAACGCGGGCGTCAACACGGTCGCCCTGCTGACCGACATGTCCACCCCGCTCGGGCTCACCGCCGGCAACGCGCTGGAGGTCCGCGAGTCCGTCGAGGTGCTGGCGGGTGGCGGCCCGGCCGACGTGGTCGAGCTGACCATCGCGCTGGCCCGCGAGATGCTCGCCGCGGCGGGCGTCCACGGCAAGGACCCGGCGGACGCGCTGCGCGACGGCTCCGCGATGGACCACTGGCGCCGCATGATCACCGCCCAGGGCGGCGACGTGGACGCCCCGCTGCCGGTCGCCCGCGAGCAGCACGTGATCACCGCTGCGGAGAGCGGCGTGCTCACCAAGCTGGACGCCTACGGCGTGGGCGTCTGCGCCTGGCGCCTGGGTGCCGGCCGCGCCCGCAAGGAGGACCCGGTGCAGGCGGGTGCCGGTGTCGAGATGCACTTCAAGCCGGGTGACACCGTCGTGGCCGGCCAGCCGCTGCTGACCCTGCACACCGACACCCCCGAGCGCTACGACTACGCGATCGAGGCGCTGTCCGGCGGCATCGAGATCTCCCCGGCGGGCACCGGGTTCACCCCGACCCCGATCATCCTCGACCGCATCGCGTGATCCGCCGAGGTCCTGCTGACGTACGCCGGTCTCAGGCGTACGTCAGCAGGACCGAGGTGTCGATCGTCCAGGGGCCGACGGTGACGGTGTCGCCGAACGCGAACTCCTTGCGGGAGGCGTAGCCGGGCTGGTCGTGGACGATACCGGTGCCCTTGCGCGGGTCGACCAGCAAGTACAGCGGGATACCCATGGCCGCGTAGTCGCGGACCTTGTTCTGGTAGTCGCTCTCGGGGTTGGACTTGGAGACGACCTCGACTACGAGCAGCACCTCGTGCGGCTGGACTGCCGGCTCCTCGCCCTCAAGCACTTGTTCGGGAAAGACCATGAGGTCAGGGCACCGCAACCGGCCGAGACCCGTGTCCTCCAGATCTGCGCCCGGGTGCGCAATGTGGCCAGGATGAGTCTTCGGCAGCTGCAGGTTGAGCTGACGGGCGATCCGCACGACGGCCAACTCGTGCCTCTTCACCGGTGACATCATCATGACGATCTCGCCGTCGGCGATCTCCACCTTGCTTATCCCGGGGATCTGCGGCAGCTGGTCGGCGATCTCCCGCAGCCGGGCGTACGCAGCCGGATCGATGCTCATGTCCGGAGTGTACCGACGGCCGACTCCCGTCGGGCGGCGGCGGCCTGCCGGGTCGCGTAGAGGGTGACGGCGGCGGCGAGAGCCATCGCGATGAGGCCGACGGCGGCGGTGCCCGTCCAGCCGGTGGCGTGGTACTCGTCGGCGCCGACGGTGCCGCCGAGGCTGTTGCCGAGGTAGTAGGCGATCAGGTAGAGCGCGGAGGCCTGGGCGCGGCCGTGGGTGGCGGTGCGGCCGACCGACGACGAGGCGGTGGCGTGGCCTGCGAAGAAGCCGGCGGTGATCAGGACCAGGCCGAGCAGCGCGCAGACCAGCGAGTCGCCGAGCGAGAGCAGCAGCCCGGCGGTGGTGGTGCCGATCGAGGCGTACAGCGCGCCGCGCCGGCCGACGCGGCCGACGAGCCTGCCGGCGTAGGCCGAGGTGGCGGTGCCGACCAGGTACACCCCGAAGACAGAGGCGGCCAGCGACTCGGGCAGGTGGAACGGCGCGGCGATGAGCCGGTAGCCGACGGTGTTGTAGACCGCGCCGAACACGGCCATGAAGAGCAGGCCGAGCAGGTACAGCCGCAGCAGCAGCGGATTGCGCAGGTGGGCCGAGACCGTACGGGTCAGGGCGCGGGCGTCCACCGGGGCCCGGCGGAAGTTCCGGGCGGCCGGGATGAGCAGCCGGAACGCCAGGGTGGCCAGCACGGCCATGGCGGCCGAGGCGGCGAGGCCCCAGCGCCAGCCCCAGGCGGCGGCCACCCAGCCGGAGACCAGGCGGCCGCCCATGCCGCCGATGCTGTTGCCCGCCACGTACAGGCCCATCGCGGAGGCCAGCGCGCTCGGGTGGACCTCCTCGGCGAGGTAGGCCATCGCGGTCGCGGGCAGCCCGGCGAGGGCGGCGCCCTGGAGCACCCGCAGCACCACCATGGCGGAGAGGTCCGGCGCGAGGGGTAGGGCCAGGGCGACCACCGAGGCGGCCACGGTGGAGGTGGTCATCACCGCGGTGCGGCCGAACCGGTCGGACAGCGCGCTTGCCGGGAGAAGCGCCAAAGCCAGTCCCAGGGTTGCCGCCGAGGAGGTCCAACTCGCCTGCCCCGGCGTGAGATCGAGGTCGGCGGAGAGGATCGGCAGCAAGCCCTGGGTGGAGTACAGCAGGACGAAGGTGGCGACCCCGGCGGCGAACAGCGCGAGGTTGGCGTGGCGGAAGCCGCGCTCACCCGGGCGGTGCCGCGAGTCCTCGGGCCCGGCGTCGGTGGGAGCGGTGGAAGCTGGCTGGGCGGGGGCGCCCGGTCGTGCCGGTGCGGATGCCCCCTCAATGGCAGGCGACATGGTTAGAACGTAGGACCGTGCTGCTTGATGCGTCCAATGCATGACTGACGGAGAATCGATGCTGTGACGCATGAGAGCAGCTCGCCGCCCCTGCACCCGGCCGAACTCGGCCGGGAGTCCGCCGTCGCCAACCTCGCGCCGCAGTTGGCCCAGTTCGCGGCGGTCGCCCGGCTGGAACACGTCACGCAGGCGGCACAGCTGCTGGGGATGCCGCAGCCGACGCTCTCCCGGGCGGTGGCCCGGCTGGAGGGCGAGCTGGGGGTGGACCTGCTGGCCCGGCAGGGCCGTACCGTCCGGCTCACCCGGGCGGGCCGGCTGCTGCTGGGCTCGGTCGAGCGGGCGCTGGCCGAACTGGAGCGCGGCGTCGAGCTGGCCCGCGCGGAGACCGACCCGGTGTCCGGGCGGGTGGCGTTCGGCTTCCTGCACACCATGGGGACGGACGCGGTGCCGGCGCTGCTGCGGGATTTCCGGGCCGATCACCCGCAGGTGCGGTTCCAGCTGGTGCAGGACTACGTCGCGGCGATGCTGGAGCGGCTGCGCGACGGCGAGTTGGACCTGTGCCTGGTCTCACCCTTGCCGGACGCGACCGACCTGACGGCCCGTCCGCTGGACGAGCAGCGGCTCTATCTGACCGTCCCCTGTGACCACCGGCTCGCCGGGCGGCGCCGGATCCGGCTGGCCGAGGTGGCCCAGGAGCCGTTCGTCGTGGTGGAGGAGGGGTACGGCCTGCGCGCGATCACGGAGGCGTTCTGCGCGGAGGCCGGGTTCGCGCCCCGGATCGCCTTCGAGGGGGAGGAGGCGGAGACGCTGCGGGGGCTGGTCGCGGCCGGGCTCGGGGTGGCGCTGCTGCCGCCCGGTCTCGTCCCGCGCCCCGGCGTGGTCGAACTGGAGGTGACGGCGCCCCGCACCCGCCGGGCGATCGGCCTCGCCTGGGTGGCGGGCCGGCCGCTGACCCCGCCGGCGGCGGCCTTCCGCGACTTCGTCCTCTCCCGCCGGGGGCGGCTGCTCGACCACGACTGAGGGCGCCCCCGGGGCCGGCGGGCTGCGCGGGGACCTGCCGCGGTGGACCGGACCCGCCCCGTGCCGGACGAGGCGGGCCGCCGTCCGGAGCCGGTGCCCCTGATGGGCGGCTCTCCGCTGATGGGCGGCTCTCCGCGCGGCCCGGGGCGCCCCCGCCCCTCGGGTGGTCCCGTTGCGCTGTCCGGGTGGACGGGCGATGATCGACATGGTGAATCTACGCGCGTAGGGGCTACACTCCCGCAATGGAGAAGCAGATCCCTGTCGCTGCGGGCACCACAGGCCCCCGCATTCCCACCTCCGACCAGATCGCCCGTGCCCCGAAGGTGCTCCTGCACGATCACCTCGACGGCGGGCTGCGCCCCCAGACCATCGTCGAACTGGCAGCCGCCTGCGGCTACGAGGGGCTCCCCACCACCGACCCGGCCAAGCTCGGCGAGTGGTTCCGCGAGGCCGCCGACTCCGGCTCGCTGGTCCGCTACCTGGAGACCTTCGCGCACACCTGCGCCGTGATGCAGACCCGCGAGGCCCTGATCCGGGTCGCCGCCGACTGCGCCGAGGACCTGGCCGCCGACGGCGTGGTGTACGCCGAGGTCCGGTACGCCCCCGAGCAGCACCTTGAGGCCGGCCTCACCCTCGACCAGGTGGTCGAGGCCGTCAACGAGGGCTTCCGCCTCGGTGAGGCCAGGGCCAAGGCCAACGGCCACCGGATCCGGGTCGGCGCGCTGCTCACCGCGATGCGCCACGCCGCCCGCTCCCAGGAGATCGCCGAGCTCGCCAACCGCTACCGCGACCAGGGCGTGGTCGGGTTCGACATCGCCGGTGCCGAGGCCGGCTACCCTCCCACCCGCCACCAGGCCGCCTTCGACTACCTCAAGGGCGAGAACAACCACTTCACCATCCACGCCGGTGAGGCCTTCGGCCTGCCGTCGATCTGGGAGGCCCTGCAGTGCTGCGGCGCCGACCGGCTCGGTCACGGCGTGCGGATCATCGACGACATCACCGTCCACGAGGACGGCCGGGTCGAGCTGGGCCGCCTGGCCGCGTACGTGCGTGACAAGCGCATCCCGCTGGAGATGTGCCCCACCTCCAACCTGCAGACGGCCGCCGCGACCTCGTACGCCGAGCACCCGATCGGCCTGCTCAGCCGGCTGAAGTTCCGGGTCACCGTGAACACCGACAACCGACTGATGAGCGGCACCAGCATGAGCCGCGAGTTCGAGCACATCGTCGAGGCGTTCGGCTACACCCTGGGTGACATGGAGTGGTTCACCGTCAACGCCATGAAGTCGGCCTTCCTGCCCTTCGACGAGCGCCTGGCGATGATCAACGACGTGATCAAGCCCGGCTACGCCGAGCTCAAGGCGGAGTGGCTGTTCAGCGCCGGCGCCTGAGGGTCGCCGCGGGCGGCCCTCGGCGACCGCGTTCCGTGTTGACGCGGTCCCGGGATGCCCGAAACCGCGCCTGACGAGCGGTCGGATGAACGTGGGGCCACTGCCCGGGTCCTGCGTTCATCCGACCGGTCACCCCTGGGAGTTAACGGTCGTTGTACCTCCCGGAACCTTGTCACTACGGTGTGCCAGTCACTGTTGACACGGTGTAGCGGTGTGCGTCCCCGGGCGCGTCCGCGCGCCGCCCACCGACGAGGACCGAGGACCAACACATGAAGCAGGCCACTCTGAAGATCGCCGGAACCGCGGCGCTCGGCGTCGCGCTCGCGGCGGCTGCCGCCGGTTCCGCCTCCGCCGCCGCCGGCTCCGGTGGGTTCGGGAGCCCGGCCAACGTGCTGGACAAGTCCGGGGTGCTGACCGGCGCCGCCACCAGTGCGACCGGCAAGCTGCCGACCGCCCCGGTCACCAACGCGGTCGGCGACCTCAACCACGGCGTCGGCTCCTCCCTGGCCCCGGCCCCGGCGGCGCAGGACCCCGCGGCCGACGGGACCGCCGACGCGCCCGCCGAGGACGCTTCGGCCGGCGCCAAGAAGGCGACCCGCGGCCTGCCGGGTGCGGACGCCCTGAGCAAGGTGCCCGGCGCCGGTGTGCTCACCGGTGCGCTCGGCAACGCCCAGCTGCCCGGCCTCGCCGGCTGACCCACCGGCCGCGGGCCGGCCTCGCGGCCGGCGCGCAATCGCCCGAACGCCCCGAAGGGCCGCCCGGACCGGCGGCCCTTCGGGGCGTTGTGGTGTGCGTCGAGGCGCGGCCGGCGCCGTCGGCTCACGGCTCCTGCGGGAGCAGCAGCCAGAGCGCCAGGTAGATCAGGAACTGCGGCCCGGGCAGCAGGCAGGAGGCCAGGAAGATGAGCCGGACGGTCCACGGGGAGAGTCCGAAGCGGTCGGCGATCCCGGCGCAGACGCCGGCGATGACGCGGTTGTGGCGAGGGCGGGCAAGGACGCTCATGGAGCTCTCCGAAGTCTTTCGGCCCGGTGCCGGTCTCTCCGGCGGGCATGTCTCCATCCTCGGTTCTCCCGCCGCTCTGGACGTCAGCCGCGATGGTGATCCGGCCCCCTGAGCTCTCACCGGGCCGGCGTAGCGGCGGCTCGGGGTCGGTTCAGGGATGGCCCCTGAGAACCGGTCGGTGGGCGGCGCCCAGCGGGGCGGCCACCGCGGTCACCTGGGGCACCGGCGTGGGCCCCTGGGACACGGACGCGGTCATCCGGGGTGCTGGTGCGGGCTCGCCAGCGGGCTCGGCCGCAGGCGCGGCACAGGAGGGTGGCGCGGGCGTCGCGGGCGTTCTGGGGGCCCGTCGGCGCAGCGCGCTCCGGCCGGCCGGGACGAAGGCCAGGTGGGTGGCGGCGACACCGAGCGTGCCCAGCAGGATGTCGTCCACGTTCGAGACGTGCCAGGGTGTCCAGCCCTTGAGGATCTCCAGGCCGGTGGCCAGCAGTGCCGAACCGCCCACGGTGTGCAGGAAGGACGGCAGCCAGCCGGTCCGCAGCCGTCCGCCGGCCAGCGGGAGCAGGACGCCGAGCGGTGCCAGCGGCAGCAGCCCGCCGGCCAGTTGCAGGGCACCGGCCAGGCCGCCGACGGCCAGCGCCTGGCCGACCGAGGCGAACGGGGTCAGGTTGGCCGGAGGTGCCCACCCGACCGTCACCGGACGGAGGGTGAACCACCCGACCACCGCCAGATATCCGGCGAGCACGGTCAGACCGATCCGCCGCGCCCGGGGTGACGCCTCGGGCGCGTAACCGTCCCCGGAGGGTTGCGACTGCTCCGGTGGTCCGTCCGGGGAAGGTGGTCCGTCCGGGGATGCGTCCTGCGGCGCCTCCTTCGGCTGCCGCGGAAGCCCGGACCGGGAGGAATCCGGCGCGAAGGACGGAGCGTACGCCCCTTGGGTGGGGCTGCTGCCGGCCCGTACGCCGGTCCCGCGCTCGCGCTCGTGGCGCGTGGTGGTGCCATCTCGCTGCACGCCGGGGAGGACGCCCCGTTTGTCGTTCACGGTTCCGCGCTCGGTCACGCGGGTTCGGGGTAACCCGTTCATGGGCAGCGGGACGCTCCTGGTGAGGGGACCGCGCTGAACACACTGACGGGCCCCTTGGCCGTGGCGTCCGCGCCGGGGCTGCCGCTCGCCGTCGCACCCGGCGTGCCGGTCGAGGGCACCCCCGACGGCGCGGACGACGGCGTGCCGGACGGAGCGGCCGACGGGCTCCCCGCTGCGGCGGACGGCCGGGGCGCGGTGCTCGGCGTCGGAGCCAGCACCGCGGTCGGAACCGTGTACGGGTTGGGGCAGGCCGTTCGACTGGCCGGGGCGCCCGCGTCGACGGGCACGGCGGTCGGCCGGATGCCGCAGCCCGTCGCGGTCGCCAGGACGGCGGTCAGCAGTGCGGCCGCCGCAGCGGTCCTGGGTACGTTCACCGGGCACCTTCCTGATCGGCCGCGCCGGCCTGTTCCGCGGTCGGTGCCACTGCCGGGCCCCGGTCCGATTCCGATTCCGTGGCCACGGCGGGAGCCGGGTCCGCGGCACCCGGGCCGTCCAGCGGTCCGCCGGGGGTGAGCGGCAGGGTCAGCGTGAACACCGCCCCGACCTCGCCGTTGGCGGCGGTGATGGTGCCGCCGTGGATCTGCGCGTTGGCCATCGCGATGGACAGCCCGAGCCCGCTGCCCTCGGAGCGGGCGCGGCCCTTGTCGGCCTTGAAGAAGCGGTCGAAGACGTGCGGCAGGACGTCCTCCGGGATGCCCGGGCCGCTGTCGGAGACCTCCACCACCACGGTCTGGCCGATCTGGCGGACCCTGACCCGTACCGGCGAGCCGCCGTGCTTGAGCGCGTTGCCGATCAGGTTGGCGAAGACCACGTCCAGGCGGCGCGGGTCGACCACGGCCAGGATCCCGCGCGGGGCGTCCACCTCGACCGCGTCGTACCAGGCCCGGCCGTCGATGCAGGACATGATCAGGTCGGCTATGTCCATCTCGTCGGCGACCAGCTTGGCGGTGCCCGCGTCGAACCGGGTCACCTCCATCAGGTTCTCCACCAGGTCGGAGAGCCTGCGGGTCTCGCTGACCACGATCCGCACGGCCGGCTCGACCATCGGGTCGAGCAGCTCGGCCTCGTCCTCCAGGATGTCCGTCACCGCGGTCATCGCGGTCAGCGGGGTGCGCAGCTCGTGCGACATGTCGGCGACGAACCGCCGGCTCTGCGCCTCCCGGGCGCTGAGCTCCTCCACCTGCTCGGAGAGCGACTCCGCCGCCCGGTTGAACGTCCGTGCCAGGTCGGCGAGTTCGTCGCCGCCCTCGACGTCGAGCCGGGTGTCCAGCTCGCCCTCGCCGAGCCGCCGGGCCGCCTCGCCGAGGCGCTTCACCGGCCGCAGCACCGTGGCCGAGGCGGCCTGCGCCAGCAGCGCGGAGCCGATCAGCGCGAGCAGGGTGGCGATCGCCAGCGACCAGCCCAGGGTGTTGAGGTCGGCCCGCTCGTTGTCCAGCGACTTGAACATGTACGCCGTCGGCCCGCTCGGCACCACCTTGGTGCCGCCGACCACGTACGGCTTCCCGTCCAGGTTCACCCGCTGCCAGTACAGGTGGTACGCGTACGGGTTGGCCGAGTTGGTCTCGCGCGGCCTGGCCACCGTGGCCCGCAGCGCCGGCGGCACCTGGGCGAGCGTGAAGCTCGACGGGGCGGAGGAGGCGGCGCAGTCGGGCTGGTTCTCGTCGACCACCACCACCTGGTAGTTGAGGCCGGAGGTGGCCACCAGGTTCGCCAGGTTGGTCAGTTGCGGGCAGGACGCGTTCAGCGGCAGGTCGGAGACATTGCGGGTGAGGGAGACCCGGAAGTCGTTCAGTGCGGTGTCCTGGGCGCGCTTGAGCACCGCGTCGCGGTTGAGCCAGTACGCGATCCCGGACGCCGAGACGGCGGTGCACAGCGCCACGACGGCGAACACCGCGATCAGCCGTACCCGCAGCGAACGCAGCTGCTGCCACCGCCAGGGGCGCGGACGGCGCGAGGTATGAGGGTCAACAGTCAACTGGGGTTCTCACCAATGTCGTTCAGAGCCGGGCCGCTGGTCGTCCAGGGCTGGGTGCTCGGTCGTTCGGAGCCGGGCCGGCGGTTTGCCGGAGAGTGCCGCGGACGGCCGTCAGGACTGGTTGGGCGGGTCGAGCCGGTAGCCCACCCCGCGGACCGTGCGGATCAGCGTCGGCGCCGAGGGTACATCCTCCACCTTCGCCCGCAGCCGCTGCACACAGGCGTCCACCAGTCGGGAGTCGCCCAGGTAGTCGTGCTCCCAGACCAGCCGCAACAGCTGCTGCCGGGACAGCGCCTGGCCCGGCCGGCGGCTCAGCTCCAGCAGCAACCGCAGCTCGGTGGGCGTGAGTTGGAGGTCCTGACCGTTCTTGGTGACGGTCATCGCCGAGCGGTCGATCACCACGTTGCCGTACACCGAGGAGTCAGAGCTCTCCCGCTCGCCGCGGCGCAGCACCGCGCGGATCCGGGCGTCCAGCACCCGGGGCTGCACCGGCTTGACCACGTAGTCGTCCGCGCCGGACTCCAGGCCCACCACCACGTCGATGTCGTCCGAGCGCGCGGTCAGCAGGATGATCGGCAGCTGGTCGGTGCGGCGGATCCGGCGGCAGACCTCGAAGCCGTCGATGCCGGGCAGCATCACGTCGAGCACGATCAGGTCCGGGCGCTGCTCCTTGAAGAGCTTCAGCCCGTCCTCGCCGGAGGCGGCGGTGACCATGCGGTGACCCTGGCGGGTGAGGGCGAGTTCGAGGCCGGTCCGGATGGCGTCGTCGTCCTCGATCAGAAGGAGGTATGGCACGGCCTCATTCTGGCCCACTCGGCGGATCGAATCACCTGCTGCGTCACGGCCGCGGGGATCGGGAACCGGAACGCGCCCCTGGGCGTCCAGGCTGGTGCGGGGGAATTGTGGACCAAAGTCCCGGCCGCTGTGACAGCTCTGTGACAGTCGGCGGACAGCGCCATGACGACCGGCGGGCAGGATTTTCCCTGTCGCCGCGACGACGCCCCGGCCCGAGGGACGGGGGAGCGCGGCGGCGGACAGCGAACCGCTCGTACCGATCATGGAGGTGTCACGATGAACGCCACGCTCAAGACCCGCAGCACCGCGGCCGTCCGAAACGCGCGTTCGTCGGCAGTCGCCACCAGGACCCACTTCGAGGTACGGACGGACGAGGCTTCCGGTGCCGTGATCGTACGGGGGTGCGCACACAGCACCGGGAACCGCCGCATCAGCGGCGGGAGCAGGTCGGGGGACCTGTTCGGGATCGGCCACCGGGGGGCGGCGGCCGAGACCGGTTCGACCCTCACGCTGCGGGGAGTCCTCCCCGTCCGCGTGACGGGTCAGGGGAGCGCAACGGGCAAGGGCATCGCGGTCGGTCTCGGCTCGGGGGAGCCGGCCGGCCGCGCCGCCACCGCCCCCGGGGCGTCGGTGTTCCGGCTTCCGGTCGCGGAGAAGGCCGCACCGGTGGCGGCTTCCGCGCCGGCCGCGGCGGCCGCCGAGGCGGAGCACATGAAGGAGTTCACCGCGTACGTCCGCGAGCGCCGCGCCTCGCTGTACGCCACGGCCTACCACCTCACCGGTGACCGCCACGAGGCCGAGGACCTGCTGCAGAGCGCGCTCTTCAGCACCTACCGCGCCTGGGGTCGGATCACCGACAAGGCGGCGGTCGGCGGCTACCTCCGCCGCACCATGACCAACCTGCACATCTCCGCCTGGCGGCGCCGCAAGGTCAACGAGTACCCGACCGAGGAACTGCCGGAGACGGTCGGCGACACCGACGCCATGGGCGGCACCGAGCTGCGGGCCGTGCTGTGGCAGGCGCTGGCCAAGCTGCCGGAGAACCAGCGGACCATGCTGGTGCTCCGCTACTACGAGGGCCGCACCGACCCGGAGATCGCCGACATCCTCGGCATCAGCGTCGGCACGGTGAAGAGCAGCATCTGGCGCGCGCTGCGCCGGCTGCGGGACGACGAGCAGCTGAACCGCACGGGTGACACCGTGCTCGCGTTCGGGGAGCTCGTCGCCTGACAAGGACTCCCGTAGGGGGACGGGTAGGGCGGATCGAGGGCGCGATCGCCGGCTCGGGGGAGCGGCGGCCGGAGGGGGAACCCGAAGATCTGACCCGGTGGAAGGGCCCGGTGCCGGGGAGAGGCACCGGGCCTTCTGCCGTCCAGGCCGCGCGCCGGGGTGGGCGGGGCGAGCCGTGCCGGCTGGTCGGCCGGCACTGCGAGTCGGGGGACACGCTCGGCGACGGTGTGCCGCTGCGGGCTCCGCGGCCCGGTGACCTGGTCGCGGTGCCGGCCACCGGCGCCTACACGTACGCGCTCAGCAACAACTACAACGGTGCCCGGCGGCCGCCGGCGGTGTTCTGCGGGGACGGGCACTCCCGGGCGGTGGCGCGGCGGGAGACCTGCCGGGACCTGATGCGGCGGGGCCTGGCCCGAGCCCGCGGGGCTCCTGGAGGCTCACCGGACGGATCTCGCGGCGAGACCGGGACGTGCCGGGCGGCGCTGGTCGCGGTACTGGCCGGGGGAGAGGCCGTACTCGCGTTTGAAGGCCTTGGCGAAGGCGAACTCGGAGGTGTAGCCGGTCCGGCGGGAGACGACCCGCAGCGGGGCGTCGTCCGAGCGCAGCAGCCGGCCGGCCGTGGTCATCCGCCACCAGGTGAGGTAGCCGAGCGGCGGCTGTCCGACCAGGGCGGTGAAGCGGCGGGCGAAGGCGGCCCGGGAGAGGCCGGCCCGGACGGCCAGTTCCTCGACCGTCCAAGGGTGGGCCGGGTCGCCGTGGATGTCGCGCAGGGCGGAGGCGACCGCGCCGTCGCCCAGCGCCGCCGCCCACCCGGTGGCGCCCCGGTCGGACTCCTCCTCGAACCACGCCCGCAGCACCAGCAGCAGGAGCGTGTCGAGCAGTGCCGGGACGATCGCGTCCGAACCCGGCCGGTGCCCGGTGGCCTCGCTGCCGAGCAGGTCGACCACGGCGCGCAGCCCCGGATGGCGGCCGACCTGGGCGGGCAGATGGACCACCGGCGGTACGCAGGCCAGCAGCGGGTGGGCCCTGGCCCGGTTCAACTGGTAGGCGCCGCAGAGCAGTCGGGCGGACGGGTGGCCGTCCTCGGGTTCGTCCGGGTGGCTCGGCAGGGTGCCGTCGGGCCGGAGCACCACGTCCTCGAGCGGGGTGTCGGGGTGGTCGGCCAGCCCGTACGAGCCGCCGCGCGCCAGCAGCAGCACGTCGCCGACGCCGAGCCGCAGCGGCGGTGCGCCGTCCGAGGGCAGTAGCCAGCACGAGCCCTGCAGCACCACGTGCACCCCGGTGCCGTCGGAGTCGGGGAAGCGGATCCCCCACGGAGCCGACCTGCGGGAGCGGCCGGCGTGCGGCAGGCCGGTGCGCATCGCGGTGATCGCGTCGCTGAGTACGTCCATGTCCGGCAGGGTAGCCGGGGGCCGTTCCGGTGGACGATCGGACATGATCGCGAGCGGTTGCGGCATGGGCGGCCGGCGTCCACCCTCCGTACGGTTAACGGGTCGACGGCGCAGCAGAACTGATGTTGCGTCAGATAACCGATCCATCATGGGGGAAGTGACAGCATGGCCAAGTCAGTCGTGTTCGACGAGATCGGCGGCCCCGAGGTGCTGCGCATCGTCGAGACCGAGCTCGGTGCGCCGGGGCCCGGCGAGGTGCTGGTCCGGGTGGACGCGCTCGGGCTGAACCGGGCCGAGGCCCTGTTCCGTGCCGGCACCTACTACTACCAGCCGACCCTGCCCGGCTCCCGGCTCGGCTACGAGGCCTCCGGTGAGGTCCTGGCCGTGGGCGAGGGCGTCACCGGCTTCGCGGTCGGCGACCAGGTCGACTCAGTGGCGTTCGGCGGGATGAGCGAGCACGGCGTCTACGGTGACCACGTCGTCACCGCCGCCTCGAACCTGGTCCACCGGCCGGAGACGGTGGACGCCGTCACCGGCGCGGCCGTCCGGCTGTCGTACGGCACCGCCTACGGCGCCCTGGTCGAGCAGGGCGGCCTGCGGCCCGGCGACCATGTGCTGGTCACCGCCGCCTCCAGCAGCGTCGGCGTCGCCGCGATCCAGATCGCGCGCCACCTCGGCGCGATCCCCGTCGCGGTGACCCGCAGCGCGCTCAAGCGCGAGCAGCTGCTGGAGCTCGGCGCCGCACACGTCATCGTGCTGGACGAGGAGGACCTGCTCGACCGGGTCCGGGAGATCACCGACGGCCGGGGCGCCGAGTTCGTCTTCGACCCGGTCGCCGGTCCCGGCCTGCGGACCACCGCCCAGGCGGTCGCCCCCGGCGGCCTGCTGATCGTCTACGGCTGGCTGGACCCGCGGCCCGCCCCGCTGCCGCTCAACTGGGGCCTGCGGATCCTCGGTTACGCCCATCTGGACGTGCTGGCCGATCCGGGCGCCCGCCGCCGC
The DNA here is from genome assembly GCF_053598215.1 of Kitasatospora sp. NPDC001175. NCBI lineage: Bacteria > Bacillati > Actinomycetota > Actinomycetes > Kitasatosporales > Streptomycetaceae > Kitasatospora > Kitasatospora sp. NPDC001175. The sequence goes on along the minus strand of NZ_JBSFJU010000001.1, from coordinate 96,360 downwards.
GCCGAGCACTTCGTCGACGCCGGGTTGCGGGCCGGGACGCTGGCCCCGGTGATCGACCGCACCTTCGACCTCTCGGAGATCGCCGAGGCCCATCGCCACCTGGAGTCCAACAACCAGGTCGGCAAGGTGGTGGTCACCGTCCGGCACTGACCCGCGGGCCGCACGGGATCAGACCCCGACGGCCGCCGGCGTCCGCGCGGCGACGGTCCGCACCCTGCGCTCGGCCTCAGGACCGCCGCAGGCGTACGCGCCGAGCCCGACCTGCCGGGACACGATGCCGTGCTCGGCCCGCATCAGTCGCCAGCCGCGTCGCAGCAGCACCGGGAGCGACTTGCGTCCCTCGCGGACATCCCGCCGCAGGCGCCGCCAGGCCGTGGTGAGCGGGTGGTTGCGCAGGCAGAGCGCGTCGCCGAGGAGTCCCTCGTCCGCGCACTGCTCGGTGATCTCGGCGGCGAAGATCCCCTCGGCGATGAACGCCGGGGCGCCGCCGAGGTCCAGGACGTGGGTGCCGATCCGGCCGTTGTCGGGGATCGAGTACACCGGCACCTCGGCCCGGCCGTCCTCCGCCAGCCGCCTGATCGCCGCCACCGCCTGCTCGCGGTGCCAGGCGAGCGGGGAGTCCCAGTCCACCCCGCCGTCGGGCAGGAGGGGGAGGGAGGGGTCGTCGCCGTCCTTGTAGAAGTCGTCCAGCTGGAGGACCGGAAGTCCCGTCCTGGCGGCGAGTGAGGACTTGCCCGAACCGGAGGGACCGGAGAGCAGTACCACGCGGGCAGGGAGCATCGACGGCTGGTTAAGCGGGGAGTCACTCACGGGACACCAGTCTGACGCATCAGGCACCGATGCCGAAACCGGGCGTACGTCACCTCTTCGCTTCCGGCCCCCGTGCGCTCAGCCGCCGCCCAACGCCAGCCGTACCGAGGGGAGGTAGCGGGTGCGCACCTGGATGTTCACCGCGGCCCCGCCGCCGGGTGGCTGGTAGACGGTGACGAGCCAGTCCTGGTCGTCGGGGGCCGCGGGCCCGGGGTCGAAGAACTCGCCGCCGGGCGGCAGTCCCAGGTACGGGTGGTGCCGTGAGCCGAAAGCCGCCGTGGAGCTGGCGGGGGTGAACCGCAGGCTGCCGCGGGTGTACCGGGTCGGCCAGCCCGGTCGCTCGGAGCGGACGGAGCACGGGATCCGGGCCGGCAGCCCGGCCGCCAGCCGCCGCCGCGCCCGGCGGGCCCGCAGCGCCCGCGGCAGCCCGTCCCCCGCCAGCACGGCAAGCTCGGCCAGGATCTCCCACACGGCTGTCCTCCCCACCTTCGCGGTCCTCCGTGAGTGAGGACCTCCCGGCCGCGGCGCCGGTTGCCCGCCGGTCGGCGGCTCGTGGCCCCGAAGGACGGCGGGTGGGTGAGACCGACCGGTAACGGGGAGCGCGACGCCGCGCGCCCCGTTGCCGGTCGGTCCAAGGCAACGGACCCGCACCAGGGGGGAGGTGCGGGTCCGTCCTCGGCACGTCCGGGCCCCTGGGGGGAGAGGGGCACTGGGGACGGCCGGCTGGTGGGGAGGCGGTCAGATACCCATCGGGTGCCAGACCGTCTTGGTCTCCATGAAGGAGAGTAGCCGCTCGGTGCCGGGCGCATCGGTCCAGTCCAGGGCGGCCGGGTCGAGCGCCGGGCGGACCACTCGCTTGAGGGTGTCGGCGGCCGCGGCCTCCAACTCGGCGGCGGAGCCCGGTCCTTCGGCGGCGATCGCGCCCGACAGGTCGAGGCCGTTCACGTCCTGGTGCGAGGCGAGGGTGGGCGCGATGTCCACCGTACGGCCGGAGATCACGTTGACCACGCCGCCCGGCAGGTCGGAGGTGGCCAGCACCTCGCCCAGCGAGAGCGCCGGCAGCGGCGCGTCGGTGGCGGCGGCCACCACGACCGTGTTGCCGGTGGCGATCACCGGAGCGATCGCGGAGACCAGGCCGAGGAAGGAGAAGCCGTACCCGGACTGCGGCGCCACGATGCCGATCACGCCGGTCGGTTCGGGGGAGGACAGGTTGAAGAACGGACCGGCGACCGGGTTGGCCCCGCCCGCGATCTGCGCCACCTTGTCCGTCCAGCCCGCGTACCAGACCCAGCGGTCGATCGCGGCGTCCACCAGCGCGGCGGCCTTCTTGGCACCGACGCCCTCGGCGGCCGACACCTCGGCGGCGAACTGCTCGCGGCGGCCCTGGAGCATCTCCGCGACGCGGTAGAGCACCTGGCCGCGGTTGTACGCGGTGGTGCCCGACCAGCCCTTGACCGCCGCGCGGGCGGCGAGGACGGCGTCCCGGGTGTCCTTGCGGGAGCCGAGCGGGGCGTTGGCGAGCCACTGGCCCTTGCTGTCGGTCACCTCGTACACCCGCCCGCTCTCGGAGCGCGGGAACTTCCCGCCGACGTACAGCTTGTAGGTCTTGAAGACGTCAAGACGGCTCATGAGCTCAGACATCGAGGTAGGCCTCCAGACCGTGGCGGCCACCCTCGCGGCCGTAGCCCGACTCCTTGTAACCGCCGAACGGCGAGGTCGGGTCGAACTTGTTGAAGGAGTTCGCCCACACCACACCGGCCTTGAGCTGGTTCGCCATCCACAGGATGCGCGAGCCCTTCTCGGTCCAGATGCCGGCGGAGAGACCGAACTGGGTGTTGTTGGCCTTCTCGACGGCCTCGGCCGGCGTACGGAAGGTCAGTACGGAGAGCACCGGGCCGAAGATCTCCTCGCGGGCGATCCGGTGCGCCTGGCTGACCCCGGTGAACAGGGTCGGGCGGAACCAGTAACCGGCGCTGGGCAGTTCGCAGGACGGGGCCCAGCGCTCGGCGCCCTCGGCCTCGCCGGAGGCGGCCAGCTCGGTGATCCGGGCCAGCTGGCCGGCCGAGTTGATCGCACCGATGTCGGTGTTCTTGTCCAGCGGGTCGCCGACGCGCAGGGTGGCCATCCGGCGCTTCAGGGCGTCCAGCAGCTCGTCCTGGATCGACTCCTGGACCAGCAGGCGGCTGCCGGCGCAGCAGACGTGGCCCTGGTTGAAGAAGATGCCGTTGACGATGCCCTCGACCGCCTGGTCGATCGGCGCGTCGTCGAAGACGATGTTCGCGGCCTTGCCGCCGAGTTCGAGCGACAGCTTCTTGCGCGTCCCGGCCACCTGCCGGGCGATCGCCCGGCCGACCGGGGTCGAGCCGGTGAAGGCCACCTTGTTGACGTCCGGGTGCGCGGTCAGCGCGGCGCCGGTACGGCCGTCACCGGTGACGATGTTGACGACGCCCTTGGGCAGGCCGGCCTGGCGGCAGATCTCGGCGAAGCGCAGCGCGGTCAGCGGGGTGGTCTCGGCGGGCTTGAGGACCACGGTGTTGCCGGTGGCGAGCGCGGGCGCGATCTTCCAGGCCAGCATCATCAGCGGGAAGTTCCACGGGATGACCTGGCCGGCCACGCCGACCGGACGCGGGTTCGGGCCGAAGCCGGCGTAGTCCAGCTTGTCCGCCCAGCCCGCGTAGTAGAAGAACCAGGCGGCGACCATCGGCAGGTCGAAGTCCCGGGTCTCCTTGATCGGCTTGCCGTTGTCGATCGACTCCAGCACGGCCAGCTCGCGCGAGCGCTCCTGGACGATCCGGGCGATCCGGAACAGGTACTTGGCGCGCTCACTGCCCGGCAGCGCCGACCAGTCGGTGAACGCCTTGCGGGCGGCGGCGACCGCGCGGTCGACGTCCTCCTCGGTACCCTGCGCGAACTCGGCCAGCACCTGCTCGGTGGCCGGGTTGACGGTCTTCAGCGCCTCGCTGCCGCTGGAGTCCACGAACTCGCCGCCGATGAAGTGGCCGTACGAGCTCTGGATGTCCCCCGCCGCGGCGGGGGACTCGGGCGCGGGGGCGTACTCGAAGAGGCGGCCCTTGGGGGTCACGGTCTCTTCCGCCTTCTTGTTGGTCTTGGCCATGGTCTCAGTCCACCGTCACGTAGTCGGGACCGGAGTACCGGCCGGTGGTCAGCTTCTGACGCTGCATCAGCAGGTCGTTGAGCAGGCTGGAGGCGCCGAAGCGGAACCAGTGCGGGGTCAGCCAGTCGTCGCCGAGGGTCTCGTTGACCATCACCAGGTACTTCATGGCGTCCTTGGTGGTCTTGATGCCGCCGGCCGGCTTCACGCCGACCTGGATGCCGGTCAGCGCCCGGAAGTCGCGGACGGCCTCCAGCATCAGCAGGGTCACCGGGGGAGTCGCGTTGACCGCGACCTTGCCGGTGGAGGTCTTGATGAAGTCGGCACCGGCCAGCATGGCCAGCCAGGAGGCGCGGCGCACGTTGTCGTACGTCTGCAGCTCGCCGGTTTCGAAGATCACCTTGAGGTGGGCGTAGGTGCCGTCCGGGCGCTTGCACGCCTCCTTGACCGCGACGATCTCGTTGTAGACGTCGAGGTAGCGGCCGGAGAGGAAGGCGCCGCGGTCGATCACCATGTCGATCTCGTCGGCGCCGGCCGCGACCGCGTCGGCGGTGTCGGCCAGCTTGACCGGGAGCGCGGCGCGCCCGGCGGGGAACGCGGTGGCGACGGAGGCGACCTGGATGTCGGTCCCCTTCAGCGTCTCCTTCGCGGTGGCGACCATGTCCGGGTAGACACAGATCGCGGCGACGCGGGGGGTGGTCCGGTCGGTCGGGTCGGGGTTCCGGCCCTTGGTGCACAGTGCGCGCACCTTGCCGACCGTGTCCGCGCCTTCGAGCGTGGTCAGGTCGATCATCGAGATGGCCAGATCGATGGCGTACGCCTTGGCCGTGGTCTTGATCGAACGGGTGCCGAGGGAGGCGGCGCGGGCTTCCAGGCCGACGGCGTCGACGCCGGGCAGGCCGTGCAGGAAGCGACGGAGCGAGGCCTCGGACGCCGCAACGTCCTGAAGGCCGCCGCCCGCAGCGCCGAGGGCGTTGGCTGCAACAGTGGACATGGTCACAAGGGCAGCATATCTACGCGCGTAGCAAGCCGCATAGGGGGTGCCCTTTATCGATGCGGGACCGAGACCTGAGCGGCCGGCGGCCGGGAGCGCCGCTCACCGGCCGGTGAGTCCGCCGACCGGGAGGCCGCCGGGGCGGGGAGGGAGGTCACCGGCGCGGGGCCGCGAGTGTCGGCATTTCGTGATCTCGGGCCCATGGGGAAGCCGGTTCCCATCGGGCAGAATCGTCCCCATGACCGAATCCGACGGCACGCCCGACCCGGGCAACGCCGCCCCCGAGGAGCAGTACGCCGACCGCGTCTATCGCTCCGTTCCCGGTGTCGTCTCCGGCGTGCTGCTGCTCGCCGTCGCCGGGTGGCTGATCATCGACGCCATCGTGACCGGTACCGGCCGCACGCCGTGGGTCGCGCTGGCCGCCGCCCCGGTCTTCGGGTTCCCGGTGGTCGCGTACACCCTGCGGCCCGTCGTGTACGCGAACGACCGGCGGCTGCTGGTCCGCAACCCGCTGCGGACGGTGGAGGCGCCGTGGGCCTCGGTGGAGGCCCTGCGGGCGGGGTACTCGGTGGAGCTGCTCGCCGGCGGCAAGAAGTACCAGGTCTGGGCCGTGCCGGTGTCGCTCCGGCAGCGCAAGCGGGCCAACCGCGCGGCGAGCCGGGCCGCCGTCACCGCCGCCGAGGCGTTCAAGGGCGGTGCGTCCGCGTCGAGCCGCCCGGCGCCCGCCCGGCGCGGACTGCGGCATGGGGACTCGGACCCGACCCGCGCCTGGTCGGACCAGGTGGTCGACACCCTGCAGGAGATCGCCGAGCGCAATGCGGGCCGGCCCGACGCGGCCGGCGAGGTGGCGGTCCGCTGGTGCTGGTGGATCATCGTGCCCACGCTGGCCGGCCTGGTCGCCTTCGTCACGCTGATCGCGGCCACCTGAGCGCCGTTTCGGCACCCGGATCATTCAAGACCGACCGGGCCGGGCCGGGCCGCGCTGGCGGCGCAGGACGTACGACGGGCCCGGTGCCCCGACCGAAGGAGGTCGGGGCACCGGGCCCGTTCGCGTGCCGCGCCGCGGTCAGATGCCGGCCGCGGCGGCGAGGTCGCGCTTGACGGCGTCCAGGACCTCGGCGGCCCGGCGGCGGGTCTCGGCGAGCTCGGCGGCGGAGGCGACCGGGAGGACGACCTCCAGGTAGCACTTCAGCTTGGGCTCGGTGCCGGACGGCCGGACCACGATCCGGGCCGAGGTCACGCCGTCGCCGGCCAGGTAGTAGCGCAGGCCGTCGGTGGGCGGCAGCTCGGCGGAGCCGGCGGCCAGGTCGTCGGCCCGGGTGACCTGCAGACCGGCCAGCACGGTCGGCGGCTGCTCGCGCAGGCGCCGCATCGCGTCGGCGATCAGCGAGAGGTCCTGCACCCGGACGGAGAGCTGGTCGGTGGCGTGCAGGCCGTGTGCCAGCGCCAGGTCGTCCAGCAGGTCGGTCAGGGTGCGGCCGGACTGCTTGAGGGTGGCGGCCAGTTCGGCGACCAGCAGGGCGGCGGTGATGCCGTCCTTGTCGCGGACGCCGGACGGGTCGACGCAGTAGCCGAGCGCCTCCTCGTAGCCGTAGCGCAGGCCGTCGGCACGGGAGATCCACTTGAAGCCGGTGAGCGTCTCGGTGTAGTCCAGCCCGGCCGCGGCGGCGATCCGACCCAGCAGGGTGGAGGAGACGATGGTGGTGGCGAAGGTGCCGACGGCCTTCTTGGCGACCAGGGCCTCGCCGAGCAGCGCGCCCACCTCGTCGCCGCGCAGCATCCGCCAGCCGCCGTTGTCGCCGGTGGGCACGGCCACGGCGCAGCGGTCGGCGTCCGGGTCGTTGGCGATGACGACGTCCGGGCCGACGGAGGCGGCGGTGGCGAACGCGAGGTCCATCGCGCCCGGCTCCTCCGGGTTGGGGAAGGCCACGGTCGGGAAGTCCGGGTCCGGGTCGGCCTGTTCGGCGACCACGGTGGGGGCGGGGAAGCCGGCCCGCTCGAAGGCGGACAGCAGGACGTCCCGGCCGACGCCGTGCAGCGGGGTGTAGACGACGTTCAGGTCGCGGGCGCCGCCGGCCTCGACGGTGGAGACGGCGCGGTTCAGGTAGGCATCGACGACCTCCTCGCCGAGCACCTCCCAGCCGCTCTCGGCGCGCGGCACGTCGGAGAGCGAGGCGATGGCGTCGATCTCGTCGGCGATGCCGGCGTCGGCGGGCGGGACGATCTGCGAGCCGTCGCCCAGGTAGACCTTGTAGCCGTTGTCCTGCGGCGGGTTGTGGCTGGCGGTCACCGTGACACCCGCGGCGGCGCCGAGGTGGCGGATCGCGAAGGCCAGGACCGGGGTCGGCAGCGCGCGCGGCAGCAGGGCGGCGCGCAGCCCGGCGCCGACCATCACGGCGGCGGTGTCGCGGGCGAAGTCGTACGACTTGTGGCGGGCGTCGTAGCCGATCACCACGAGGTCGCCGAGCTGCTGCTTCCTGACGTAGGCGGCGAGGCCGGCGGCGGCGCGGATCACCACGGCGCGGTTCATCCGCATCGGGCCCGCGCCGAGCTCACCGCGCAGTCCGGCGGTGCCGAACTGGAGCCGGCCGGCGAAGCGCTCGGCCAGGTGCGACCAGGCGAGGCGCTCCTCGCTCTCCGCGTCGGGGCCCTCGGCGGCGGCCAGCAGTGCGGTCAGTTCCTCGCGGGTCTGCGGGTCGGGGTCCTCGGCGAGCCAGGTCCGGGCCCGGGCGAGGAGGTCGGTGGTGGATGCCTGCGCCATCTCGTCTCTTCTCGTGAGACCTTCGGTGTCACCCGAAGGGGGGAAGCTGCTCTGCCGGTCAAGGCGTTGCGCGTCGCGGTACGGTCGCCGCGTGTCTTCGGGCAACGGCCAGGGGCTGACCGTCGCGGGAGCGAGGAGCCCTCTCGGGGCCGGGAGGGCGGAGTCACGCTGTGCCGGCTCCCTCCGAGGGGTCGGAGGGACGTCGACGCGCAGACGGGGTCTCCGGGCGAGCTGCACCCGAAGACCCCTCTACTGATTCTGCGTCAGCTCCGGCTCAGATCCGCTCAAGGACCTTGGCCAGCAGCGCGCCCATCCGCTCGGCGCTGGCCTTGCCGGCCTCCAGCACCTCTTCGTGGTTGAGCGGCTCGCCGGTCATGCCGGCGGCCAGGTTGGTGACCAGCGAGATGCCGAGCACCTCGGCGCCGGCCTCGCGGGCGGCGATGGCCTCCAGGGTGGTGGACATGCCGACCAGCTCACCGCCGAGCACCCGGGCCATGTTGACCTCGGCCGGGGTCTCGTAGTGCGGGCCGCGGAACTGGACGTACACGGCCTCGTCCAGCGACGGGTCCACCTCGCGGCAGAGCTGGCGCAGGCGCGGCGAGTACAGGTCCGTCAGGTCGACGAAGTTGGCGCCGACGATCGGGGAGTCCGCGGTCAGGTTGATGTGGTCGCTGATCAGGACCGGCTGGCCGGGGATCCAGCCCCGGCGGAGACCGCCGCAGCCGTTGGTCAGCACGATGACCTCGCAGCCCGCGGCGGCCGCGGTGCGGACACCGTGGACCACGGTGGCCACGCCGTAGCCCTCGTAGTAGTGGTTGCGGCCGAGGAAGATCAGGGCGCGCTTGTCGCCGATCTTGACGGAGCGGATCTTGCCCGAGTGGCCGGCGACCGCGGGGGCCGGGAAGCCGGGGAGCTCGGTGATGGGGAACTCGAAGTTGCCCGGAGCCGACGGGTCGCCCAGCGCGTCGGCGGCCGGCACCCAGCCGGAGCCCATCACAAGGGCGAAGTCGTGGCGCTCGGCACCGGTCAGCTCGCGCAGGCGCGCAGCGGCGGCCTGGGCGGCGGCGTAGGGGTCGGCGGAGACGACCGACTGAGGAGTTGCATTCACATCGCCGAGGATAGACAAGATTCGGCCTACGCGCGTAGACAGTTCGCTCAAGCCATGCCGATTTGTTACCCGGCCGACCTGAAACGACAGGCCACGGGCGGTATTCGCGACTTGGGACTGTCGGAACCTCTGAGTCCGGAATCACCGGAGAAGGGGGCGCCGGGCGCGCCCGGGGGCAGGACCCGGACACTCTCGGTGCGGTGCGGTGCGGTGCGGTGCGGTGCGGTGCGGTGCGGTGCGGTGCGGTGCGGTGCGGTGCGGTGCGGTGCGGTGCGGTGCGGTGCGGTGCGACGCCCCGGGCGGCTCACCCCGCGCCCGTGAGGGGCGCACCGCGCCCGAAGGGGGGCGTACCCGCCCGGCCGTTCTCCCTGGAGGGCGCTCAGCAGGGCCGGTGTCGCAGCTCCGTGATGTAGTCGGCGGGGGCGCCGGCGCTCTCCGCCGCGTCCGCGATGAGCCCGAGGTAGCGGGCGGCGGGCAGTCCGCCCTCGTAGTCGTTGAGGACGTACGTCCACACCGGGATGTCCCCGTCCAGGGTCTGGGCGCGCAGCCGGATCTTGCGGTACAGGCCGAGCTGGAGGCCCTCCCAGCGGTCCAGACCGTCCTCGTCCATCGGCGCCACGTCGTAGAGGGAGACGAAGACCTGGTGCTTCTCGTCCTCCACCACCGTGGCCAACGAGCCCTCCCAGCCGAGGTGTTCGCCGCCGAAGGTCAGCCGCCAGCCGTTTAGCCAGCCCGTGCCGCGCAGCGGGGAGTGGGGCGCGCGACGGCTCATCTGCCGGGCGTCGAGATTGGTGGCGTACGCGGCGTAGAGGGGCATGGGCGTCAGCCTACGTGAGGTGTGCGCGCGGGTGCGGGGCGGGGAGTGTCCACCGTCACACCGGCTCGGGGGCGAGCATATGGCAACGCCCCCGGCGTGGCTTTGGTTCCGGCGTGCGGGACAATGGTGGACGTGACTCGGATCGTGATCATCGGTGGCGGACCCGGCGGATACGAGGCAGCGTTGGTGGCTGCCCAACTCGGCGCGGAGGTGACCGTCGTCGACCGCGACGGTCTGGGCGGATCGGCGGTGCTGACGGACTGCGTGCCGTCCAAGACCCTCATCGCGACCGCCGAGGTGATGACCACCTTCGACAGTTCCTACGAAGAGCTGGGCATCACCATCGCTGACTGCAGCCAGGGCCCCTCCCGGGTGCTCAGCGTGGACCTCGGCAAGGTCAACCGACGGGTGAAGCGCCTGGCGATCGCCCAGTCCCACGACATCACCCAGTCCGTGACCCGGGCGGGCGTGACGGTCCTGCGCGGCAAGGGTCGCCTGGGCGCCGGCGGCCAGCACGTGGACGGCTCGCGCGAGGTGATCGTCGAACACGAGGACGGCAGCGCCGAGTCGCTGCGTGCGGACGCCGTGCTGATCGCCACCGGCTGCCACCCGCGCGAGCTGCCCGACGCCCAGCCGGACGGCGAGCGCATCCTGACCTGGACCCAGGTCTACGACCTGGAGGAGCTGCCGCGCGAGCTGATCGTGGTCGGCTCCGGCGTCACCGGCGCCGAGTTCGCCGGCGCCTACCAGGCGCTCGGTTCCGAGGTCACCCTGGTCTCCTCCCGCGACCGCGTGCTGCCCGGCGAGGACCCGGACGCCGCCGAGGTGCTGGAGGAGGTCTTCCGTCGGCGCGGCATGAACGTGATGAGCCGCTCCCGGGCCGAGACGGTGAAGAGGATCTCGGCACGGACGGACGCTGCGGAGGGTCCCTCCTCGCCGGAGGCGGGCGAGGAGGGACGGGTCGGCGACCACGTCGAGGTCACGCTCTCCGATGGCAAGGTCATCCGCGGCACCCACTGCCTGATGGCGGTCGGCTCCATCCCCAACACCGCCGACATGGGCCTGGAGGAGGCCGGGGTCAAGCTCAACGACTGGGGCCAGATCCAGGTCGACCGGGTCTCCCGCACCTCCGCCCCCGGCGTGTACGCGGCCGGTGACTGCACCGGTGTCTTCATGCTCGCCTCGGTCGCCGCGATGCAGGGCCGGATCGCGATGTACCACGCGCTGGGCGACGCGGTGCAGCCGCTCAACCTCAAGACCGTGGCCTCCAACGTCTTCACCGACCCGGAGATCGCCACCGTCGGCTACACCGCCGCGGACGTCTCCTGCGGCAAGATGGACGCCGTCGAGGTCAAGCTCCCGCTGCGCGGCAACCCGCGGGCGAAGATGCAGGGCATCCGGGACGGTTTCGTGAAGCTGTTCTGCCGCCCCGGCACCGGCATCGTGGTCGGCGGCGTGGTGGTCGCCCCCCGGGCCAGCGAACTCATCCATTCGATCTCGCTCGCCGTGGACAACAACTTGACGGTCGAACAGGTGGCCAGCGCGTTCACGGTCTACCCGTCCGTCTCCGGCTCCACCGCGGAGGCCGCCCGGCAGCTGCACATCCGCAAGCGGGAGATCCCGGACTCCTGAGCCGGCCAAGCGAGTTGAGGCGGCCGCCGGCGCGGCCGCCGCTCGCGCGGGCGTGCGCCGTCACCCGGGCGGCGGGGCGTGGAGCAGGCCTGTCGGCGGCGCGCATTGTACGGTCGCGCGCTGCTCCGACGTGAGCATTTCCCGTTACCAGGAGCAAACGCCTGAAAGCAGACGGTCATTCAGGTTACCGTCGGTTCTGTGTTTGCTGCAGAACGTCGCCAGTTGATCCTCGAAATGGTGCGCGCCAACGGAGCCGTGTCGCTCCGTGAGCTGGCCCGCGTCGTCCAGACCTCCGAAGTCACCGTACGCCGAGACGTCCGGGCCCTGGAGGCCGAAGGGCTGCTCGACCGCCGGCACGGCGGCGCGGTGCTCCCCGGCGGCTTCACCCGGGAACCCGGCTACCCGCAGAAGACCCACCTCGCCGCGGCCGAGAAGAGCGCCATCGCCGACCTCGCGGCGGGGCTGGTCGAGGAGGGGGACGCCGTGGTGGTCGGCGCCGGCACCACCACCCAGGAGCTGGCCCGCCGGCTGGCCCGGGTCCCCGGTCTGACGGTGGTGACCAACTCGCTGCTCGTCGCCCAGGCCCTGGCGCACGCCAACCGGGTCGAGGTGGTGATGACGGGCGGCACCCTGCGCGGCTCCAACTATGCGCTGGTGGGCAGCGGGGCCGAGCAGTCGCTGCACGGCCTGCGGGTCGCCAAGGCGTTCATCTCCGGCAGTGGGCTGACGGCCGACCGCGGCCTGTCGACCACCAACATGCTCTCCGCGAGCGTGGACCGGGCACTGGTGCAGTCGGCCGCCGAGGTGATCGTCCTCGCCGACCACACCAAGCTCGGCGCGGACACCATGTTCCAGACCGTGCCCACCGAGGCGATCACCAGGCTGGTGACGGACGAGCAGGCCGCCGCAGAGGACCCGACCGCGCGCGAGCTGGACGCGCTGGCCGACTGCGGCGTGCAGATCGCCGTGGCGCCGCTCGGGCTGCACGCCGAGCCGCCGGTGCACCAGTCGGTGTCGACGGCCCCGGTGGTGCCGCGGCGCAGCGGGCCGCCGTCCGCCCCCGCGCCGCTGCCCGGGCCGCGGCGGCCCGGTGTGCACGGCGGTCCGCCCGGGCAACTCCCCGGCCGGCTGGCGGAGTTGGGCGCACCGCGCGGCCGCTAGTGCTAGCGGAACGTTCCACCAAGCCGTTGCGCCCCCGTACGGGCGGGCCCGCAGGGGCGCGGGCGCTGCAACACCCCGGACGGGCCGGCCTGTTCAGCTACCGGTGAGCCGGCAGGGGCGCGGGGAGCGCTGTCCGGTCCGATCGCGGGCGCGCGGTGGGGCCCGCGGTCAGCCGGGTGCGACGGGCCGGCGGCAGTCCGCGGACCTCCCGCCTGGCGGCGCGGGCCTCGCAGCGACGCGGGTTCACGGCGACCGGCCGCCACCCGGGCGAGGCCGATCCGCCTCTCCTCGTCACCGGCGCTGCAGCCGGTGAAAAGACGGCCGGCCCGCACACCCCGGGGGTGTACGGACCGGTCGTGGCTGCTGCGAGGGTGTCAGTCCTTGATCTCGCAGAGGGCGGCGCCGCTGCTGACGCTGGCGCCGACCTCGGCCTTGAGGCCGACGACGGTGCCCGCCTTGTGGGCGTTGAGCGGCTGCTCCATCTTCATCGCCTCCAGGACGACGATCAGCTCGCCCTCGGCGACGGTCTGGCCCTCCTCGACGGCGACCTTGACGATGGTGCCCTGCATCGGCGAGGCGAGAGTGTCACCGCTGATCGCGGAGCCGGCCTTCTTGGCGCCGACCCGGCGCTTGGCCACGGCCTTGCCGGCGCCCGCGCCGACGGCGGGTGCGGCCGAGACGCCGAGCGAGGACGGCAGGGAGACCTCGATCCGCTTGCCGCCGACCTCGACCACGACGGTCTCGCGGCCCTCGGGCTCCTCGCCGTCGCCACCCGCGCCGGTGAAGGCGGGGATGGTGTTGTTGAACTCGGTCTCGATCCAGCGGGTGTAGACCTTGAACGGCTCGTCGCTGCCGGTGAGTTCGGGCGCGAACGCGGGGTCGGTGACCACGGCCTGGTGGAACGGGATGGCGGTGGCCATGCCCTCGACCTTGAACTCGGCCAGGGCGCGGGCGGCCCGCTGGAGCGCCTGCTTGCGGGTCGCACCGGTGACGATCAGCTTGGCCAGCAGCGAGTCCCAGGCGGGGCCGATGACCGAGCCGCTCTCCACGCCCGCGTCCAGCCGGACGCCCGGGCCCGACGGCGGGGTGAACAGCGTCACCGTGCCCGGCGCCGGAAGGAAGTTGCGGCCCGGGTCCTCGCCGTTGATGCGGAACTCGATGGAGTGGCCGCGCACCTCGGGGTCGTCGTAGCCGAGCGGCTCGCCGTCGGCGATCCGGAACATCTCGCGGACCAGGTCGATCCCGGTGACCTCCTCGGAGACCGGGTGCTCCACCTGCAGACGGGTGTTGACCTCGAGGAAGGAGATCAGGCCGTCCTGGGCGACCAGGAACTCGCAGGTGCCGGCGCCGACGTAGCCCGCCTCGCGCAGGATCGCCTTGGAGGCGCGGTACAGCTCGGCGTTCTGCTCCTCGGTCAGGAACGGCGCCGGGGCCTCCTCCACCAGCTTCTGGTGGCGGCGCTGCAGCGAGCAGTCACGGGTGGAGACGACGACCACGTTGCCGTGCTGGTCGGCCAGGCACTGGGTCTCCACGTGCCGGGGGTTGTCCAGGTAGCGCTCGACGAAGCACTCACCGCGGCCGAACGCGGCCACGGCCTCGCGGACCGCCGACTCGTAGAGCTCCGGGATCTCCTCCAGCGTGCGGGCGACCTTCAGACCGCGGCCGCCACCGCCGAACGCGGCCTTGATGGCGACCGGCAAGCCGTGCTCGCTCGCGAACGCCACGACCTCGTCCGCACCCGAGACCGGGTCCGGGGTGCCCGCGACCAGCGGCGCGCCCGAGCGCTGGGCGACGTGCCGGGCGGTGACCTTGTCACCGAGGTCGCGGATGGCCTGCGGCGGCGGGCCGATCCAGGTCAGGCCGGCGTCGATGACCGCCTGCGCGAAGTCGGCGTTCTCCGACAGGAAGCCGTAGCCCGGGTGGACCGCGTCGGCACCCGAGTCGGCGGCGGCCTGGAGGACCTTGGCGATGTCCAGGTAGCTGGTGGCGGGGGTGTCGCCGCCGAGCGCGTAGGCCTCGTCGGCCGCGCGGACGTGCAGCGCGTCCCGGTCCGGTTCGGCGTACACGGCGACGCTGGCGATACCGGCATCCCGGCAGGCCCGGGCGACGCGGACGGCGATTTCCCCGCGATTGGCGATGAGCACCTTGCGCACTGTGGCTCCCTTCTTGAACCTCGTTGAGTCTAGGGATTGCCGGGTCGTACCGGCGAGTAGCCCCAGGTGGTGAGCTTGCCCACACGGAGCGTGACGCTGATTCGTGATCAGTTGAGCACGGAGCGGGACGCCTCGCAGGTGGGAGAGGTCTTGGACGGTGGTCGTCGGTGGTCCGCGGCAACCCGTGGCGCCCCGTCGGGCGTCGTGGTCTTCGCCACAGTCGCTCGACGGCAGCGGCGCCAGCCTATCGGCCGGGCCGCCCCGTGGGACTGGACCGGAGTGACAGATGTCGGGGCCGGGATCTGTCCGGATCCGCAGCGCGGTTCCGGAATCGGTCCGAACGCTTCGCCGGGCTCCGGTGCCCGGGTGCGGGGAGCCCCGGAGGGAAACGCCGCGACGGCCCCGGGGCTCGTCGCGGCGCAACCGGATCGGCGCGTCCTGAGCCGGCGTCAGCTCCAGAGGTCGGTCAGCCGGACGTCGAGATCGGCCAGCAGGTGGCGCAGCAGTGGCAGCGAGAGGCCGATGACGTTGCCCGGGTCGCCGTCGATGCCGTCGATGAACGGCGCCGAGCGGCCGTCCAGGGTGAACGCCCCGGCCACGTGCAGCGGTTCACCGGTGGCGATGTACGCGGCGACCTCGGCGTCGTCCGGGTTGCCGAAGCGGACGGTGGTGGAGGCGGTCGCCGAGGACTGCTTGCCGGTGGCGGTGTCGATGACGCAGTGGCCGGTCCGCAGCACGCCGTCCCGGCCGCGCATGGACTGCCAGCGGGCGAGCGCCTCGGCCGCGTCGGCGGGCTTGCCGAGGGCTCGGCCGTCCAGCTCCAGGACGGAGTCGCAGCCGACCACTAGCTGGCCGTCGGCGAGCTCGGCGGCGACCGCGCGGGCCTTGGCCTCGGCCAGCACCAGCGCCAGCTCGCCGGGCGTGGGCGCGGTCAGCGCGTCCTCGTCCACACCGCTGATGATCACCTGCGGGTCGAGGCCGGCCTGGCGCAGCAGTCCGAGCCGGGCGGGGGATGCGGAGGCGAGGACGAGGGTGCGCTTGGTCATGCGGCCAAGCCTATGCGCTTCGGCGGTGGAGCCGGTCGCGGGCGGGCCCGGGCCGTCCCCACGCCGTCAACAGCCTCGGGCCACCAGCAACCCCGGGCCACCAGCAACCTCAGACCACCATCAGCACGATGGCGGCCACCAGAAGGAGAACGGCGAGCACCGGGCCGGCCCGGCGCAGCCGCTCCTGCACCTGGCGGGTTTCGGCCGAGGGCTCGTCCCGAGGATCTGACCACAGCATTCCCCAAGCCTGCGGCGGCAGGTGTGCCGGGCGCTTGAGTATCCGTACTCAGTTCGTCCACATTTTCTGGTGCGCGCATGACACCGCGGGTGGTGGCCGCTCGCGCCCTGTGGCCCGACCGGCGGGCGGCCGTCCGCTCCGCGCGGAGCCGCGCGGGGCGCGGACGGCCGCTGCCGGGGTCAGCCGGCCCAGCCGGAGGTGCGCCAGGCGTGGGCGCCGTGCTGTGGGATGCGGCGCAGCAGCCTGGCCCGGTCGTTCCATGCGGAGGCCGGGCCGCTCGCCTGCCGGGCCGCGTCGAGCGCGGCCTGTGCGGCGGCGGCCCGGGCTTGGACCACCGCCAGGACGGTGGCCAACTCCTCGGGGGTCGGCTGCCCGTGCAGCACCTGAATCGGAGGCATGCTCATATCCTCTTCCTGTTCGGACCGGTCCGAAAGTGCGCGAAAGGTCCGACTACAGCGGGATGTTGCCGTGCTTCTTGGGCGGCAGCACCTCGCGCTTGCCGCGCAGTGCGCGCAGCCCGCGGACGATGTGCCGACGGGTCTCGCTCGGCGCGATCACGGCGTCCACGTAACCGCGTTCGGCGGCCAGGTAGGGGTTGAGCAGGGTGTCCTCGTAGGAGGCGAGCAGCTCGGCGCGCTTGGCGTCGGCGTTCCCGGCGGCCTGGGCCTCGGCGATCTCGCGCCGGTGCAGGATGTTGACCGCGCCCTGGGCGCCCATCACGGCGATCTGCGCGGTCGGCCATGCCAGGTTGAGGTCCGCGCCCAGGTGCTTGGAGCCCATGACGTCGTAGGCGCCGCCGAAGGCCTTGCGGGTGATCACGGTGATCAGCGGGACGGTGGCCTCGGCGTAGGCGTAGATCAGCTTGGCGCCGCGGCGGATGATGCCGTCCCACTCCTGGCCGGTGCCGGGCAGGAAGCCGGGGACGTCCACGAAGGTGAGCACCGGGATGTTGAACGCGTCGCAGGTGCGCACGAAGCGGGCGGCCTTCTCGCTGGCGGCGATGTCCAGGCAGCCGGCCAGGTCCATCGGCTGGTTGCCGACCACGCCGACCGCATGGCCCTCGACCCGGCCGAAGCCGGTGATGATGTTGCCCGCGTACAGCGGCTGGGTCTCCAGGAACTCGCCGTCGTCCAGGATGTGTTCGATCACCGTGTGCATGTCGTACGGCTGGTTCGCCGAGTCAGGCACGAGCGTGTCGAGTTCCAGGTCCTCGGCAGTGATGGCCACATCGGCCTGCTCCGGGTAGACCGGCGGCTCGGAGAGGTTGTTCGAGGGCAGGTAGGAGAGGAGGTTCTTGACGTACTCGATGGCCTCCTTCTCGTCGGCGGCCAGGTAGTGCGCGTTGCCGGACTTGGTGTTGTGGGTGCGCGCGCCACCCAGCTCCTCCATGCCGACGTCCTCGCCGGTGACGGTCTTGATGACGTCCGGGCCGGTGATGAACATGTGCGAGGTCTGGTCGGCCATCACCACGAAGTCGGTGACGGCGGGGGAGTAGACCGCGCCGCCCGCGCACGGTCCCATGATCAGCGAGATCTGCGGGATGACACCCGAGGCGTGCACGTTGCGGCGGAAGATCTCGCCGTAGAGGCCGAGCGAGACCACGCCCTCCTGGATCCGGGCGCCGCCGGAGTCGTTGATGCCGATGACCGGGCAGCCGGTCTTCAGCGCGAAGTCCATCACCTTGACGATCTTCTCGCCGAAGACCTCGCCGAGGGAACCGCCGAAAACGGTGAAGTCCTGGGCAAAAACGGCCACTTGGCGGCCGTCGACGGTGCCGTAACCGGTCACCACGCCGTCGCCGTACGGTCGGTTCTTCTCCTGGCCGAAGTTGGTGGAACGGTGGCGGGCGAACTCGTCGAACTCCACGAAGGAGTCCTCGTCGAGGAGTTCGGTCACTCGCTCACGTGCCGTCAGCTTGCCCTTGGCGTGCTGCTTCTCGACCGCGGCGGCGGAGCCGGAGTGCACCGCCTCGTCGAGCCTGCGCCGCAGGTCGGCAAGCTTTCCGGCGGTGGTGTGCGGGTCGTACGGCGCCTCGGTCATCCGGTGGCTCTCCCTGGTCCATGGGCCGCGGCCTGTTCGGTCCCGTGCGTGAGGGCGCGTGCGGGCAGGGCGGCGCTGCGAACTACCGTTGGGTAGCGTAGCCAGCGCGGGCGGCTTGCGGTTATGGCCAGCGACACAGTGTGTTCATCCGGCTTTCTGCGGGAGCATGGGGCGGCCTGGCGCCTCTTGGGGTGGCGGTGCGGGGGCCCGGGCCCGGGCGGCATCCGGCACCCGGTCCACCCATCCGTGCACCTGAGGGGTTTCGGGGGCCGGCGTGGGTACGCTGAGCTGGTGACCGAGCCGACCCGCCCTCGTCGTAGCGGCCTGCGTGGCTTCGGCCACGACGGACCGTCCCCCTGGACCGATCTCGACCGCCCGCCGCTGGACGGCGCCCGGCTCGCCAGGGACCTGGTGGTCCCGGGCGGGTTCTGGACCGCCGTGGACGTGGTCGACGAGACCGGATCCACCAACACCGACCTCGCCGCCCGGGCCGGGGCGGGCGAAGCGGAGGGCGCCGTCCTGGTCGCCGAGGCGCAGAACGCGGGCCGTGGCCGGCTCGAACGGGTGTGGAGCGCACCGGCCCGCTCCGGCCTCTTCCTCTCCGTGCTGCTGCGCCCCGCCGACGTGCCGATGGAGCGGTACGGCTGGCTGCCGATCCTGGTCGGTGTCGCGGCGGCGAGCACGCTGGGCCGGGTGGCGGAGGTGGAGATCGGCCTGAAGTGGCCCAACGACCTGCTGGTCACCGTGGACGGCGTCGAGCGCAAGGTGGGCGGCATCCTGACCGAGCTGAGCGCCGGCGCGGTGGTCGCCGGTCTCGGTGTCAACGTCTCGCTGCGCGAGTCCGAACTGCCCGTTCCCGCCGCCGCTTCGCTGGTCCTGGCCGGGGCCGGGGTGGCCGACCGGGAGACCCTGCTGCGCGCGCTGCTGCGGGAGTTCGCCGAGCTGTACCAGGAGTGGGTGGCGGCGGCGGGCGACCCGTACGCCAGCGGGCTGCTGCCCGCCTACACGGCCCGCTGCACCACCCTGGGCCGGTCCGTGCGGGTCCAACTCCCGGGCGAGCGCGAACTGCTCGGCGAGGCCGTGGCGGTGGACGGCCTCGGCCGGCTGGTGGTCCGCACCGCCGACGGGCAGCGCCACCCGGTCGCCGCCGGGGACGTCGTACACGTACGGCCGGACCAGGGGTGACCGGGCCGGGCGGACGGAACGGCGGAGTCCCGGCGGGGTTCTGATCCGGCCTTGTCCCGGCCGGATGCCCCGGATCACGTGATTCCGTGCGAACATTCCACCTGGCAGCGGTGTGAGGCGCGCCACTACCCGAGCGGTGGTCGGGGCGCCCCTGGACAGGGCAGGGCGAGAGGCAAGTGCGGCAACCGCACGGGGATGGACCGGTGGTAGGCGAAAACGTCGGTGGCAACGGCGGCAAAGGCGACGCGGCGGACTCGGAGGAGCAGACGGTCGCGCTGGACCTGGAACGGCTGATCCTCGACGCGCCGCGCCGGTACACGCCGTACCAGGCCGCCCGCGCCGCCGACGTGCCGATGGAACTGGCCACCCGCTTCTGGCGGGCCATGGGCTTCCCGGACATCGGCCAGTCCCGGGCCCTGACCGACGGCGACGTGATCGCCCTGCGCAGGCTGGCCGGCCTGGTGGAGTCCGGGTTGATCAGCGAGCCGATGGCGATCCAGGTGGCCCGCTCCACCGGCCAGACCACCGCCCGGCTGGCCGGCTGGCAGATGGACACCTTCCTGGAGAGCCTCACCCAGTCCATCGAGCCCGGCATGACCAGGGCCGAGGTGGCCTACCCGCTGGTCGAACTGCTGCTGCCGGAGCTGGAGCAGTTCCTGGTGTACGTCTGGCGGCGCCAGCTGGCCGCCGTCACCGGCCGGGTGGTGCAGGCCGCCGAGGACACCGAGATCACCAGCGGCCGGCTCGCCGTCGGCTTCGCCGACCTGGTCGGCTTCACCAGGCTCTCCCGCCGCCTGGAGGAGGAGGAACTCGGCACGCTGGTCGAGAACTTCGAGAACACCTGCTCCGACCTGATCGCCGGATTCGGCGGCCGGGTGATCAAGACGCTGGGCGACGAGATCCTGTACGTGACCGAGGATCCGGCCACCGCCGCCGAGATCGCGCTCAGCCTGGTGGAGGCGCTGGCCAAGGAGGACACCATCCCCGCCCTGCGGGTCGGGATGGCCTTCGGCACCGTCACCTCCCGGATGGGCGACGTCTTCGGCACCACGGTGAACCTGGCCAGCCGGCTGACCTCGATCGCGCCCAAGGACGCGGTGCTGGTGGACGGCGAGTTCGCCGCCGCGCTGGAGCAGAACGGCGCGGTCGTGCCGCCGTCGGTCTGCGCCTCGATGGAAGGGCTGGAGGAGCACCACACGCCCGGCTCCGCCGAGCACCGGTTCCACCTGCAGCCGATGTGGCGCCGCCCGGTGCGCGGGCTCGGCCTGGTGGAGCCCTGGCTGCTGAGCCGTCACGTCCACGATCTCTGAACCCGGTCTCACGGGATTCGCACATATTCGCGCGGACAAATGGGGCAAAGTCCCGGCGAAGGACCATAACCTTGGTCCAGGACGGTAGTCCTGGAGCGTTCTGGGCACGTTCGGGCAGGCCCCGGGCCAGTGCTCCCGGGCGGCCCCGGGGGATCAGGGATGAGGCGGAGCCGGTGAGCGAGGCGACCATGTCGGAACCCGTGCACGTGTCCGTACCGCCGGCCCTCGATCCGCGACTGCAGGCCGTCGTCGAGCTGGCCCAGGACATGGCGGTCGCCGTCACCCCGCTGGACGCCGTTCGGGCCGCGGCCGCGCGGGCCACCACCGCACTCGGCGCCACCATGGCCGCCGTCTCGGTGTGGGACCGCGAGTCGGGCCGGCTGCGGGTGCTGGTCAACCACGGCGAGTTGGCCCAGGGCGAGGAGGAGCTGCCGGAGGACGAGTCCTACCCGGTGGCGGACTTCCCGGAGATCGTCACATATCTGGAGGAGCACTGGACCACCGGCCGCCTCCCGCGCGCCTGGGTGCAGACCGCCGAGCACGCCGATGCCACGCACTCCGTGCACGCGCACCCGGGCGCCGGCGCGTTCTGTAAGCAGCGCGCCGTGGGATTGCGCCGACGCGGACGGAAGTGCTGCCTGGTCGCGCCGATCGTCCTGCACGGCCAGGCATGGGGTGAGCTCTATCTGGCCCGGAAGGCGGACCTGCCGGTCTTCACCGACGCGGACGCCGACTACGCGACGCTACTGGCGGCCCAGATCTCCGCCGGGCTCGCCCAGACCGAGCGGCTGACCGACCTGCGCCGGCTCGCCTTCACCGACCCGCTCACCGGTCTAGCCAACCGCCGGGCGGTCGACGCCAGGCTGGAGACCGCCCTGGCGGCCCACAACCGGGACGACACCGTGGTCAGCCTGGTGGTCTGCGACGTCAACGGACTCAAGCGGGTCAACGACCGGCTCGGCCACGAGGTCGGCGACCGGCTGCTGGAACGGTTCGCCCACCAGCTCTCGCTGGCCGCCGCCAAACTCCCCGGCAGCCTGGCCGCCCGGCTCGGCGGTGACGAGTTCTGCCTGCTGGTCGAGGGCCGCAAAGCAGACGAAGTTGTCGCGGTGGCCGAGGAGTTGGTCGCCCACTCGCTGGATCTCGCGGACGGCGAGGGGGTCGCCTGCGGGGTGGCTTCCACCGGTGATTCGATCGGCCCGGTCACCACCCCGGACAGGCTGTTCCGGCTCGCCGACGCAGCCCAGTACCGGGCCAAGGCCGCCCGGGCCACCCATCCCGTGGTCGCCGGACGGGGCCACGGTCCCGGGTTCGCCCCCGACCCGACCGTGCTGCTGGCCGACTCCGCCGACCCGCACCACCGCACCGACCGCCGCCCCGGCCGGGGCCACGCCCACGTCGGCGACCGCCGCCGGTTCCGGGGCGCCACGAACAGCGCCGACCCGGGGCAGCTGCTCGCCGTCGTGCTCGCCTCGCTCGACCAGCACGGCGCGGTCCGCACCCACCACCCCGCGGACACCCTCGGCCGGCTGGTCACCGTCGCCGGGACCGCTGCCCGGTTGCTGAACGCGGTCGGCTGGTGGGTCAGTTACGTACCGCCGGGCTCGCAGCTGATGCGCACCGTCCAGCACGCCGTCTACCGGATGACCAGCGGGCCGACCAGCAGCGGTGCCGAGACCCAGCGGGCCCAGATCGAGGCCCCGGACGCGGTGTTCGACCTCGGCTACTACCCGCTCACCCGCCGGGCCGTGCGCGGCGGGTCCTTCGCTCTGCGCTCCGGCGCCGCCGGGAACGACCCGGCGGAGGAGGCGATGATGATGGTCAGCGGCTACAAGGGCATGCTCGCGGCCGGCGGCGGCAACGCGGCGGGCGGCTGGCTGGTGGAGCTGTTCGCGGACGAGTCCACCCTGCCGTTCGGCCCGGTCACCGCGGCACTGCGGGCCCTGGTCGCGGTGGCCCTGTCCGGACCGACCTCGCCGCCGCCCTGAGCCCTCGCGCCCGCCGGGTCACGGTCGTGGCACGGCCGCACCCGGGTGCTGTCGCAGCGGCCTTGCGGGGTGCGACAGTCGACACTGCCGCTGGCTGCGGGGCCGGGGCTGGGAACGGGGGATGTCATGCGCACACGTCCGGCCGCGGTACTGCTCGCGCTGGCCCTGGCCGCCGGCGGGGCCACCTTGGCGGGTCCGCCGGCCTCGGCCGCGCCACTCGCGATCCAGGCGCCGACGGCGAGTCGGGCGACGGAGAGTCTGCCGACGGAGGGTCAACAGCGGTCGGACGGGGTGGGGCCGGTCGGGGCGCGGGCCCGGGCACGGTCGCTCGCGTCCGTTCCGCTGGCACGGGGCAAGTCCAAGATCCGGAGGAAGCGGGGCTTCGTCGGGAGGCTGGTCGGGACGGCCTTCGGCCTGGTCGCGTTGTTCGTGGTCCTGTTCGTCGTCATCGTGCTGGTGGTCGTGGCGCGGCGCGGCAGCCGCCGGCGCGAGAACGGGTGACCCGGCGGCGGGGCCGGTCAGGGGCGCAGCGCGCGCAGCAGGGCCTCGACCATGGCGTCCGCGTACGCCTGATCGATCGGTCCGGTGCCCAGCAGCCAGCGGTAGTGCAGCGGGCCGTAGACCAGGTCCACGGCGAGGTCCAGGTCGAGGTCCTCGGCCAGCTGCCCGGCCCGCTGGGCGCTGCGCAGCCGGTCCCTGGTGACCTCCAGGAGGGGGCCGAGCAGTCGGGCCCGGTACTCCCGGAGCAGGGTGGGGTCGAGCTGGATCTCGGCCGAGATGGCGCGGCCGACCCGTTCGAACGCGGGATCGGCGAGCTGTTCGGCGGCCGGCCGGAGCAGGGCCCGTAGGTCGGCGGCCAGGTCCCCGGTGTCGGGGAGGTCCAGGCTGCCGGCCTCGTTCTCGTTGGCGGCCAGGAAGGCGTCGAAGACCACCGCCCCCTTCGAGGGCCACCAGCGGTAGATGGTCTGCTTGCCGACGCCCGCTCGGGCGGCGATCGCCTCGATGGTGAGCTTCGCGTACCCGAGCTCGGTCGCCAGTTCGGCGGCGGCGGTGAGGATGGCCTGTCTGGAGCGCTCGTTGCGGCGGGCCGGGTCCGGGGTGCTGCTGGTGCGTGCCATGCGGGAATTCTAGCGAGTCAGACGAGACGATACGTCTCGTATTGACGAACCATCGGAAGCTGTGCACCCTGGAGGGGTGGCGAGACGGAGCGTCTCGCCAGGATCGATCGCCCGATCTGGAGGACGTATGCCCCGCCCCGCGCACATCGCCATGGTCTCCATCCCGGCCCACGGCCATGTCAACCCGAGCCTGGCGGTCATCCGTGAGCTGGTCGCGCGCGGACACCGCGTCAGCTACGCCAACGACCCGTCGTTCGCCGCAGTGGTGGAGTCCGCCGGTGCCCGCCTCGTCCCCTGCGGCTCCACCCTGCCACTGGCCGACGACCCGTCGGGCTGGCCCGATGACCTGGTCGAGGTGCAGGACCTCTTCCTGGACGACGCGATCGCGATGCTTCCGCAGCTGCGCGCCGCCTTCGACGACGACAGGCCGGACCTGGTGCTGTGCGACATCGCCGCCTACGCCGCCCGGGTGCTGGCCGAGGGCTGGCGGCTGCCGATCGTCCAGCTCTCGCCGACCTATGTCGCCTGGGAGGGCTACGAGGAGGAGATGGCGCCGGTCTTCGAACCGGTCATGGGCACTCCTCGCGGCCTCGGGCACTACGCCCGCTTCGCCCGCTGGCTCGCCGAGAACGGCGCGGGCGGCGACCGCCCCGACCCGAAGGCGTTCACCGGCCGGCCGGAGCGCAGCCTCGTACTCGTCCCGCGGGCCCTGCAGCCCAACGCGGACCGGGTCGACCCCGGGCGGTACGCCTTCGTCGGACCGTGCTTCGGCGACCGCTCCGCGCAGGGCGGTTGGACGCGGCCGGCGGACGCCGGGAAGGTGCTGCTGATCTCGCTCGGTTCGGCCTTCACCCAGCAGCCCGCGTTCTACCGCGAGTGCCTGAAGGCCTTCGGTGACCTGCCCGACTGGCACGTGGTGCTCCAGATCGGCAGGCACGTGGACCCGGCCGGGCTGGGCGAGCTGCCCGGCAACGTCGAGGTGCACTCGTGGGTGCCCCAACTCGCCGTGCTGGAACAGGCCGACGCGTTCGTCACGCATGCCGGTATGGGCGGTGCGAGCGAGGGGCTGTACTGCGGGCTGCCGATGATCGCCGTGCCGCAGGCGGCGGACCAGTTCTCCAACGCCGACCGGCTGGTCGAACTCGGGGTCGGGCGGCGGATCGACACCGCAGAGGCGACCGCGGCCGAGCTGCGCGCGGCCCTGCTGGAGCTCACCGCGGACCCGGAGGTCGCCGCGCGGCTGGAGGGGATCCGGAGCGAGCTCCGCGCGGAGGGCGGCAGCGCGAGGGCCGCCGACCTGATCGAGGCGCACCTTCCCGGCTGACCCTGCCTCCGGGCGGCCGGTGGCGCCGGCGCGGGCCCTGCCGGAGCGGGCCGCCGGCGTGAACCGGCAGGCTGCGACGGTCGGTTGAGGGCGCCCGGCCGGCCGTGTCCCGCCGGTGGGCCTCACGCTCCAGGGGGCCGGCGCCCTCCCCCGTCGGGCTCTGTCGTGCCCTTCCCGCGCCCCGGACGGGCTTCGGCCGGCTCCGCGATGCGGTCCGGGCGGGTGTAGACGTTGGCGCCGTGACCGCGCAGGAAGCCGACCAGGGTGAGGCCGAGCTCCTCGGCCAGGTCCACCGCGAGCGAGGACGGCGCGGAGACCGCGGCGAGCAGCGGGATCCCGGCGAGGGCCGCCTTCTGGGTCAGTTCGAACGAGGCGCGGCCGCTGACCAGCAGCAGGTGGCCGGTCAGCGGCAGTCGCCCCTCGCGCAGGGCCCACCCGATCACCTTGTCCACCGCGTTGTGCCGGCCGACGTCCTCGCGGGCGCAGAGCAGTTCGCCGTCCGGGGTGAACAGGCCGGCCGCGTGCAGTCCGCCGGTGGACTCGAAGGTGCGCTGCGCCGCGCGCAGCCGGTCCGGCAGGGCGTAGAGCAGTTCGGGGGTGACCGTGAGCGAGTCCCGGTCGAGCGGATGGCGGACGTGCATCCGCACCGCGTCGACGGTGTCCCGGCCGCACAGGCCGCAGGCGCTGGTGGTCAGCAGGTTGCGGTGGCTGGAGAGGGCGGTGGCGCCGCCGCGTACGGTCGCGTCCACCACGTTGTAGCTGTTCGCGCCGTCGGCGTCGGTCCCGGCGCAGTAGCGGAGCGCGGCGAGCTGGTCGGAGCGCTCGACCATCCCCTCGCCGACCAGGAACCCGGCCACCAGGTCGAAGTCGTGCCCGGGGGTGCGCATGGTCACGGTCAGCGCCTGGCCGCCGACCCGGATCTCCAGCGGCTCCTCCGCCGCCAGCGCGTCCGGCCGTGCGCCCCGCTCGTCCCCGCGCAGCCGTATCACCCGACGCCGCACCGTTGCCCGTGCCATCAGCCCTCCGCCTCCCCGTGTCTCCTCGCTCAGCTTGCGCCACCCGGCCGCCACGGCGGAAATCCGCGGGGTCCGCCGGGCTCCGCCACCCGCGGGACGCCGTCGTCGGCCGCCGCCACCGACCCGGGCCGGGGATCCCGTGGGACGAGATCTCTCGGAACGATGGTTGTCATATTCTCATTCACCTGCTCTGATTATGTATATGGATATGCACAGTGCTGTGGCCCCCGACGCGCCGCTCGTGCTGGTCGGCAAGGCCGACGTCAGCGCCGAGGACGTGATCGCCGTCGCGCGGGGCAATGCCCGGGTCGAGATCGGCCCCGACGCGCTCGCCGAGATGGCGGGTGCCCGGGCGCGGATCGATGCTCTCGCGGCCGAGCCGCGTCCCGTCTACGGCGTCTCCACCGGGTTCGGTGCGCTCGCCGTCCGGCACATCAGCCCCGAGCTGCGGGCGCAGCTCCAGCGTTCGCTGGTCCGCTCGCACGCCGCCGGCATGGGCCCCGCGGTGGAGCGGGAGGTGGTCAGGGCGCTGGTGTTCCTGCGGATGAAGACGCTGGCCTCCGGCCGCACCGGTGTCCGTCCGCTGGTCGCGCAGACCATGGCCGCCATCCTCAACGCGGGCATCACCCCGGTGGTGCGGGAGTTCGGCTCGCTGGGCTGCTCCGGCGACCTGGCCCCGCTGTCGCACTGCGCGCTGGTCCTGATGGGCGAGGGCGAGGCGTTCGGCCCGGACGGCGGGATCCGCCCCGCCGGTGAGCTGCTGGAGGAGGCCGGCATCGAGCCGGTCGAGCTGCTGGAGAAGGAGGGCCTGGCCCTCATCAACGGCACCGACGGCATGCTCGGCATGCTGGTGATGGCCATCGCCGACCTCTCCCGCCTGTTCACCACCGCCGACATCACCGCCGCGATGACCCTGGAGGCGCTGCTCGGCACCGAGAAGGTGCTCGCCCCCGAGCTGCACGCCCCGATCCGTCCGCACCCCGGCCAGGCGCTCAGCGCGGCCAACATGCTCGCCGTGCTCCAGGGCTCCGGGCTGACCGGGCACCACCAGGACGACGCTCCGCGCGTCCAGGACGCCTACTCCATCCGCTGCGCCCCGCAGGTGGCAGGCGCCGGTCGCGACACCCTCGCGCACGCCCAGCTGGTCGCCTCCCGCGAACTGGCCGCCTCGGTCGACAACCCGGTGGTGCTGCCGGACGGCCGGGTCGAGTCGAACGGCAACTTCCACGGCGCCCCGGTCGCGTACGTGCTGGACTTCCTCGCCATCGCCGCCGCCGACCTGGGTTCGATCTCCGAGCGCCGCACCGACCGGCTGCTGGACAAGGCGCGCTCGCACGGCCTGCCGGCCTTCCTGGCCGACGACCCGGGCGTGGACTCCGGTCTGATGATCGCCCAGTACACCCAGGCCGCCCTGGTCAGCGAGAACAAGCGGCTGGCCGTCCCGGCCTCGGTGGACTCCATTCCGTCCTCGGCGATGCAGGAGGACCATGTCTCGATGGGCTGGTCCGCGGCCCGCAAGCTGCGAGCGGCCGTGGACAACCTCGGCCGGATCCTGGCGGTCGAACTGACCGCCGCCGCCCGTGCGTTGGAGATCCGTACCGACAACGGCAGCGGGCCGACCGCGCCCGCCACCGCCGCCGCCGTCGCCGCCGCGCGCGCGGCCGGTGTCGGCGGGCCCGGGCGGGACCGCTTCCTCTCGCCCGACCTGGAGGCCGCCGCGGCGCTGGTCGCCTCGGGCGAGCTGGTCCGGGCCGTCGAGCGGGTGACCGGGCCGCTGGCCTGAGCACCCGGGGTGTAAGACCGACCGGCAGCAGGGAGCGCGGCCGCGGGCCCTAACGCCGGTCGGTCCGAGCAGGGGCGCGAGGCCCTGCCCGGCCAGCCCGCGGCGCGTACGCGGTCGACCGGGCGGGCACCGCGCCCCGCGGGTTCGCCCGACCGCCCGGAAGGGCCCGTTCGGCGGCCCGGATACCCTGGCCCGACGCCCCCGGCGGGCCGTCCCGCTGTTCGATACGTCGTTGCCCGCCCGGGCGGGACTGCGCCACAGTCGTCCCACCCGTCGTGACCGGTCCCGTGGCCGACGGCGTGTGCTGCCACCAGAGCCCGGAGGTACCGCTGATGACCGCCATGGACGAGACCGGCACGGCCGGCCCCTCCGCCCGACTGCTGCAGCTCTTCGAGGGCCACCGGCTCACCCCGACCCAGCGGCGGATCGCGCACTCGCTGGTCCGGCACGCCAACGAGGCGCCGTTCCTCTCCAGCGTCGAGGTGGCCGAACTCGCCGGGGTCAGCCAGCCCTCGGTCACCCGCTTCGCCGTCGCGCTCGGCTTCGACGGCTACCCGGCACTGCGCCGGCAGCTGCGCGATCTGGGCGCGGGCGAGCAGGCGGCGCCCGAGACGCCCGACGACGCGGTCCGCAACGAGCACCAGCAGGCCGTGCTCGCCGAGATCGAGCACCTGCGCCACCTCGCCGAGCTGCTGGCCGACCCCGAGCCGATCGTCCGCGCCGCCCGGCTGCTGGCCGCCTCCCGTCCGCTGCCGGTGCTCGGGCTGCGCGCGGCCTCCGCCCAGGCCAGGGGCTTCGCGTACTTCGCGGCCAAGGTGCACCCGGACATCCGGCTGCTGGACGAGGGTGGCAGCATGCTCGCCGACCGGCTGGAACAGGCCGCCGCCGCCGGGGCGAGCGCGTTGCTCTGCTTCGCCCTGCCGCGCTACCCGCGCGAGCTGATGGACGCCCTCGCCGTCGCCCGGGACTGCGGGTTGACCGTCCTCACCGTCGCGGACAGCTCCTTCGCCCCGGTCGCCAAGCTCTCCGACCTCCTCCTCCCGGCGGCGGTCGGCACCGGTCTGGTCTTCGACACCGCCTGCGCGCCGATGATGCTCGGCCGGGTCCTGCTGCAGAGCATGTGCGACGAACTCCCGGGTGCGGAAGCCAGGTTGGAGGCCATCGAGCACTCGGCTGCGGCGCGCGGGCTGTTCCTGGAATAGCCGCCCGGCCGCTCCGGTCGGCCGGGAAACGGAGACATCCGCTCGCTCCGGGGCGGTTGCTGACACCCCGTGGGCGGGCATCTCATCAACAGGCCCCGGTGCAGGGGCCGGACGGGGGTGCCAGCCATGCGTCCGATCCACCAGATGAGACTGACCGGCCGGCTCGCCTCGGGGGCCGACGAGTGGTCCTGCCCCACCTGCGGCCGTCGTATCGCGCTGCGGCGTCCGCCCGATCCGGAAGTGGTGGTCCTGGACGTCGGCGACGAGTCCGCCGTCCACGTCGGGCTCGTCGAGCCGGACGAGGCCGCCGCGGCGGTGGCGGAGAAGTACGGCCTCGGCCCGATCCAGGAGATCCCGCGCCCGCCGGCTCCCGCCGCCCCCGACGCCGTGCGGTCCGATGCCGCGCGGGGCGACCTGGTCGGGCCCGACGCCGAGGACCGCGCCTGGCTGGCCGAGATCGGCATCGACTGGGACGGCGGCGCGGCGGCCTGAGCCACCTGCCCCCGGATCCTCGGCGTCAGCGCCGCGCGGCGGCCGCCAGGTGCTCGGCCAGTGCCCGGGCGGCCGCCGCGTCCAGCGGCTCGTGGCCGACCAGCAGCCGGTACCAGAGGAAGCCGTAGCCGAGGTCGACCAGTACGGACGGGTCCGCGTCCGGCCTCAACTCGCCGCGCTCCTGGGCGCGTTGGAACAGCAGCCGGAGCGCGGAGCGGCGCCGGGCGGTGAAGTCGGCGAGCACCGCGGCGACCGCCCGCTCGCGCTGCGCCCCGGACACCACTTCGACGAGCAGCCGGGTCATGCCCTGGTCCGCCAGTGCGGCGAAGGAGGCCCGGAAGAACTCGGCGAGATCCCCGGACAACGAGCCGGTGTCGGGCAGTTCGACCACGGCGGACGCGTGCCGGTCCATCGCCTCGGCGACCACCGCGCCCTTGGTGGGCCACCAGCGGTAGACGGTCTGCTTGCCGACGCCCGCCGCGCGGGCGATCTTGTCGATGGTCAGCTCCTGCTGCCCGGGGTCGCGGAGCAGCTCCATGGTCGCGCTCAGTACCGCCTGCCGGGCCGCCTCGTTGCGCCTGCGACCGGTGTGCGGCCGGGCGGCTGCCGGACGGCCGCTCTCTTCCACGGCGCTGACCTGCGGTTCTTCCATGGTGCCGAGAATACACCTTGACGAGACTGGGAGTCTCGACAAAGATTTGTCGAGACAGATCGTCTCAACAACTCGCCGGTCCGTGGTCCTTGGGCCGGCCTCTTCACGGGGGAGTCACCATGTCCGCATCCTTCGCAGGCCAGCGCGTCGCCGTCATGGGTGCCAGCCACGGCATCGGCGAAGCCACCGCTCGGGAGTTCGCCGAGGCCGGGGCCCAGGTGGTCATCACCGGGCGGGCCAAGGTGCGCCTCGACGCCGCCGCGGCCCGGATCGGCCACCCGGTCGCCGTCGCCGAGATGGACGCCACCGATCCGGACTCGGTGGCCGCCTTCTTCGCCGCGGTCGAGCCGCTGGACCACCTGGTGATCGCGCTCAGCTCCGGTGCGATCGGTCTCGGCCCCTTCGCCGAGCTCGCCGAGGCCGACCTGCGCACGGCCTTCGACGGCAAGGTCTTCGCGCACCTGCGCATCCTCCGGGCTGCGCTTCCCAGGATCCGCCGGGACGGCTCGGTCACGCTGATCACGGCGGCCTCCGCGCGGGCCGCGCTCCCCGGTTCGGCCGGCCTGGCGGCGGTCAACGGGGCGCTGGAGTCGGCGGTGCCGCCGCTCGCGGCCGAGCTGGCTCCGCTGCGGATCAACGCGGTCTCGCCGGGCGTGGTCGACACCGCCTGGTGGGCCGGGATGCCGGAGGCCGACCGTGCCGCGCTCTTCGAGGGTGTTGCCGCGAGCCTCCCGGTCGGCCGGGTCGGCCGGCCCGAGGACATCGCCCGGGCCATCACCTACCTCGCGGGCAACGGCTTCGTCACCGGCACCGTGCTGGACTGCGCCGGCGGCGCCACCCTGGCCACCGGTCGCTGAGCCGGGCGGCCGAAGCCGGGGCCGGGCCACCGCCCGCCCGTCGGATGGCCGCCCGGCGGACCGTCTGCTGCTGTATGGATCTATTCAGGACTGCCCTCTGGTCTCGGCCCTCTTGTTTGGATATATTCAGAGCGTTCGATCCTGAATGAATCCATCCGCAAGGAGGCCGGGAGCATGGTTCAGCAGCAGGCGGGCAGTGGCCCGCGCGAGGTGCGTGCGGCGCGCGGGACTCAGCTGACCGCGCAGGGCTGGCAGCAGGAAGCCGCGATGCGGATGCTCATGAACAACCTCGACCCCGAGGTCGCCGAGCACCCGTCCAAGCTGGTCGTCTACGGTGGCACCGGCAAGGCCGCGCGCGACTGGCGCTCGTTCGACGCGATGGTCCGCACCCTGCAGACGCTCAAGCAGGACGAGACCATGCTGGTCCAGTCGGGCCGCCCGGTCGGTGTGATGCAGACCCACGAGTGGGCGCCGCGCGTCCTGATCGCCAACTCCAACCTGGTCGGCGACTGGGCCAACTGGGAGGAGTTCCGCCGGCTGGAGAGCCTCGGGCTCACCATGTACGGGCAGATGACCGCCGGTTCCTGGATCTACATCGGCACCCAGGGCATCCTGCAAGGCACCTACGAGACCTTCGCCGCCGTCGCCGCCAAGAAGTTCAACGGCACGCTGGCGGGCACCATCACGCTGACCGCCGGTCTCGGCGGCATGGGCGGCGCCCAGCCGCTGGCCGTCACCATGAACGGCGGCGTGGCGATCTGCATCGACTGCGACCCCTCCCGGATCGCCCGCCGGATCGAGCACCGCTACCTGGACGTCGAGGCGAAGGACCTCGCCCACGCGCTCGAACTGGCCACCGCCGCCCGGGACAAGAAGCAGCCGCTCTCCATCGGCGTGCTGGGCAACGCCGCCGAGCTGGTCCCGCAGCTGCTGGCGATGGACGCCCCGATCGACATCGTCACCGACCAGACCAGCGCCCACGACCCGCTGAGCTACCTGCCGATCGGCGTCGAGTTCGCCGACATGGCCGAGTACGCCGCCGCCAAGCCGGCCGAGTTCACCCAGCGCTCCCGAGAGTCGATGGCCAGGCACGTCGAGGCGATGGTCGGCTTCCAGGACGCCGGCGCCGAGGTCTTCGACTACGGCAACTCGATCCGCGGCGAGGCCCAACTCGCGGGCTACCAGCGGGCCTTCGAGTTCCCCGGGTTCGTCCCGGCGTACATCCGCCCGCTGTTCTGCGAGGGCAAGGGCCCGTTCCGCTGGGCGGCGCTCTCCGGTGACGCGCAGGACATCCACAAGACCGACAAGGCCGTGCTCGACCTCTTCCCGGAGAACGAGTCGCTGCACCGCTGGATCAAGATGGCCCAGGAGAAGGTGCACTTCCAGGGCCTCCCGGCGCGCATCTGCTGGCTCGGCTACGGCGAGCGCGACAAGGCCGGCGAGCGCTTCAACGACATGGTCGCCTCCGGCGAGCTCTCCGCCCCGATCGTCATCGGCCGTGACCACCTCGACTGCGGCTCGGTCGCCTCCCCGTACCGCGAGACCGAGGCGATGCTGGACGGTTCGGACGCCATCGCCGACTGGCCGCTGCTCAATGCCATGGTCAACGTCGCCTCCGGCGCGTCCTGGGTCTCCATCCACCACGGCGGCGGCGTCGGCATCGGCCGCTCGATCCACGCCGGCCAGGTCACCGTCGCCGACGGTACGGCGCTCGCGGGCGAGAAGATCCGCCGGGTGCTCACCAACGACCCGGGCATGGGCGTCATCCGGCACGTCGACGCCGGCTACGACCGCGCCAGTGAGGTCGCGGCCGAGCGCGGGGTGCGCGTCCCGATGGGCGAGCTGTGACCTCCGGCAGTTTCGAACGGATGTGGGCGGAGCTGCTCCCCGTGGGCCGCTCCGCCTCCTCCGGCGGCTACCGCCGCTTCGCCTGGAACTCCGCCGACGCCGAGTGCCGGGCCTGGTTCGAGGAACAGGCCCGCTCACGCGGCCTGACCTACGAGCTGGACCGCAACGGCAACCAGTGGGCCTGGCTGGGCGATCCGAGCGGCGAGGGCGCGGTCGTCACCGGCTCGCACCTGGACTCCGTCCCGGACGGCGGTGCCTTCGACGGCCCGCTCGGGGTGGTCTCCTCCTTCGCCGCCCTGGACGAACTCCGCTTGCGCGGTGCCGAGTTCAGCAGGCCGCTGGCGATCGTCAACTTCGGGGACGAGGAGGGCGCCCGGTTCGGCGTCGCCTGCGTCGGATCGCGGCTGAGCGCGGGGGTGCTGAGCCGCGAGCAGGCGTTTGAGCTGCGCGACGCCGACGGCGTGCGGCTGCCCGACGCGATGGAGCGGGCCGGCCACGACCCGGGCGCGATCGGCGCGGACGGCGACCGGCTCGCCCGGATCGGCGCCTTCGTCGAGCTGCACGTCGAGCAGGGCCGCTACCTGACCCAGGGGCAGCCGGTCGGGGTGGCCAGCGCGATCTGGCCGCACGGCCGCTGGCGCTTCGACTTCCACGGCGAGGCCAACCACGCCGGCACCACCCGGATCGAGGACCGCCGCGACCCGATGCTCACCTACGCCAACACGGTGCTCGCCGCCCGCAAGAAGGCGAAGCTGGCGGGTGCGCTGGCCACCTTCGGCAAGGTCGCGGTGGAGCCCAACGGCACCAACGCCATCGCCTCCCTGGTCCGCGGCTGGCTGGACTCCCGGGCCGCCGACGAGCGGACCCTGGACGCGCTGGTCGAGGAGATCCGGCAGGCGGCGTACGAGCGCGGTGCCCGCGACGGCGTGCGGGTCGAGCTGACCCGGGAGTCGTTCACGCCGGTCGTCGACTTCGACTCCCCGCTGCGCGACCGCCTCGCCAAGCTGCTCGGCAACGTCCCCGTGCTGCCCACCGGGGCGGGACACGACGCCGGAATCCTGGCATCGGTGATCCCGACCGCCATGCTGTTCGTGCGGAACCCGAGCGGAGTCTCGCACTCCCCGGCCGAGCACGCCGAGGAGCCCGACTGCCTCGCCGGAGTGGCCGCCCTCGCCGACGTACTGGAGGACCTCGCATGCCAGCCGTAGCCACGTACTGGGCGGAGCACGCCTGGCTGCCGCACGCCGGCGGTCCGGTGGTCGGGCACGAGGTGCTGATCGGTGTCGGCCCGGACGGCAGGATCACCGAGGTCACCCCGGACAGCGGGCCCTGCCCGCCGGACGCCGTCAAGCTCACCGGCCTGACCCTGCCGGGCCAGGCCAACGCCCACTCGCACGCCTTCCACCGCGCCCTGCGCGGCCACGTCCAGATCGGCTCGGGCACCTTCTGGACCTGGCGGGACACCATGTACCGGTTCGCCGGGGCGCTCGACCCGGACAGCTACCTGGGGCTGGCCACCGCCGTGTACGCGGAGATGGCCCTCGCCGGGATCACCGCCGTCGGCGAGTTCCACTACCTGCACCACGCGCCCGGCGGCGGCCGCTACGGCGATGCCAACGCCATGGGTGAGGCGCTGATCGAGGCGGCGGCCCGGGCCGGCATCCGGATCACCCTGCTGGACACCTGCTACCTCTCCTCCGGGTTCGGCGCCGAGCCCACCGAGCCGCAGCTGCGGTTCAGCGACGGCGACGCGGACGCCTGGGCGGCGCGGGCCGGCGAGCTCAAGGAGCGCGGGCACGCCAGGATCGGCGCGGCCATCCACTCGGTCCGGGCCGTCCCGGCCGACCAGCTGGCCACCGTCGCGCACTGGGCGGCGATGCGCAGGGCACCGCTGCACGTCCACCTCTCCGAGCAGACCGCCGAGAACGACGCCTGCCTCACCGCCCACGGCGTCACCCCGACCCGGCTGCTCGCCGACCACGGCGTCCTCGGCCCGCGCACCTCGGCCGTGCACGCCACCCACCTCACCGACGAGGACATCCGGCTGCTCACCGACTCCTCGACCAACATCTGCATGTGCCCGACCACCGAACGCGACCTCGCGGACGGCATCGGACCGGCCCGGCGGCTGGCCAGCGGCGGCTGCCCGATCACCCTGGGCAGCGACAGCCACGCCGTCATCGACCCGTTCGAGGAGGCCCGGGCGCTGGAGCTGAACGAGCGCCTGCACAGCCGCACCCGGGGCCACTGGACGGCCGGCGCCCTGCTGCGGGCCGGCACCGAGGACGGCCACGCCTCGCTCGGCTGGCCCGAGGCGGGCCGGATCGAGGCCGGTGCGCTGGCGGACCTCGCCGTGGTCGCGCTGGACTCGGTACGCACCGCCGGGCCCGCCCCCGCGCTCGGTGCCGAGACGGCCGTCTTCGCGGCCTCGGCCGCCGACGTCCGGCACGTGGTGGTGGGCGGCCGGCAGATCGTCCGCGACGGGGTGCACCAGCTGGTCGCGGACGTTCCGGCGGCGCTGCGCGACTCCATCGCCGCACTGCAGTCCTGAGTCCTGCCAGGCGCGCGGACGGTTCGCGGCCACGGGCGCGGGAAGTCGCAGCGCCCCCGGTGGTGCACCTTCCGCGCCCCGAAACCCCCCGAAAGGCTTCCCTTGAGCACTCTCCTGATCACCGATGTCGGCAGTCTGGTCACCAACGACCCCGCGCACGGCACCGGCCCGCTGGGCCTGCTGGAGGACGCCGCCGTGCTGGTCGAGGCCGGGCGGGTGGCGTGGGTCGGCCCGGCGGCCTCGGCGCCCGCCGCCGACGAGCGGTACGAGGCGGGCGGCCGGGCGCTACTGCCGGGCTTCGTGGACTCGCACGCGCACCTGGTCTTCGCCGGTGACCGTACCGCCGAGTTCAACGCCCGGATGTCCGGCCAGTCCTACAGCGCGGGCGGCATCCGGACCACCGTCGCCGCCACCCGCGCCGCGAGCGACGAGGAGCTGGACGCCAACCTGGTCCGCTTCCTGAACGAGGCGCTCCGCCAGGGCACCACCACCGTGGAGTGCAAGTCCGGCTACGGCCTCACGGTCGCCGACGAGGCACGCGCGCTGCGGATCGCCGCCTCGCACACCCCCGAGACCACCTACCTGGGCGCCCATGTGGTGGCCCCCGAGTTCGCCGACGACCCGGCGGCCTACGTGGAGCTGGTGACCGGCGAGATGTTGGACGCCTGCGCTCCGCACGCCCGCTGGGTGGACGTCTTCTGCGAGCAGGGCGCCTTCGACGGGGACCAGGCCCGGGCCGTCCTCACCGCCGGGGCCGAGCGCGGACTGATCCCCCGGGTGCACGCCAACCAGCTGTCCCACGGGCCCGGGGTGCAGCTGGCCGTGGAGCTCGGCGCGGCCTCGGCCGACCACTGCACCCATCTCTCCGACGCCGACGTGGCCGCGCTGGCGGAGTCGGACACCGTGGCCACCCTGCTCCCCGGCGCGGAGTTCTCCACCCGCGCGAAGTACCCCGACGCGCGCCGGCTGCTGGATGCGGGCGCCACCGTCGCGCTGTCCACGGACTGCAACCCGGGCTCCAGCTTCACCAGCTCGATGGCCTTCTGCATCGCGGTGGCCGTCCGCGAGATGGGCATGACCCCGGACGAGGCCGTGTACGCCGCGACCGCCGGCGGCGCCCGGGCGCTGCGGCGCACCGACGTCGGCGGCATCACCGTGGGAGCCCGGGCCGACCTGCAGCTGCTCGACGCCCCCTCGCACGTGCACCTGGCCTACCGTCCCGGCGTGCCGCTCACGGCGGCGGTCTGGCGCGCGGGCGTGCGGATGGTCTGAGCCAAAGCGGCGAAGGGCCGGTACCCGTGGGGGTACCGACCCTTCGCCGGTGGGGATCAGCGGTGCGTCAGTGCACGTCACCCATCAGGGCGACGACCTTCTTGCGGTACATCGTCAGGGCGACACCGGCGATGAGGGCCATCACGCCCTGGACCGCGAAGTACCAGGTGCTGCCGACGGCGGCGTCGCCGAGGACCAGCTGGAAGATGGCGGCCACGCAGTCACCGGCGGTGACGGCGAGGAACCAGACACCCATCATCTGGCTGGCGTACTTGGTCGGGGCCAGCTTGGTGGTGACCGAGAGGCCGACCGGGGAGAGGGTCAGCTCACCGACGGTCTGGATCAGGTAGACCATGGCCAGCCACAGCGGGGTGACCTTGACGCCACCGGAGGCGGCGGCCATCGCCATCATCATCACCAGGAAGGAGGCGCCGATCATCAGCAGACCGATGGCGAACTTCATGGTGGTGCTGGGGTTCTTGCCGCGCTTGGACAGCCAGACCCAGAGCCAGGCGAAGACCGGGGCCAGCGCCATGATGTAGAGCGGGTTCAGCGACTGGAACCAGCTGGACGGGAAGTTGATCCCGAACAGGTCCGAGGCGGTGTTCTTGTCGGCGAAGACGTTCAGCGTCGAGCCGGACTGGTCGTAGATCATCCAGAACACGGCGGCGGCGATGAAGAACCAGATGTAGCCGCTCATCTTGGACTGCTCGTCCGAGTTGAGGTCCTGGTCCTTCTTCACCTTGGCGAAGACGAACACCGGGATCGCGATGCCGGCGATCGACAGCGGCCAGACCGCCCAGTCGATGGTGAAGGAGCCGGTCGCCACGACGACGCCGTAGAAGACCACGGCCGCGGCCAGCCACATGCCGGCCTTGCGGAAGATCGCGCTCTTCTCCTCGGCGGAGATCGGCGAGGTCACCACGTCGCTCTTGGCGCTCAGGTGGCGGGTGCCCAGCAGGAACTGGCCCAGACCCAGGGCCATGCCGACACCGGCGAGGGCGAAGCCCAGGTGCCAGTTGACGCTCTGGCCGACGGTGCCGATGACCAGCGGGGCCGCGAAGGCACCGAGGTTGATGCCCATGTAGAAGACGGTGAAGCCACCGTCGCGGCGGGGGTCGTTCGGGCCGTCGTACAGGTGGCCGACCATCGTGGAGATGTTGGCCTTGAGCAGACCGGAGCCGATGGCGATGAAGGCCAGGCCGACGAAGAACGACACGGAGGCCGGGACGGCCAGCAGGAAGTGGCCGATCATGATGATCGTGCCGCCGACCGCGACGGTCTTGCGCGCACCGAGGAAGCGGTCAGCGATCCAGCCGCCGGGCAGGGCCAGCAGGTAGACCATGGCCGTGTACACGCTGTACACCGCGCTGGCGATGGCCACCTTCATTCCGAGGCCGCCCTCGGCCACGGAGGCGGTCATGTAGAGCACCAGCAGGGCACGCATGCCGTAGTAGCTGAAGCGCTCCCACATCTCGCTCATGAAGAGCGTGGCGAGGCCCCGGGGGTGCCCGAGGAAGGTCTTGCCGCTGGAGGGAGCCGACTGGAGGTCGGCAGCCACGGTCGTAGACGCCATAGGTAAGTGGTTCCTTGCCTGAAGCGTTCGCCCATGAGGGGGGTTGGGGCGAACGGGTACCAGGCCACTGTACGTGGCGGTATTCCTCTCAATCGGAGGACAAAACGGGCTATGAGCGTATTGCCCAAGTAAAGGATCAAGGCACTTGACTGACGAGTTCCATGGCAAGTCGGTGACTATTCCTTCGAACCGCAGGTTTATGCGGGAGGATTTTTGGCCATCCCCGAGCGACCTTCGGGTTGAAGGGGGGCATGGCAACGATTGATAACAATCACGCTCTGTGAACTACCTCACAGCGCCCGTCAGTCGTCGGATCCGGCCCGCCGCCAGCAGGAACACGGCCCCGGCGAGCGCCGCCGGCGCGCCCTGGAGCCAGAAGTACGGGGACCCACCGACCAGCCGCCGCAGCCGTGTCGTCCAGCCGGCCACGCGTCCCCGGTCGCCATCGAGAGGAACCGCGTACCCGGCATCTGGCTGCCGCACTTCGCCGGAGCCAGCCGGCCGGCGATCGTCGAGACGTTCGGCTTCCCGGTCATGGTGGTCAGCGCGCCGGCCAGCACCGCCCGGCGGGCGCCGCAGAGGCGGTCCGACACCCAGCCGCCCAGGACGGCCGGCACGCGGATCAGCGCGGTGCGCCCGGCGCGGGGAGCCGACCGGGACCTCGTCCGCCCCGCAACTCGGCTGTGCTGCCCCCCATTCGCCCTCCCGAGCCCGCCGTCGGTGAGAGATCACGTCGGGATCCGGCGTCCGGTGAGCCGGGCAGGACCGGACGGGATTGCGCCGTCCGAGGAGAATCCGCACTCCGGGGGGCCTGATCGCGGGCCGCCAAGCCGACTACCATCGCCCCATGACCTGTGTGCTGCTGGCCGAGGACGACCCGGCAATCTCCGAACCGCTGGCCCGCGCGCTGCGCCGCGAGGGTTACGAGGTCCTCGTTCGCGAGGACGGCCCGTCCGCGCTCGGCGCCGCCCTGACCGAGGAGGTCGACCTCGTCGTCCTCGATCTCGGCCTGCCCGAGATGGACGGCCTTGAAGTCTGCCGGCGGCTGCGCGCCGACGGCCGCAGCTGCCCGGTGCTGGTGCTGACCGCGCGCGCCGACGAGGTGGACACCGTCGTCGGCCTGGACGCCGGCGCGGACGACTACGTCACCAAGCCCTTCCGGCTGGCCGAGCTGCTCGCCCGGGTCCGGGCGCTGCTGCGGCGCGGCAACGTGGACCAGCTCACCACCGGCGCGCACGGCGTGAAGATCGACATCGAGTCGCACCGCGCCTGGCTCGGCGACGAGGAGCTGACCCTCTCCGCCAAGGAGTTCGAGCTGCTCCGGGTGCTGGTCCGGGACGCCGGCCGGGTGGTGACCCGCGAGGAGATCATGCGCCAGGTCTGGGACACCACTTGGTGGACCTCCACCAAGACCCTGGACATGCACATCTCCTGGCTGCGCAAGAAGCTCGGCGACGACGCGGCCAACCCCCGCTACATCGCCACGGTGCGCGGCGTCGGCTTCCGCTTCGAGAAGAACTGACCCCGCCTTCGGGGAGGACCGAGCCTTCGGGAAGGACCGCCCCCGACCCCAGACCGCACAAGTGAACCGACCAGAGGGCATCCCGGCGTGAAGCGCAGAATGATCAACTCGCTGCTGGGCGTGGTCCTGGTGGTGGTGGCGGTGTTCTGTGTCCCGCTCGCGCTGATCGAGAAGCAGAGCATCGTCAACGCCGCGAACGACCGGGTCGACGCGGCGGCCGTCCGCGTGCTCGGCCTGGTGGAGAGCCGGCTGGCCGCGGGCGAGCCGGTCACCGGGGAGAAGTTCGCCGCCCAGGTCACCGACGGCAGTTTCGTCACGGTCGACATCCCGGGCCAGCCGCTGATCGCTGTCGGCCGCCCGGTCACCGGCCCCGCCCTCACCGCCACCGAGCAGGGGCTGAGCGGGGAGGTGGTCACCGTCGTCCAGTCCAGGACCGACGTGGACCGCGAGATCGGCAACATGCTGCTGCTGCTCGGCCTGGTGGCCCTGCTGGCGGTCCAGGCGGCGGTCGCGCTCGCGGTGTGGCAGGCCAAGCGGCTCGCCAGGCCGCTCACCGACCTCGCGGAGACCGCCGAACGCCTCGGCTCCGGCGACCCCCGCCCGCGCGACCGTCGCTACGGGGTGCCCGAACTCGACCGGGTCGCCGAGGTGCTGGACACCAGCGCGGAGCGGATCGCCCGGATGCTCACGGCGGAACGGCGTCTGGCCGCCGACGCCTCGCACCAGCTGCGCACCCCGCTCACCGCGCTCTCCATGCGCCTCGAGGAGATCACCGCCCTGGCCGAGGAGCCGAACACCGTCCGGGAGGAGGCGACGATCGCGCTCCAGCAGGTCGAGCGGCTCACCGACGTGGTGCAGCGGCTGCTCACCAACCAGCGCGACCCGCACAGCCCGACCGCCGTGGTCTTCGACCTGGACGACGTCATCAAGCAGCAGATCGAGGAGTGGGGCCCCTCGCTCCGCGAGACCGGGCGCAGCCTGCGGATCGAGGGCCTCAGGAGCGTCTCGGTGATCGGAACCCCGGGCACGGTCGCCCAGATCCTGGCCACATTGATCGAGAACTCCCTGATGCACGGCGCCGGGGCCATCACGCTCAGGGTGCGTCCGTCCGGGAACTCGATCGTGGCCGAGGTCCAGGACGAGGGCCCGGGAGTGCCGCCGGAGCTCGGCAACCGGGTCTTCGAACGTGCCGTCAGCGGCCGCAACTCCACCGGTATCGGTCTTGCCGTGGCCCGTGACCTGGCCGAGGCCGACGGCGGCCGGCTGGAGCTGCTCTCGCTCAAACCTCCGGTGTTCGCCCTCTTCCTGAGCCGCGCCGGCGTCCGCTAGGGCCTGTCCGGCGAAGCTTCCCCCGGGGGCGGCGGCCCCGGGCGGAGCCCAGCGACCGTCCCGCTGCCGCTACTTCGCGTACTGCGGCTGCTCGGCCGCCAGCAACCGCTCGGCTTCGTCCACCACCTGCGGCTCCGCCAGCTCGGGCATCGCCTTGAACACCCAGGTGCGGTAGGAGAAGAAGCGGAACACCGTGCCCGCCGCCAGGCCGACCACGTTCTTGGCGATCAGCTGGCTGCCGGACGAGGTGTAGTGCAGCACGTGCACCGAGAAGGCCAGGATGCCGTTCTCGATCAGCATCCCGATCCCGCTGAAGATCAGGAAGAGCGTGATCTCCCGCTTGCGGGAGGCCGCGTCGCGGTCGCGGTACAGCCAGTACCGGTAGCCGAGGTAGTTGGTCCCGATCGCGACGGCGGTGGCGATGAAACCCGCGAACGAGTGGATCAGGCCCTCGCCCTGGAGGCAGACCCAGAAGACCACGGCGTTGACCACCACGCCGGCCGCGCCGACGATCCCGAACTTGATCACTTCGCCCGAGAGTCCGCGCAGCCGCTGGATCAGCGAAGGCCCGGTGCTGGTGGTCGCGGTCATACCCGGCAGTCTCCTGTGCGCGCGTACGGGGTGGTGAGCGCTCGCCAGGGCGCAGCGCGACCGGACCCCCGTGTACAAGATCGGATAGTTCTCGGGGCCCGGCCCCCCAGGCTACTCGTTCCCACCAGGCCCACCGGCGCCGAGAGCCACTCCCCGGCCGGTTCCGGCCACCGCGTTCACGCGTCGTTCAAGCGGATGCACCGTCCTTGACCGGCCCGGATATCCTGGGCAGCGTGACTTTCGCGGGCAAGGTGAATTTTCCAGTGGTCGGCATGATCGGTGGCGGGCAGCTGGCCCGCATGGCACATGAGGCGGGCATCCCACTGGGGATCCGATTCCGGCTCCTCGCCGACACCCCGCAGGACTCCGCCGCCCAGGTCGTCTCGGACGTCGTGCTCGGCGACTACCGCGACCTGGACACGCTGCGCCGCTTCGCGGCCGGCTGCGACGTGATCACCTTCGACCACGAGCACGTGCCCACCGAGCACCTGCGGGCCCTGGAAGCCGACGGCATCGCGGTACGGCCTGGCCCGGACGCGCTGGTCAACGCCCAGGACAAGGGCGTGATGCGGGCCAGGCTGGACTCGATCGGCGTTCCCTGTCCCCGGCACCGGCTGGTCGCCGACCCGGCCGACGTCACCGCCTTCGCAAACGAGGGCTCCGGCTACCCGGTCGTGCTGAAGACCGTGCGCGGCGGCTACGACGGCAAGGGCGTCTGGGTGGTCGACGACGAGCAGGAGGCGGCCGCGCCGTTCCTGGCCGGGGTGCCCGTACTGGCCGAGGAGAAGGTCGACTTCGTCCGCGAGCTGGCCGCGAACGTCGTCCGCTCGCCCAGCGGCCAGGCGGTCGCCTATCCGGTGGTGGAGAGCATCCAGGAGAACGGCGTCTGCGCCGAGGTGATCGCACCGGCACCCGGTCTCGACCCCGAACTCGCCGCCGAGGCCCAGGCGTTGGCCCTGCGGATCGCGGGCGAGCTGGACATCACCGGCCACCTCGCGGTCGAGCTGTTCCAGGCCGGCGACGGCCGCATCCTGGTCAACGAGCTGGCCATGCGCCCGCACAACTCCGGCCACTGGTCCATGGACGGTGCCGTCACCTCGCAGTTCGAGAACCACCTGCGCGCCGTCCTCGACCTGCCGCTGGGCGACCCGCGCCCGCGCGCCAGGTGGACCGTCATGGTGAACGTCCTCGGTGGCGACTACCCGGACATGTACCACGCCTTCCTGCACTGCATGGCCCGCGACCCGGGCCTGCGGATCCACATGTACGGCAAGGACGTCAAGCCCGGCCGCAAGGTCGGACACGTCAACGTCTTCGGGGACGACCTCGACGACGTTCGCGAGCGCGCCCGCCACGCGGCCGCCTACCTGCGAGGGACCATCACCGAATGAGCAACAGCAGCAACCCGGTTGTCGGCATCGTCATGGGCTCGGACTCCGACTGGCCCGTGATGGAGGCCGCCGCCCAGGCCCTCGACGAGTTCGAGATCCCCTACGAGGTGGACGTCGTCTCGGCCCACCGGATGCCGCGCGAGATGGTCGCGTACGGTGAGAACGCCCACCGGCGCGGGCTCAAGGCGATCATCGCCGGTGCCGGCGGCGCGGCCCATCTGCCGGGCATGCTGGCCTCGGTGACGCCGCTGCCGGTGATCGGCGTCCCGGTGCCGCTGCGCTACCTGGACGGCATGGACAGCCTGCTGTCGATCGTCCAGATGCCGGCCGGGGTGCCGGTGGCCACCGTCTCGGTCGCGGGAGCCCGCAACGCCGGGCTGCTGGCGGTCCGGATGCTCGCCGCCTTCGACCGTGAACTGGCCGAGAAGATGGTCGAGTTCCAGGCCGAGCTGAACAACCAGGCCACCGAGAAGGGCAAGAAGCTGCGCGCCAAGGTGGCCGGCTCCACCTCCTTCGGCTTCACCGGCTGACACCTCCGGCCCGCTGCCGCCCCGCCCCCGGTCAAGTCCCCGGGGGCGGGGCGGGGAACCGTGCGGTGCCCGGTTCCCCGCGTCCCCCGGTCCTACCTGGCGCCCGGTACGGCGTCGCGCACGTGGGCCGCCCAGTCGCTCTCGAACTGCTGCAGCGGGAGCCCGGTGGCATCGGTGATCTGCTGCTGGTACTGCTTCGGGTTGGCGTAGTGGGCCGCGACGAAGGCGAACACCTTGGCCTCGCCGTACTTCTGGCCCATGTACTGGAGGGCCGAGGCGCCGAGAGCGTAGTGCGCGGAACGCGCCCGGGCCTGGCTGGAGTAGAAGTCGAGGCTCTCCGGGAGCTTGCCGTCGAAGTTGTAGCCCTGGAGTGAGGCCCTGAGGTCGGCGCGGGCGCGGTCGTCCTTGCCGCGGAAGGCCATGTACTCGGCGAAGCCCTCGATGACCCACATCTGGGTGTCCTGGAGCCCCTGGACGAGGACCTGCTCGGTGCTGAGCGGTGCGACGATGGCGTGGCCCATCTCGTGCCGGCCGATCTCGCTGACGCCCTCCTTCCACGCGGAGGAGGTGAACCGGCTCTCCGAGGTGTCCATGACGATCCGGGAGCCGCCCGAGTCCCTCTCCTTGGAGTCCTTGGAGTCGTAGGCGGGGATGGACATGTTGACGCCGGCCTCCAGGCTGTCGTTCTTCCGGCCGTCGCCCGCGTAGAGCTTGTTGTAGACGTCGCGGTTCTTCTCCAGCACGACGAAGAAACCGGGGGCGGTCTGACGGCCGGTCGGGAGGGTGGGCGCGGACTTGCGCCAGGCGTCCAGGTCGTCCTTGGCGGCCTGGGCCAGGACGTCGACGTCCCGGTCCAACTCGCCGGCCTGGCCCTTGTCCGCGACCGCGACGAGGTTGTCGCGGTTCTGGACGTCCAGTTCGTCGTAGAAGTCCCAGGGGGCCGGGTAGTAGCTGGTGTTG
Organism: Kitasatospora sp. NPDC001175; assembly: GCF_053598215.1. Classification (NCBI taxonomy): domain Bacteria; kingdom Bacillati; phylum Actinomycetota; class Actinomycetes; order Kitasatosporales; family Streptomycetaceae; genus Kitasatospora; species Kitasatospora sp. NPDC001175. The sequence continues at coordinate 51,991 of NZ_JBSFJU010000001.1, read as the reverse complement.
GAGGTGTTGCCGTGGATGTCCTTCTCACCGCCGACAGCGGTGATCACCGGCGCGCCCTGGCCCGGCTCGACCCGCCAGTTGTAGACCTCGGGCACCGGCTTGGCGTCGACGCCCTTCACCTGGTGCACGAAGGTGACCATCATGTCGCCGTTCAGCGGAGCGGCGAATTCGGTCTCCCAACTCGCCTTCTCCCAAGGGATCTTGACGAGGTTGCGGAAGACCTTTCGCTCCTTCTCCTTCACGTCGTCACCCTTGAAGGGCTTGAGGAAGGCATCCTCGTCCTTGGCGGCCAGCGCCGTGGTCATGCCGTCGGCGAGCTTCTGCCAGGGGTTGGGCCCCGGGGTGAGCGGCGTCACGCCGGGGCGGGTGGCGACGTGGTAGACCGCGAAGGCGACACACAGCCCCAGCAGGCCGAAGAAGGTGCCGAGAACGGTGAGGAGCACCTTCCGGCCCCCTCTGCGCGGCGGGGTCACAGCGGCCTGGAAGTGCGGCTGGGGCGCCATGGGCACCTGGCCCGGAGCGCCCTGGAAGTAGGGTGGGGGCGGCGGGGGTGCGCCGAACTGCTGCGGCTGCTGCGGCGCGCCGTACTGCGGCGGAGGCTGCTGGCCGTACGGAGCGTTGGGTATGGGCGGCTGTGGCGGATACGACATGGATTCCCCCGGTACTCGTCATCGGGTTGCGCGATGACTCACATGGCCTCGAAAAGGCGTGACTGACCGCCACTCCGGCCCGGCAGGCGGGGCGATCACCAGAGAACTCTAGCCCCGGGCACCCACCGTCCCGGCAGGTGAGAGGGGTGCCTGCCGCCCCTTCCCCGGGGCCACGAACGATCATCCACCGGTCCGGCCGACACCCGACGTCCGGTCATCGCGACGGCTGACGGCCCGCCACGGCGCCCGGCGCCCGTGCCACTGCCTCTCGGGCCGCCGGCCGGTATAGAACAGATGTCATGACTCCTGAGCTGCTCGACCGAGCCCGCGCCGTCCTCCGCGACACCCCGGTGGTGGACGGCCACAACGATCTGCCCTGGGCGATGCGCGCCCAGGTCGGGTACGACCTCGATGCGCTGGACCTCGCCGGCGACCAGAGCCCCCGGCTGCACACGGACCTGGGCCGGCTGGCCGAGGGCGGGGTCGGCGGGCAGTTCTGGTCGGTGTACGTGCCCAGCAGCTACACGGGCGACCAGGCGGTGAGCGCCACCCTGGAGCAGATCGACTTCGTCCGCGCGCTGACCGAGCGCTACCCGGACCGGCTGCGGCTCGCCCTCACCGCGCAGGACCTGGAGACCGCCCGGACCGAGGGCCGGATCGCCTCGCTGATGGGCGCCGAGGGCGGCCACTCGATCAACTGCTCACTGGCCACCCTGCGAGCCCTGCACCGGCTGGGCGTCCGCTACCTGACGCTCACCCACAACGACAACGTGCCCTGGGCGGACTCCGCCACCGACGAGCCGGCGGCCGGCGGGCTGACCGCGTTCGGTGAGGAGGTGGTCCGGGAGATGAACCGGCTCGGCATGCTGGTCGACCTCTCGCACGTCTCCGCGGACACCATGCGGGACGCCCTGCGGGTCAGCGAGGCGCCGGTGATCTTCTCGCACTCCTCCGCCCGCGCGGTCTGCGACCACCCGCGCAACATCCCGGACGACGTGCTCGCCCAGCTGCCCGCCAACGGCGGCGTGGCGATGGCCACCTTCGTACCGAAGTTCATCCTGCCCGAAGCCATCGCGTGGACCCGGGCCGCCGACGAGAACATGCGCGCCCACGGCTTCCACCCGCTGGAGACCACGCCCGCCGCCATGGAGGTCCAGCACGCGTACGAGGCCACCCGCCCGCGCCCCGTCGCCACCCCGGCCACCGTCGCCGACCACCTCGACCACATGCGGGAGGTCGCGGGCATCGACCACATCGGCATCGGCGGAGACTTCGACGGCACCGCCTTCCTCCCTGCCGGCCTGGACGACGTCTCCGGCTACCCCAACCTGATCGCCGAACTCCTGCACCGCGGCTGGTCCCAGGTCGACATCTCCAAGCTGACCTGGCACAACGCCGTCCGCGTCCTGCGCGACGCGGAGTCGGTCGCCTCCACCCTCCAGGCCACCCGGGGGCCGTCGATCGCCACGATCGCCCAGCTCGACGGCTGAGCGGGACGGCGGGCGGGGGACCGGGCCCTCGCCCGGCGGCTTGACCCTGCCCCTGGGACAGACGGGAGCGTGTCCGGCGTGGAGGAAGACGCACTGCTGAGCATCGGCGTGTTCGCACGCCGGGCCCGCCTGTCCCAGAAGGCCCTGCGGCTGTACGACCGCCAGGGCGTGCTGCCGCCCGACCGGGTCGACCCGGTCACCGGCTACCGCTACTACCGTGAGAGCCGGCTGGCGGACGCCAGGCTGATCGTGCTGCTGCGCGGCCTGGACATGCCCCTGGCACAGGTCGCCGAGCTGCTGGCCGTCCCCGGCCGGGAGCGGGCCGCGCTGGTGGCACGCTACTGGGACGGCATCGAGCGCCGCCTCGCGGCCCAACGGGAGCTCGCCGTGCACCTCCGCATCCAACTCTCAGGATGCGAAGGGATTCTGGACATGTACGAGATCCAGCACCGCGAGGTGCCCGAACAGCTGGTGCTCACCGAGCGGCGCAACGCCGCTCCCCAGGACCTACCGGAGTGGATCCCGGCCGCCACCGACCGCCTGACCGAGGCGGCCGAGGCCTACGGCGGCGTGGTCGCGGCACCGTTCGTGGTGTACCACGGCGAGGTCAACGAGGACAACGACGGTCCGGTCGAGGTCTGCGTACCGATCGATCCCTCCCACACGGGCGCCCTCACCGTGCCCGGCCGGATCGAACCGGCCCACCGCGAGGTCTACACCCGGATCACCAAGGCCCAGGTCGAGTACCCGCAGATCCTCTCCGCCTACGACGCGATCTGCGCCTGGGCGGAGCGGGAACAGGTGTCGCTCACCGGGCCGGGCCGGGAGGTCTACTTCGCCGACTGGGGCAGCGCCAAGGAGGCCGACCCGGTCTGCGACATCGCCTTCCCGACCGGCTGATGGTGCCGTGAGCCGCCGGCGGCACCGCCCGAGCCGGCGTTACAGCAGCGGCAGTTCGATCGCCGGGCAGCGGTTCATCACCATGTCCAGCCCGGCTGAGGTGGTGCGCGCGTAGGCCGCCTCGTCGACCACGCCCAGCTGGAACCAGACGGCCCGGGCGCCCACCGCGACGGCCTGGTCGGCGATCTCCCCGGCCAGGCCGGAGTTCACGAACACGTCGACCACGTCGATGCCGAACGGGACCTCGGCGAGCGAGGCGTAGCCCTGCTCGCCGAGCACCGTCTCCGCCCCGGGGTGCACCGGCACCACCCGCTTGCCCGCCTTCTGCAGCACCCGGGCCACGCCGTAGGCCGCCCGCGCGGTGTTGGTGGACAGCCCGACCACCGCCCAGGTGTCGCCGGCCTCCCGCAGGATCCGGCGGACCACCGCCTCGTCTCCGTACGTCATGCCCTGCAGCAACGGCGGCACGGCCCGACGCATTCCGCCGCCGTCCACCCGGTCTCCTACTCGACGCCCGGCCGCCCCATCGCCCGGTACGTCCACCCGGCCTCCCGCCACTTCGCGGCGTCCAGCACGTTCCGCCCGTCGATCAGCCGCCGTTCGGCGACCAGGGCGCCCACCCCTGCCGGGTCCAGCTCGCGGAACTCCTGCCACTCGGTGAGGTGCAGCACGACGTGCGCGCCCTCGACGGCCTCCAGCGCGGAGGCCGCGTAGGACAGGCCGGGGAACATCTTCCGGGCGTTGTCCATGGCCTTGGGGTCGTAGACGGTGACCTGGGCGCCCTGGAGCTGGATCTGGCCGGCCACGTTGAGCGCGGGGGAGTCCCGGATGTCGTCGGAGTTGGGCTTGAAGGCGGCGCCGAGGACGGCGACCCGGCGGCCGAGGAACCCGCCGCCGCACTGCTCGCGGGCCAGCTCGACCATCCGGGAGCGGCGGCGCATGTTGATCGAGTCCACCTCCCGCAGGAAGGTCAGCGCCTGGTCGGCGCCCAGCTCCCCGGCGCGGGCCATGAAGGCGCGGATGTCCTTGGGCAGGCAGCCGCCGCCGAAGCCGAGCCCGGCACCGAGGAACTTGGCGCCGATCCGGTCGTCGTAGGCGAGCGCCTGGCTGAGCTGGACCACGTCCGCGCCCGCGCTCTCGCAGACCTCGGCCATCGCGTTGATGAAGGAGATCTTGGTGGCCAGGAAGGAGTTGGCGGCGACCTTGACCAGCTCGGCGGTCGGGAAGTCGGTGACCACGAACGGCACGCCCTCGGCGATCGGCGTCGCGTACACCTCGCGCAGCAGCCGCTCGGCCCGCTCGCTGCGCACGCCCGCCACCAGCCGGTTGGGGTGCAGGGTGTCGCCGACGGCGTAGCCCTCGCGCAGGAACTCGGGGTTCCAGGCGAGTTCGGCATCGGCTCCGGCCGGGGCGAGTTCGGCCAGCCGGTCGGCCAGCCGGGCGGCGCTGCCGACCGGGACGGTGGACTTTCCGACCACCAGGGTGGGCCGGGTCAGGTGCGGCGCGATGGAGTCTACGGCGGCGTCCACATAGGACATGTCGGCCGCGAACTCGCCCTTCTTCTGAGGGGTGTTGACGCAGATGAAGTGCACGTCACCGAAGTCGGCGACCTCCTCGGGCGAGGTGGTGAAGCGCAGCCTGCCGGTCGAACCCGCCTGCCCCGCAACATGCTTGAGCAGCAGCTCGCCGAGCCCCGGTTCGTACATCGGCACCTGGCCGGCGGACAGGGCGGCGACCTTCTCCGGGTCGATGTCCAGGCCGAGCACCTCGAAGCCGAGCTCCGCCATGCAGGCGGCGTGCGTCGCGCCGAGGTAGCCGGTGCCGATCACCGTGATGCGGAGGGTCACGTGCTTCCCCTTTTGGGTCGGTTGTGCCGGAACCGTGCGGGTCTGCGTCCGGCCGCAGGGGTTGATGGTATCCGGCGGCCGGAGGGACTCGGCGGCGGTCCGTGCCCGGCGGTCGGGGGCGGTGGCTGCCGCTCGGTAACGATGTTGTTCCCGGGCGGTTGCGGACCGCTGGAACTGCCGTTCCGATGACGGGAACTCATCTGACTGGAGGCAGAATGCCCGGCATGGATTCGAAGGACGACGCGCGGCACGACCCGGCTGCGGACCAGCCCGCCCACCTCAGCCTGTTCGACGAGCGGCCGGCCGCGGAGTCCGACGGGCCGGAGCCCGGGAGGGCCGACGGTGGGCGCGGGCGCCGTACCCGGCGGGTGCTCATCTGGGCGTTGGTGGCGCTGCTGGTGGTGCTCGGCGGCGGGGTCGGCGCGCTCTACTGGACGGCGAACCACTACGCGTCCTCGGTGCAGCGAATCCCGGACGCCTTCCCGACCGTCCCGGAGTCCGCACAGCCGAAGCCCGTCCCCAACAGTGGGATGACCTTCCTGCTGGTCGGCCTGGACGCCCGCTCCGACGTGCCGACCACCGGCGCCGAGGCCGAGGGCCCGGCCTGGAAGGTGGGCGCGGCCCGCAGCGACACCATGATGCTGATGCACATAGCGGCTGACCGGCGGAGCGTCTCGGTGGTCTCGATCGCCCGGGACACCTGGGTGGACATCCCGGGCCATGGCCAGGCGAAGATCAACGCCGCCTACTCCTGGGGCGGCCCGGCGCTGATGATCCAGACCGTGCAGGACCTCACCGGGATCCGGATCGACCACCTGGCGGTGATCGACTGGGACGGCTTCCGCTCGCTGACCGACGCGGTCGGCGGGGTGGACATCACCATCCCCAAGACCATCGAGGCGGTCGGCGGCGCCCGCCACTGGGACGCCGGCACCCAGCACATGGACGGCGACACCGCCCTCCAGTACGTCCGCGAGCGCCACGGACTGCCGGGCGGCGACCTGGACCGCACCAAGCGCCAGCAGAACTTCCTGCGCGCCCTGATGAAGCAGACCCTCAGCTCGGGCACGCTCTCCAGCCCGACCAGGCTCGGCGGCCTGCTGAAGTCGGTCGGCGACGTGGTCAGCGTGGACGACAAGCTGAGCAACAGCGACCTCTACGACCTCGCCTGGAGCATGCGCAACCTCCGGGTGGGCGACGTGACCTTCATGAACGCGCCGTTCGGCGGCTTCGAGACCATCGACGGCCAGGCCGCCGTGAAGCTGGACCGGAACGCGGCGGCCCCGCTCTGGGAGGCCATGCGCAACGACCGGATGGTGCAGTACCTGGCCGAGCACCGCACCACCAGTGACGTGCTGGGGGACAGCGTCCGCTGACCTCGCTCGGCGGGTGTCGCGGACGTCACGTACGGGGTAGGCACGGAGCGAACCTAGAATTAGGATCAATACTGCTACTTAACGGTAACTAACACGGTCAAGGGGCGAGGCAGATGGCGGGCAACTCTGGGGCGGACTTCGATCTCTTCCGGCTCAGCGACGAGCATGAGATGCTCCGCGAAGCGGTGCGTTCGCTCGCCGAGGCGAAGATCGCCCCGTACGCGGCCGAGGTGGACGAGCAGGGCCGTTTCCCGCAGGAGGCGCTGGACGCGCTGCAGGCCAACGACCTGCACGCGGTCCACGTTCCCGCGGAGTACGGCGGCGAGGGCGCGGACGCGCTGGCGACCGTGCTGGTGATCGAGGAGGTCGCCCGGGTCTGCGCCTCCTCCTCGCTGATCCCGGCCGTCAACAAGCTGGGCTCGCTGCCGGTCCAGCTCTCCGGCTCCGAGGAGCTCAAGCAGAAGTACCTGGGTGCCCTGGCCCGCGGCGAGGGCATGTTCTCCTACTGCCTCTCCGAGCCGGACGCCGGTTCGGACGCCGCCGGCATGAAGACCCGCGCCGAGCGCGACGGCGACTTCTGGGTGCTCAACGGCGTGAAGCGCTGGATCACCAACGCGGGCGTCTCCGAGTTCTACACCGTCATGGCGGTGACCGACCCCGAGAAGCGCTCCAAGGGCATCTCCGCCTTCGTGGTCGAGAAGGGCGACGAGGGCGTCTCCTTCGGCGCGCCGGAGAAGAAGCTCGGCATCAAGGGCTCGCCGACCCGCGAGGTCTACCTGGACAACGTCCGGATCCCCGCCGACCGCATCATCGGCGCCGAGGGCACCGGCTTCGCCACCGCGATGAAGACGCTGGACCACACCCGCATCACCATCGCGGCCCAGGCCCTCGGCATCGCCCAGGGCGCCCTCGACTACGCCAAGGGCTACGTCAAGGAGCGCAAGCAGTTCGGCAAGGCCATCGCCGAGTTCCAGGGCATCCAGTTCATGCTGGCCGACATGGCCATGAAGCTGGAGGCCGCCCGCCAGCTCACCTACGCCGCCGCCGCCAAGTCCCAGCGGCTCGACGCCGACCTGACCTTCTTCGGCGCCGCCGCCAAGTGCTTCGCCTCGGACGTCGCCATGGAGATCACCACCGACGCAGTCCAGCTGCTCGGCGGCTACGGCTACACCCGCGACTACCCGGTCGAGCGGATGATGCGCGACGCCAAGATCACCCAGATTTATGAAGGAACGAACCAGGTCCAGCGGATCGTCATGGCGAGGAACCTGCCGTAAGGCGGTTTCCGCAGGTCATAGGCCATCTGAGGGGTACTGAGAGCCACCTTTGGGTTTCGGTCCGCTCAGGCCCGTTTCGGCCTGTTCCTGGGCGTCATGCTGGGGAAATCCTGGGCTGACACTGAGCTGAAAACGGCTACTGACCTGCACAAACAGAACGGCCCCCGGCAGCGTGCCGGGGGCCGTTCGCATGGGCTTCTGTCAGGCGACTTCGGTCTTGTCGGTGGGGGAGTCGCCGGTGGGGTCATCCGCGCCGGGTGTCAGCATCGTCGCGATGGCCGCGCGCCCGCGCTGCTCGGCCCCCTCGAAGATGTAGTGGTAGTGCTCGCGCAGCACATCTGTGCTGCTGTGGCCCATCCAGTCCGCCACATCGTTCTCCGGGACTCCGGCGTACAGCAGCCTCGACCCGTAGTAGTGCCGCATGGCATGGGGCTTGCAGTACTCCACCCCGCCTGCGGGCAGCCGCCATCCAGATCTGCCGGTAGAAGTACGAGGCGTACAGGTATCCGGTCCGGGAGACGTTCGGGAACAGCAGCCGCTCAGGGCCCCACATGCCGTGGTTCTTGATGTGCCGCCGGAGCTCGAAGGCCACGTTCGGCGGCAGAGGGACCAGCCGCCCGGGTTCCTCGGCATCGCGCGCCTTGATGTGCCGCCGCTGGATGGCGCTGTTCTTGCCGGACTCGGTCTCGCCGTCCTCGGCGATCTGGAAGTCGACCCGGAGCATCTCCGCCTTGAAGTCGATCTGGTCCCGTGAGACGGCCATGGCCTCGCCGATCCGGAGGCCGCAACCGGCCATCAGCCACAGCAGGGCCCGGTACCGGGGCGGAGCCTTGTCGAGCACCGCCAGGACCTCACGGGCCATCCTCAGGAGACAGGCAGCATGGACACCCCCGACTTCCGCAGCATGGTCACGGGCCGGCTCCGGTCCCTCGTAGCGGGCATGGAACCCCACGTCGAATGGTCCCCGGTCGGGCTGCTGGGCGGCCTGTTGTGCGCGTTCTCCGCCATGCTCCCTGAGACCCGCGTGCAGCGAGGCTCCGGTTCCATGCCGCTCATGCTTCACGTCCTGCTCTGTGGTGGTACCGGAGAGGGCAAGGGGCAGTCATGGGGACTCGCGTCCGACGTAGCGAAGGACGCCAACAGTTCATTCATGGCCGGTCACGTCATCAACGGTGTGACCGGTGGGGCCGGGCTCATCCAGGCCGTGGCCGACCGCGACGGGCACGCGCTCATCGTGGACACCGAGTACGCCCGTGTGCTGCGGGCGGGCAGGCGACAGGCGAACCTGTCCCAGGTGCTCCGGGATCTGTGGGACGGTGCCACGGTTGCCACGTCTCGCGCCAAGGAACCCGTTCAGGTGGACGACCCGCGAGTGTCGATCATGGGGCACATCACCCCGGAGGAGTTCCGGGCCAGCATGTCCGCTACTGAGCGTGATGGCGGCTCGTACAACCGACTGCTGATCCTTCCGGTTACTCAAGTGCGGTGGCTGAGTGAGCGTGACCGGATGCCCGAGTACCTGATCTCCGAGGCCGGAGAGGCGTTCGCCCGGGCCGTGCGTCACGGTCAGAGGTCCGGAACGGTCACCCTCTCGGAAGACGCCTACGACGTTGCCGACAGCCTCCGGCACGACCTGTTGATCAAGGCCCGCGAGTCGGACGAGTTGAAGCCGTTCGCCTCCCGCTGCAACGAGCAAGTACGTAGGATCGCGGCCCTGTTCGCCCTGTTCGACCTGCGGCACGAGATCACCCGCGAGGATCTGGAAGCAGCGGCCCGGCTGGTCACCTACGCCATGGAGACCGTGGAGAGCATCACGTCTCGAATGGGGGCGGTGTCCGGTAAGCGCCAGTCACTCAGTCTCGCGGAGAAGGTCCAGGCCCGGATCGCCATGATGGGCGGAAAGGCCAGGTCGTCCGAGCTGTTGCCATTCGTGGGCGCGACGGCGGATCAGGTCAAGGCTCTGCCCGGGGTGAAGGCCACTCTCGACCGTTCCGGCCTTGGGCGTCCCGCCACCATCTACACCCTGACCGAGTCGGAGAACACCGAGGCTTCCCCCAGCGGCCGGCCTGAGCCCAAGCCTGCCCGGAAGACTCCGGCCACGGTCGTCCGCATGGACACCTACCGCCCGGCCAAGCCCGTTCCCCCGGCACCCCTGGTTCCCGCTCCCACCCGTCCCCGCCGCGAGTCGGCCGCAACTGGGAACCCGTTCCTCGCGCTGCTCTGACCGACGAATCAAAGAAAGCCCCCGGCTACTGCCGGGGGCTTTCTCCGTTGGGGCGGGTTAGGCAATGATCGTTTGAGATGATGATGCCCGCTCCTCTTCCTGAGGCTAACAAGGCGCGTCCTGCGGGACGCGGCTAGTCCAGGCGGTACCGGAGCCAGCGCAGGCCGGACGCGGCGAGCCCGGCCCATTGCTGGCCGGGTGGCCGGATCACTCCTCAGGGGGCACGCTGTATCGGCTCAGCACGTCGTCAGCAGTGGACTTGTCCAACAGCCGCAGTTCCCACGGCCCGGTGTTCACGTCGAACTCTTTCCCGAACCCAACCCACTTACCCGCCATGCGACGCCCCGTGGGATCGACCAGCAGCTGAATTGCTCCGTGGTATCGGGCCCCTTGGTAGTAGCCGTCCTGCGCGGTCTGTTCCACCCAGGAGCCAGTGACGATGTTTCGATCAACGGTGAGATCGAAGGACAGCGGAGAGTCGGGGTTGGACGAGGCGCCAGTGAGCGATTGGCCGGTGATCCGGTTTCCACGGTGTGACAGTACGACGTGGTGCAGGCCGGTGTACGTGTTCTCCCTGCTGCTGCTGTAGAACTCGTATCGGCTGAGCCACACCCCGGAGAAGTCCTCACCTGTCGGTGCCGGTGCTACCTCTACCGGCACGCCGGGTTCATCGCTGGTCATGTCGTGCCCTCCCGTAGCGTCCATGCTCACCCGGCGGGGGAGCTGTGGTGACGTAAATCCGAGGCGGTCAACAGAGAGCTTCGTGACGGCTTCGAGAGCGCGAACGTACACCGGGCGAGGGAATCCCACCTCTCCGGACTCCCAGCGCTGCACAAGGCGCTTGCTGGCGTCGTTCGGCTCGCCTTGCTCGGTCCCGGCCGCCCGCAGGCGCTTCGCGAACTCGTCTTGGCTGAGACGCAGGCCGATCCGTACGGCCCGAAGGGTCTCGTTGGGCGTCGTCATGCGACCCAACATAGAGCTGAGCGAACTCAAATGACACCTAAATGACGCCTTGTCAGGACCCCTAACTGACGCCCTGTCGACGTCGCGGCGGTCCGACCGGCCAAGACACCATCGAGTCGTCCGGAAGCGAGGGCTGAACTAGGGAGGTACCGGGCTGTGGCCAAGACGTTCGACGAGTACAAGGCGGAGCGCCGCAAGCGAGTGTCAGTCGGTAACCCGCTGGACGACTACGACCCGGTGGAGGCCGCTCGGTTGCTGACTAGGCGTGGCACGCCCAAGGACTGGTCGTTCTGCGAGTGCGGCAGCGAGGGGTGTCCGGACAAGGGCAAGGCTGACGGCAGTGCGTTGGCTCCCATCCTGGGCCGTTCCTTCCCTGGGGGTAGCAGTGACGCAGCCTGAGGCTCCCGAGAGACCGACTGAAACCCGGCCGGAGTGTCCAACGTGTCAGCGGCTGGATGCCGTGGCGGCCCGGGCGTACAGCGACCCGGAAGGCGTGGACGAGTCGGCCCTAGCTGACGTGCGCGTCCTGCGGGAGCGGCACGCCCCCGAATGCGAGAACCCCCGTGGGGGTGGCGAGGGGTGAACGCCACGCCTGTGAGGCCCGAAGCGGTCGAGGAGCCCAACTGAAATTCGAGACCGGCCAAGAGGAGTACCGCGAGAAGGCCCAGCGCCCGCAAGGGGGCCGTGAGTCCTTCAACCGCCAATCGGCCTACGCAGTGTCCGTCGCGGGCGTGATCGTGCTTCTGGTGGTCATTCTCTTGGGCTCTGCGACTTGAACTGAAGTGCTAATCAGCAACCCGCGCGTGCCTCTGCTGGCACTGAAGGTGCCGCCTACTGACTCCCGCTGTATCGACGTGCCACGCCCGGCACAGCGGGCTCCCGCCCCACCACCGGATGAACCGTTCGCGTAACGGGGTGGTGGGGCACCCCAATCCGCAGACTCCCGCCGAACCCCCGACGGCGGGCGCTCAACAGGGTGACTGGATTCACCTCGATTGAGCATCCCGGCCCAATTTGGAGCCCTGCTCGCTGAGTTGGGCCGGGCACAAAACCCCCGCCCCGGGCGTGCGTTGCGTACATGCAAGTCCGACCGGAACGGGTCAGCACCACCATCGAGATCCGCCGTCCCACACGGGCTGGCGGGACCAGCCAACAGAACTAGGGAGCACGAATGCACGACGTACGCGCCCTACTCACCCCCGAAGCGTTCGAGGGCGTCACCGCCACGGTGACGGACAACAACCCCGGCATGCCCGACGACATCGCCGAGCGCATCGTGATCGAGGCGTTGAAGTTCGTCGTCACCGCCAGCACGTTCCCCACCGTGCGCGTCACGCCGTCCAACGTCGTCGACGAGGGGTGGCACGCGCTCATCCTCCACACCCGCCCGTACGCTGAACTGTGCAGCCAGCTTGGAGGGTTCGTCCACCACTACCCCGAACGCCCGGACCCGGCGCGCCACGACTCCGACGCGCTCGCCCGAACCGCCGCCCTCATCGAAGAGGCCGGGTACACCCCCGACCGCGAACTGTGGACCGGCCCTACCCGCGCCCTGGTGGCCGTGGCCGCCCAGTGCTCCCACACCCCCGTCCCCGGCGGATGCGGACCCATCAACCCCGGAAACTGCGCCTCCCACTGCAACGGCGGGGGCGGGGGCGGCGAAGCCAGCTAGCCTGAGCCCCACCGAACACGGAAGGGCGGGATACATGGACGAGGACGAAGCCCAGCGGGTAGCCAGCACACTCCGGCGCCTAGGCATCCGAGGAATCGTCTCCCCCGAAGACCTGGACAACCCGAGCGGGCAATGGCGGGTGTACGACAGCACTGACCCCGCCGCCCGGCGGGACATCACCGACGAGGTGCTGGCGATCGTCGCGGGTATGTCCCGTAAAACCGGTCCGGCGCGAGGATTCGTCGTCCCCATCCCCCGCTGAACAACGCCCCGAAACCGCCCCGTCCGTGCGTCGTCCCCCGTGGCGCATGGGCGGGGCGTCTCTGTTGCCAGGGGGAAGGCTTGGCCTCACATCGACAGAGAAGATGATCATGGGGAAATCCTGGGGGCGCCCCTTCAGAGGGGGCATCTTCCCAGGTCAGAGCCCTGTTTGTCGTAGAGCACCCAGATCTACGAGGGCACCAACCAGGTGCAGCGCATCGTCATGGCGCGCAACCTGCCGTAAGGCGGTCTTCACGGGTCAGAAGCCATCTGAGGGGCGGTGGAGGCCGCCTTCGGGTTCGGTCCGCCCGGGCCCGTTCCGGGGCCGTTCCCGGGCGTCATGCCGGGGAAATCCTGGGCTGGAACCGGTCTGAAAACGGCCACTGACCTGCACAAACAGCACGGCCCCCGGCATGCTGCCGGGGGCCGTTCGCATGGCGTCACTCAGGCGACCTCGACCCTCTCGGCGGGGTCGTCCGCGCCGGGCGTCAGCGCGTCGGCTGCGGGACGCGCTGCGTCACAGCGGTCGGCTCCGCGGTGACGGCCGGCGAGGCGCCCAGTGCGGTGCCGCGGGTCTCCTCGGCCCACAGCACACAGACCAGCAGGCCGAGGGCGGTGGTCCCGGCGGCGATGAGCATGGTCGGGCCGGTGCCGAGCCCGGTCAGCGAGAGCGGCAGCAGGAAGGTGCCGACGGCCGCGCCGATCCGGCTGACCGAGGTGGCCACGCCGACGGCGGTCGCCCGGATCTCGGTGGGGAAGAGCTCGTTGGGGTAGGTCCAGTCGAGCACGTTCGGGCCGCCGCACAGGAAGGCGTACGCGCACAGGGCGAGGAGGGCGACGGCGGCGGGAGCGGCGGGCCAGATCCCCAGCAGGGCGAGCGGGACGGTCATCAGGGCGAACGACCAGATGATCACGGGGCGCCGGCCCCAGGTGTCGATCAGGCGCAGCGCCGGGTAGCAGCCGAGCAGGAAGACGAGGCTGATCAGCCCGGTGCCGAGGGTCTCCGCCACCGTGCCGCCGGGCATGCCGAACGAGGAGAGGATCTGCGGCCCGAAGGTGAGCATCGCGAAGAGCGGGCCGACCTGGCAGAGGAAGAACAGCCCGCAGAAGAGGGTGCGGCGTCGGTAGGGCGGGGTCATCAGCAGGCGCAGCCCGCCGGGTCGGCCGGCCTCGGCGGGATCGGGCATCAGCTCCCGGCCGTTCACCCGGACCCCGAGGTGCTGTTCGACCACGCGCACGGCGTCACCGACCCGCCCGTGGGCGGCGAGCCAGCGCGGCGACTCCGGCGAGCCGCGGCGGATCACCAGGAAGACGAGGCAGAGCACCGCGGAACTGGCCAGCATCCACCGCCAGCTGCCGGGCCCGGCCAGCCGCAGGAACGCGTAGCCCGTCACGTAGGCGAGGACGGAGCCTGCGTACCAGGCGACGATCTGCTGGCCGAGCAGCCGGCCGCGGTGCCGCACCGGCAGCCACTCGGCGAGCAGGGAGGTCGCGATGGGGTAGTCGGCGGCCACGGCCATGCCCAGCACGAAGCGCAGCAGGGCAATCGCCCACACCGCGTCCACCCAGAAGGAGAGCACCGAGCAGACCACCATGACGAGCAGGTCGGCGGTGTACATCACCTCCCGCCCGATCCGGTCGGTCAGCACGCCGAAGAGCGCGCCGCCGACGAACATTCCGACCAGTGCGGCGGCGCCGATCAGGCTGACGTCCGCGGTTGACAGGCCGAGGTCGGGGCGCATCCCGGTCAGGGCGACGCCGACGATGCTCAGGATGTAGCCGTCGAGCAGCGGCCCGCCGGAACAGGCGAGGGCCAACCTGCGGTGGAAGGCGGTATACGGGGCGTTGTCGATGGTCTTGGACATGTGATTCGGGTCCTCCGGAGCGTACGGCGGTGCCTTCGCACGTCGTGCGCCGGGTAGACGACAGGGCACGGCACCGCTGGTCGGGCGGCGCCGTCGCCCGGGCACGCCGGGCGACCGTCCACGGTTGCCCGGGTACGGACGGGTCGCCACGAGGCCAAAGGTCAGCCGAATTCATGACCAAGGTCCCGAAGCGGACGGGCCCTCGGACCGTGTCGACACGGCGTTTGCCCAGTCATACCGGGCCGGCCCGCCCCTGCCCGTCCGGGCAGCCCGGCGGGGGTGACCCTTCTCACCCGCCGGGGTCGGCGGCCCCGCGCACGTGACCCGGGCCACGTCGGGCAGGCCGTGCGCACGTGACCCGCGCCACGCCGCGGGCTGCCCCGCGCCCGCCGGGCAAGCCGCTGCCGTGCCCGCCGGACGGGATGTCCAGGAGCCCGGTGGACTGCCCGCTGTGCGAACACCCCGAGAGTGACCGGGGATTCTGCTTCAGGTGCAAGGAGCGGGCTCCGGCGCCGAAGGGGAAGCCGTGTCCCGGCCCTCAGCCCTGTGGCTCTGTGGGGGCGCTGACTCCGGCGCATCGTGGTGCGCAACCTGCCGTAACGGCAGGGAGGTCGAAGGGCCCCGCCGGTCACCGGCGGGGCCCTTCGCGCTGCTTCACGCCCGGAGTCGCTGCTTCGCGCCCCCGAGTTGCTACTTCACGTCCGGGACCGGGGTGTCGTTCTTGAAGGCGTCGAAGACCTCCTTGGACTTCACCGGATCCCACTTCAGCGCCGACTCCCCGTCCGGCGCGCGGAAGTTGGGGTTGCCGATCGGCACGGTGACGGTCTTGCCGCTGCCGCCCGAGATGCCCTTCATGGCCAGGAAGAACGAGCCCAGGTCGGTCAGACCGGTGTCGTTGTCCACGATCAGGGTGCCCAGGCCCGAGCTGACCAGCGGGTAGAACGTGAACGGGTTGAGCAGGGTGGCCGGGGAAGCGGCCTGCTTGGCCAGTGCGGAGAGGAACTTCTGCTGGTTGCGCATCCGGCCCAGGTCCTGGTCGGCCATCTGGTGCCGCTGCCGGACGAAGGCCAGCGACTGGGTGCCGTTCAGGGTGTGGCAGCCGGCCTTGAGGTTGAGGCCGGAGTCCTGGTCGGAGATGTCCTTGTCGACGCACATGTTCACACCGCCGACCGAGTCCACGATGCCGACGAAGCCGGCGAAGCCGATCTCGGCGTAGTGGTCGATGTGGATGCCGGTGTTGGACTCGATCGTCTGCACCAGCAGCGGGCCGCCACCGTTGTTGAAGGCCGAGTTGATCTTCGAGGTGGTGGCGGGGATGGTCTTGCCGTTCCCGTTGGTGTTCAGGTGCTGCGGGATCGGCACCCAGGAGTCGCGCGGAACGCTCATCAGGGTGTTCCCGTGGTCCCCGATGTGCAGGATCATCATCGAGTCGCTGCGCTTGCCGGTGTCGGTACCGGTGTGCATCGCGTCCTTCTGCGCGTCGGTGAGCCCGTCGCGGCTGTCGGAACCGACGATCAGCCAGTTGGTGCCCTTCCCGGCGGGCGGGCGGCCCGGGTACGAGGCCAGGGTGTTCTCGTGGTTGAGCTTGGCGTCGGCCCAGAAGTAGGTGCCGACACCGGTCACCAGCAGCGCGCCGGCCACCGCCAGCGCGGCCACCTTGATCTTCCGGCGGCGCGGCCAGCGCGGGTTCGCCGTACCCCCGGCCGCCGGTCTCGCCGGCGGCGGGACGGCACCCGGCGGTACCGCACCGGGGGGTACCGGCCCCGGCGGCACGGCGCCCGGGGCCGGCTGCGCGGGGATGCCCATGCCCTGCGGCGCGGCGCCGGGCCGTGGCGGATACCCGGGCTGCGCGCCGTAGCCGCCCTGCGGACGGCGCTGCGCGCCCGGTCCGCGCGGGTTGAGCGATGGCGGCAGCGGCGGCTCGGCGGCCGCGCCGCCGCCCGGACCGTAGGATCCGGCGCCGTCGCCCCGACCGTACGAGCTGCCGCCGCCGCTCGGGCGGTCTTCCTGCCACGTGTTCATGGGGTGAAGGATGCCCGAAACCAGTGGCCGCCAGTGCCGCCGGGGTGGCCCGCGGCCCGCTTGTAGCAGATTTGATGCAGTTGTCGGATGCTTTCGCCGCATGGTCACCGGCGTGTTCACCCGATGAGATCAACCTTGACCGGCTCTGACGGCGCGTGTTCGCATGGCGGGCATGGAACAGCGCTGGAGGCTCACCCGTCGGCGGCACGTCGACCTGCTGAGGGTGTCCGGTTCGCTGTGTCGTGGCTGACCGCTCGCCACCGTTAGACCCTCGCGCCCGTCGCGGCCGCACCCGGAGCCACGGGTGCCCGGCCGCTCCCGCGTTCCCGCGTACTCGGGGCTGCTGAAGACCCTGCTGGACGTCCTGCCCCAGTACGCCCTGGCGGGCAAGACCGTGCTGCCGCTGGCCACCGGCGGGTCCACGGCCCACGTGCTGGCCGTGGACTACGCGCTGCGCCCGGTGCTCGCCTCGATGGGGGGCCGAGCACATCACCCGGGGCTGGTTCGGCTGGACCGGCACATCGCGGTCCGGGAGGACGGCGGCACCGCGATCGAGCGCGAGACGGACGTCCTGCTCACCCCGGTGGTGGACGCCTTCGCCGCCGCCCTGACCCGGCACACCGGCATCCCCGAGGTGCTGAACCACGGTGCCGCACTGGCGAGTTGAGCTCGGCTGGGCCCGGGCGACCCCGAGGTGGACGACGAGGTCCCCCTAAGGGGGAGGGCCCCGCGTCCCGTACGCCGGGAGTCATCCGGCTTCCTCCCGGCGTAGGACGATCCCCTCGCCGCGGTCTCCTAACGTGGTGGACATCCCCCACTCCACCGGTCAGCGGTGAAGCTGGCTGCACCTCGGAGGGTGGGGCCAACCCGAGGACGAAGACGGAAGTCCGCACCATGTCGGCGGGCGGGTGGTCTGCGTCAGGCTCGGGTCTACCGGCGGACGAAAGATCTAGGGAGACTCCAGTGACGACGGCAGCGACAGCCGTGCAGGACCCGCGGCTTCACGGCGGCGAGAACGCCCCGGCGGCCTCCGCACGACAGCTGACCAAGGCGTACGGCGCGGGGGAGACCAGGGTCACGGCGCTCGACTCGGTGGACGTGGACATCCAGCGCGGCCGGTTCACCGCCATCATGGGCCCGTCCGGTTCGGGCAAGTCGACCCTGTTGCACTGCCTGGCCGGTCTGGACACCGTCTCCTGCGGCCGGATCTGGGTCGGCGACACCGAGATCACCGGTCTGAAGGACAAGCAGCTCACCCGGCTGCGCCGGGACAAGATCGGCTTCATCTTCCAGGCCTTCAACCTGCTCCCCACGCTCAACGCGCTGGAGAACATCACCCTTCCGATGGACATCGCCGGCCGCAGACCCGACCAGGCCTGGCTTGAGCAGGTGATCGACACCGTCGGCCTGGCCGGACGGCTGAAGCACCGTCCGGCCCAGCTCTCCGGCGGCCAGCAGCAGCGCGTCGCGGTGGCCAGGGCGCTGGCCGCCCGTCCCGAGATCATCTTCGGTGACGAGCCGACCGGAAACCTCGACTCCCGCTCCGGCGCCGAGGTGCTGACCTTCCTGCGCCGCTCGGTGGACGAGCTGGGCCAGACCATCGTCATGGTCACCCATGACCCGGTCGCCGCCTCCTACGCGGACCGGGTGCTCTTCCTCGCCGACGGCGTGATCGTCGACGAGATGCACGCCCCCACCGCCGAGTCCGTCCTGGCCCGCATGCGTCGCTTCGACGCCAAGCGCACCAGCTGAGGGGCCCGGTCCGATGCTGCTCAAGACCTCACTGCGGAGCTTCCTCGCCCACAAGGGGCGGATGGCGCTCTCCCTGATCGCCGTGGTGCTCTCGGTCGCCTTCGTCTCCGGCACCCTGGTCTTCTCCAACACCGCCACCTCGACCTTCGACAAGCTCTTCGCCTCCACCGCGTCCGACGTCTCACTCCGCCCGCACAGCGACCGGAGCGCCGACCAGCAGGTCGGCGGCAAGACCAGGACGGTCCCGGTCGACACGGTGCGGAAGGTCGCCGGGCTGCCCGGGGTCAGGACCGCCCTCGGCAACGTCTTCGTGTCGAACGCCGTCCTGGTCGACCCGGCCAGCAACAAGACGGTCGGCCCCACCACCGGCGCCCCGACCCTCACCGGCAACTGGATCGAGACCCCGCGCCCCTCCCTGGAGGTCACCTCCGGCCACGCTCCCCAGGGCCCGGACCAGGTCCTGCTGGACGCGGACACCGCCAAGAAGGCCGGCCTGGGCCTCGGCAGCCCGCTCCGCCTGATCACCGGGTCCGGCAGCTACGACCTCAAGATCTCCGGCATCGCCACCTTCAGGACCACCAACCCGGGCGCGGCACTCGCCTTCCTGGACACCCCGACCGCGCAGAAACTGCTGCTCGGCTCCACCGCCTACACCTCGGTCGAGCTCTTCGGCGACGGCAGCCGCGGCAACGACCAGCTCAAGGCCGAGGCCGCCACCGCCGTCGGCGCCGGCTTCGACCTGAAGACCGCGGCCGAGCAGAAGGCCGAGAACGTCAAGGGCGTCGGCTCCTTCCTGAGTTTCATGAAGTACGCCATGCTCGGCTTCGCCGGGATCTCCCTGCTGGTCGGCGGCTTCCTGATCATCAACACCTTCTCGATGCTGGTCGCCCAGCGCACCCGCGAGATCGGCCTGATGCGTGCCATCGGCGGCAGCCGGACCCAGGTCAACGCCTCGGTGCTGATCGAGGCACTGATCCTCGCGGTGCTCGGCTCCACCCTCGGCCTGTTCGGCGGTATCGGCCTGGCCATGCTGCTGATCCGGCTGATGGGCGCGGCCGGGATGAACCTGACCTCGGCCAGCCTGGAGATCGGCGCCTCCGTCCCGGTCGCCTCCTACACGGTCGGCGTCCTGATCACCGTCCTGGCGGCCTTCATACCGGCCCGCCGGGCCGCGCGGATCTCCCCGATGTCCGCGCTGCGCGACCACGGCACTCCCACCGAGGCCAAGGCCAACCGGATCCGGGCCGCGATCGGCCTGGTGCTGACGGCCGGCGGCGCCGCGCTGCTGGTCGCGGCGGCCCGGGCGCACCAGGCCGCCACCGGCGGCTCGCTCCTCGGCCTCGGGGTGGTGCTGACACTGATCGGCTTCGTGGTGACCGGCCCGCTGCTCGCCGCCGGCCTGGTCCGGGTGCTCGGTGCCGCCCTGCCCGCCCTCTTCGGCCCGGCCGGCCGCTTGGCCCAGCGGAACGCGATACGCAACCCCCGCCGTACCGGGGCCACCGGCGCGGCGCTGATGATCGGCCTGGCCCTGGTCGTCGGAGCCTCGGTCTTCACCACCTCGATGGTCAGCTCGACCAACGAGCAGATCGACCGGAGCGTCGGCGCCGACTACATCGTGGACGGCGGCCGCACCGGGCTCACCCCGGCCATGCTGAGCGCCGCCAAGTCGGTCAAGGGCCTCGACCACCTCACCGAGCAGAAGGAGATCCCCGCCACCCTCGCGCTGCCGGACGGCAGCAAGAGCGAGACGGAGCTGTCGGCCGTCTCACCGACCTTCGTCAACGACTTCCGCCTCCCCGTCAAGGCCGGTTCGTCCGCCGCGATCACCGGTGGTGGCATCTCGGTGGACGAGGACTTCGCCGCCAAGCACCACCTCTCGGTCGGCGACAGGATCACCGTCGACTACGGCCGCGGCCACACCCAGAGCCTCGAACTCGGCCTGATCACCGCCAAGGGCAACTCGCTCTTCGACGGCAACCTCTTCACCGGCGTCGACAGCGTCGCCAAGGTCGTCCCGGCCGCCGAACTCCCGCAGGACGCCGCGCTGTTCGGCAAGGCGGAGGCCGGCGCCGACAAGGCCAAGGTGCTCGACTCGCTGCAGAACTCGCTCAAGGCGTACCCGCAGCTGGTGGTCAAGGACCAGGCCGGCTACAAGAAGATCGTCCAGGACCAGGTCAACACCTTGCTCTACATGGTCATCGGACTGCTCTTCCTCGCCATCGTGGTGGCCGTCCTCGGGGTGGTGAACACCCTCGCCCTCTCGGTGGTCGAGCGGACCCGCGAGATCGGCCTGCTCCGGGCGATCGGCCTGTCCCGGAGTCAGCTGCGCCGGATGATCCGGCTGGAGTCGGTGGTCATCGCGATCTTCGGCGCCGTGCTCGGCACCGGTCTCGGCCTCGCCTGGGGCATCACTGCCCAGCGGGTGCTCTCCGGCAAGGGCCTGAGCACGCTGGCGATCCCGACCGGCACGATCGTCGAGGTCCTGCTGTCCTCGGCCGTGATCGGCCTGCTGGCCGCCCTGCTCCCGGCCTTCCGGGCAGGACGGATGAACGTCCTGGCGGCGATCGCCACGGACTGACCGAACGGCGACCGTCCGGTCCGCCGGGGCCGGACGGATCGGGGGCGGCGGATGGCCGGGTGCCTGTGCACCCGGCCATCCGCCGTTCGGTCGAAGACCGTGCGAGTGACCACCCGCGCACCTCGACGGCCAGCTCCCGCAGCCCCGGCTCCCCGGCCACGGCCCACGCTCATACGGCCCTCGCCCACGGCCCGTCCGAGCGCCTCACCGGCAGCCGATCTCGCTCCCCGTGGTCGCCGAGACCTCCGGGACGGGGCCGCCGGCGTGCGAGGCGGCCGGGGAGGGCGACGGTTCCGGCGTCGTGACCTCCGTGGGACTCGGCAGCGCGGTGACTCCCAGGTAGTCGTTGCCCGCGATCACCTGCAGCGTCGCCCCCAGCCCCGGCACCCGTACCAACCGTGCGGTGGGCAGCGCGGCCGCGACCGTCCGTACCGACTCGTCCCAGCGCGGGTCGTACTTGACCACCGTCCTCGCCACGCTGCCGCCCCCCTCGGTGTTGGCCGGCGTCCCGGTGGTGGCGAAGCCGAGCTTGCGCAGATCCCCGTCCACCCGGGCCCCGAGTCCGAGCACCCCGGCACCGTTGAGCACCTGGATCCGGATGTGCCCCGGCGGCACGCTCAGCGCGGCGGGGGCGGAAGCAGCGGAGGCGGAAGCGGAAGCGGTGGGGACGGCGGAGACGGAGGGGACGGACGCGGACGCGGCCGCACCGGGCGAGGACGGCGGTGCGGGCGAGGGCCCCGCGGCGGTCTCCGAGTGCCCGGTCAGCGGCCGCCCCTCCCGTACGGCGTCGAACAGCGCCTTGGCCGCCCGCTGGTCCCACAGGACGGTCGAACCCCAGCCGCTGACCTGGTGGTCCACCACGGCGAGCGGGACGGTCGCGAAGTCCGTGTTGGCCGCCGAGAGGTCCTTCAACCGGGTGGCCAGGGCCAGCAGTTCCTCGGCGGAGAGCCCCTTGTCGACCTTCACCGAGCTGAGCAGGATGTCCACCATCCGGCTGAGCCGGCCCGGGCTGAGCAGCGTGCCGGTGTCCGTGGCCCGCCTCAACAGCTGGGCCAGCAGCCGCTGTTGGCGGTGCATCCGGCCGAGGTCCGAGCTGCCGTCCACATGCCGGGCGCGGACGTACCTGAGCGCGCCGGCACCGTCCAGCCTGGTCCGCCCGGCCGGCAGCTCCAGGCCCGCGAACTCGTCCTTCAGCGGCTTCGCGGTGCACACGTCGACCCCGCCCAGCGCGTCCACGGTGGCCACGAAGCCGAGGAAGTTCGCCTGCAGGTAGTGGTCGATCCGCAGACCGGTGGCCTGCTCCACGGTACGGACGGCGAGCGGTGCGCCGCCCATTCCGTACGCCGCGTTGATCTTGCCCATCGAGGCCGGCACCTGCCGGCGGGTCGCCGGGTCCCGGTGGGCCGGGATCGTCACGTAGGAGTCGCGTGGGATGCTGACCACACTGGCCCGGCCGCCGTCCCTGGCGAGCTGGACGAGCATCATGACGTCGGTGCAGTGGCAGCCTTCGCCGCCCGCGTGCAGCAGGTTCTTGAGGGTGGCCTCCGGGATGCCGTCCCGGTCGTCGGTGCCGACCACCAGGATGGTGGTGCCCCCGTCGTCCTCGGGGCGGTCGTCGGCCCCGGCGAAGGCGTCCACCCGGTCGATCGAGCGGCCGACCCCGTTGAGCACCGCCCAGCCGGCGCCCGAGGCGGCCAGTACCGCCAGTGCGACCGTGCCGGCCAGCCAGAGCCCGGTCCGGTGCCGGGCGGGCCCGGGCGAGGCGGTGGCCCCGGACCGGTCGGCGGCCGCACCGGACGAAGCGTGAGGTCGGGGGGCTGAGAAGGGCATCTCTCGGATGGTAGGCGGGCCATCGAGCCCCCGGCCGGTGGCTCGCCGGGACACCCGCACCGAACGCCGAAACGTTCCCTCCCGGCAGCATTGGCCAGGACAGGCCCGCCAGGATGATCGCCGAGGCCAACCCGAACCTGACAACGCAGGTCGGCCGCCGGTACGGTTGGCCACGATGAACACCAAGGCTGCTGAGGAGCTGCCGGCGGTCTCCGTGATCATGCCGGTGCTCGATGAGGAACGTCACCTGCGCACCGCCGTCCGGCACATCCTGGGGCAGGAGTACGCCGGCGATCTGGAGGTGGTGATCGCGCTCGGTCCGTCCTCCGACCGTACCGACGAGATCGCCGCCGAACTGGTCGCCGAGGACCCCCGGGTCCGTACCGTGCCCAACCCCACCGGCCGCACCCCCGCCGGGCTGAACGCGGCGATCCGCGGCTCCCGCCACCCGATAGTGGTGCGCGTGGACGGCCACGGCCTGCTCACCCCGGGGTACATCGCCACCGCCGTCCGCCTGCTCGGCGAGATGGAGGCGGCCAACGTCGGCGGCATCATGCACGCCGAGGGCGAGACCGAGTGGGAGAACGCGGTCGCCGCCGCCATGACCTCCAAGATCGGGGTCGGCAACGCGGCCTTCCACACCGGCGGCCTGGCCGGCCCGGCCGACACCGTCTACCTCGGCGTCTTCCGCCGCGAGGTGCTGGAGAAGCAGGGCGGCTACAACGAGGAGTTCATCCGCGCCCAGGACTGGGAGCTCAACTACCGCATCCGCCAGGACGGCGGGCTGATCTGGTTCACCCCGCAGCTGCGGGTGACCTACCGCCCCCGGCCCAGCGTGAAGGCGCTCGCCAAGCAGTACAAGGACTACGGCCGTTGGCGCCGGGTGGTCACCCGTTACCACAAGGGCTCGGTCAACCTCCGCTACCTGGCGCCGCCGGCCGCGCTGCTCGGCGTGGTCGCGGGCACGGTGCTGGGAGCCGCCGTGCACCCGGCCTTCCTGGTCCTGCCCGGTGGCTACCTGCTCGGCATACTCGGCGGCTCGGTGGTCGAGGGACGCGGACTCTCCGCCCGGGCCCGCCTCCAGCTGCCGGTGGCACTCGCCACCATGCACATGAGCTGGGGCTTCGGCTTCCTCACCTCCCCGCGTTCGCTGGCCCGCCGGGTCATCGGCAGCAAGCGCCCGGTTCCGATGAACTCCAGCGTCGCCGACCCGAGGTAGCCCGTCCGCACCGAGGACGCTCTCAGGGGCGCGGGGCCCGGCCCGAACAAGGCCGGGCCCCGCGCCCCTTCGCTTTCCCGAAGTACCCGGTATCGCCTCGCCGCCCGGCCGCGGGCCGCTATGTTCGGCGGCATGGCGATTACCGATGGACCATCAGCCCGCATCGAGCCCAGCGCCGATGTGGACGAGCGGGCCGTGGTCGGCCCCGGCAGTACGGTGTGGCATCTGGCACAGGTCCGCGAGGGAGCCGAGATCGGCGCCGACTGCATCATCGGGCGCGGTGCCTACGTCGGCCCCGGCGTACGGATCGGCGACCGGGTCAAGCTGCAGAACCACGCCCTGGTCTACGAGCCGGCCGTGGTCGAGGACGGGGTCTTCATCGGGCCCGCCGCGGTGCTGACCAACGACATGTACCCGCGATCGGTCGACCCGGACGGCAAGTTGAAGCGCGGCGAGGAGTGGCACGCCCAGGGGGTGACCCTCCGCCAGGGCTGCTCGGTCGGCGGCCGGGCGGTGCTGGTCGCGGGGGTCACGGTGGGCCGTTGGGCGCTGGTGGCCGCGGGTGCCGTGGTGCACCGGGACGTCCCGGACTTCGCCCTGGTGGCCGGCGTCCCGGCGCGTCGGATCAAGTGGGTCGGCCGCGCCGGCGAACCGCTCACCGATGCCGGTGGCGGGCGCTGGCGCTGCCCGCGCACCGGCGAGGAGTACGTCGAGACCGGCGGGGTGCTGGCCGAGGCGCCGTAGCGCCCCGGTCCGGCGGCCCGCTCAGTAGGTGTAGATGTGGCCCTGCGGGTTGACGGTCATGCAGCTCTTCTCGTCGTCCGCAGTGACGGTCTCCACCGACTTGGGCAGCTTGGTCGGCGCCGACTTCTTGCCGCCGGAGCCGCCGGCCGAGGCCGGGTAGCTGCTGCCGCTGGTCCAGTCGGAGCCGATCACCAGGCTGAGCGTCCTGCCGCTGCCGGACTCCTGCAGCGCGCTGCTGGGCAGGTCCAGCGCCGCGGCGATCGCCTGGGCCTGGGCACTCTGGCCGCTGCCGTACGTGAGCACCGTGCTCTCCTGCACGTCGCCGTTGGCGGTCGTGCTGGCCTTGCTGAAGCCCGCCTCGACCAGGGCGCTCTTGACCTCGGACGCCCGTCCGGTGGCGCCGGAGGCGTTCTGGACGGTGACCTGGACCGCGCCCTTGCTGATCTCCCGGGCCGGAGCGGCGGCCGTGGTGCCGCTGGGCGATGGGCTGGCGGAAGCACCCGCCGAAGCGCCACTGGACGCACCGCCCGACGAACCCTCGGCCGCCTTCAGCGACTTGCCGTCGATCGGCGTGTCGGCCAGCAGCATCTTCCAGATCTGAGCGGTGTCCGGGTTGAGCACCAGCCGGTCCGGATCGGTCGGTGCGGTGTCCACCGGCACGGTCAGGGTGGTGGTCCGCTCGGCGGGCACGGCCTTGATGTCGTTGCCCAGGTCGTAGAGCTTCTTGATGTCGGCGATCGGCTTGTCGACCTGGATCGACTTGGTGGCGGCCTCGGCCAGCGTCATCAGCCTGCCCGGGTCGGCGAGCGTGCCGTTCTTCTTCAACTGCCGCATCAGCGCGCTGAGGTACATGTGCTGCGCCTTGGTGCGGCCGATGTCGTCGCCCCAGGCGTCGCGCAGCCGCAGCCACTGGAGGGCCTGCTCGCCCTTGATGTACGTGGTGCCCTTGGGCAGCTTGAGGCCGGTGCCGCCGATGCCCGGCTGGTAGCGGTCGTAGAGGTTCATGTTGACGCAGACCGGGACCCCGCCGACTGCGTCGGCCATGTTCACCACTCCGGCGAAGTCGACCATCATGTAGTGGTCGATCTCCAGGCCGGTCAGCTTGATCCAGGTGCCGACCACGCAGCCCGGGCCGCCGCGCGGCAGTGCCTCGTTGATCATCGTGTGCTTGGCGGCGGGGTAGGTGGTCTTGCCGTCCTCGCTGTGGCAGGTCGGGATGTCCACCAGGGTGTCGCGGGGGATGCTGATCATCGAGGCGTTGGTGCGGTCGGCGGAGATGTGCAGCAGCATCTGGACGTCCGCCAGGCCAGGGCGTCCCGCGTCGTCGGCGGCACCGCCGAGCGCGACGTCGGCGGCCGAGCCGCGGCTGTCGGTGCCTATCATCAGGATGTTCAGCGGGGTCTGGCCTGCGGCGTTGGGCGCGGTCTTGGCGCCCTTGGCGTCGCTGAGGTTCTTGCTGCCGGACTGGATGTTGTCGTTGAGGTGCTGGTAGTAGAGATACGCGGCACCGCAGCCCGCCACCAGGGTCAGCCCGAGGGTGGCCGCGGTGATGCGTATCCAGCGGCGCCCGCGCTTGCGGCCGCTCTTGGTTCCCCGTCGGGCGGTGGCCCCGCCCAGCTCGGATATGCCGGAGTCGTCCGAAGGCTCGCCGGACATCGGCTGGACGTTGGTCATCGGCTGGTCAGCCGCCTCTCGTGAAAATCGGGCCCCCGTCGGCCACACGGGAACCTACCTGACATCACGAGCTGGACTGAATTTTGTTACATAATCAGAACTTCACTCTTATTCAAGCTTGACGCTGGGTAGGGCAACCGGTTACTCGGCGCACACCTCCGGCCGGATCCGGCTGGAGCCACGAAACCTGCTGGGGCATCAGTGCATGCTGCACAGGTCCAGCGCGGCGGTGTTGCCCTGCAAGGTCGGACCCGTCCCGGGGGAGGCGCTGCCCGCGGCCGACGGCGCACCGGAGGAGGAACCGGGAAGCGCGAACAGCGAGTTGCCCGCGGTCGGGCTGGCACTCGCGAGGGCGTCCGAGCCGTCGCCGCTGCCCGTGACGAGGTTCGCGCCGGGGGTCATCCGGCCGTCGGGGTTCGGCCCGGAACTCGAACCGGGACCGAGCCCGGGGCCCGCACCGAGGCCGGTGGACGGGCTCGCGCCACCGTTCCCGCCGCCGGCCGGAGAGCCACCGTGCGCGGTCGGTGCGGCCGTGGGCGCGGGCGCGTACGGGCTGACCGTCACCAGCCGGTCCGTCCGCAGCGCCGAGAACAGCTGGTCGGCCTGCGGCTGGACGAGCTGGTCCCGGTCCGCGTTCCCGGGGTACGGACGGCGCGGGGTGGTCAGCAGCGCGAGGTTCTCCGGCGGAGTGCTGCGCAGCTCCTCCGCCAGGTCGTAGAGCGAGCTCAGCTTGCTCAGCCCGGCGTCCGCGGTGATCGCGGAGGTCGCGGCGTCCAGCAGCGGCCAGAGCCGGGCCGGGTTGAGCAGCACTCCCTGGGACTGCACCTTGCGTGCCAGCGAGGCCAGGAACTGCTGCTGACGCCCCATCCGCTCGGTGTCGCTGCCGTTGCCCAGGCTCTCCCGGACCCGGACGTAGCCCAACGCCTGTTCGCCGTTCAGGGTCTGCCGCCCGGCGGGCAGGTCCAGCTTGGCGTCGCGGTCGTGGATGGGCTTCGAGACGCAGACGTCCACGCCGTCCACCGCGTCCACCATCTTCTTGAAGCCGGTGAAGTCCAGGATCAGGTGGTGGTCGATCCGGATCCCGCTGAACTTCTCCACGGCCCGGATGGTGCAAGCCGGTCCGCCCAGCTCGAAGGCCCAGTTGAACTGCATGAGCCGGCTGGTCGAGCGGGTGCCGCCCGGCAGCTGGCAGGGTGGCACGATCACCATCAGGTCGCGCGGGATGCTCACCGCCGTGGCGTGCCGCCGGTCGCCCGAGAGGTGCAGCAGGATCGTGGTGTCCGAGTGCTGCCCGCCGTCCGAGCCCGGAGTGCCGTCGGACCCGTACGCGGCGTTGGCCCCGCTCCGGGAGTCGCTTCCGATCAGCAGGATGTTCAGGGCCTGTCCGGCCCGGGCGTCCCGGTCGGGCCGGTCGCGTTCGTCGTTCCGCAGCCGCCGGCCGGTGACGTCGTCGGTCCCGATGTTCCCGTCCAGCTTGCGGTAGGCCAGCCAGGCCAGGGCGCCCGCGGCGAGCAGCAGAAGGGCCAGCGCACCGGCCAGCACCTGCAGAAATCGGCGGCGCCCCCCGCCTACGGAGGTCGGGGGGCGCTTGCCGGGGTCGTCCGTGCCGGAGTCGTCCCCCGGGTGATCCGCTGCCATGTCGGGGATGCCTACCCCCGAGGTCGGTCGGGCCGGGTCAGCCCAGTCGCAGAGTCACCCGTTCGGATTCGATCCGCTTGTCCCACTGCTCGGCGGTCAGACCGTCGGAGTTGCGGCAGAGCACCACCGAGGCGCCGGCCGCCAGCGGAGCCAGCAGCCCGGCCTCCAGGCCGGCCCAGTCCTGGTAGGAGAGGGTGCTGAGTACCCGACTGCCGGTGCCGAGGCCGAGCCGCAGCGCGCCCTCGCGGGCGAGCTGGACGGTCTGCTCGCCGGTCAGCCTGAGCGGTAGTCCGTCCACGGTGGTCTCCAGCGCCGGGCTCTCCGGGTCGACGGGGGAGTACGGGGCGAAGCGGTCGCCCTGGCCGGGCACCTCGGCGGCGTAGTCGAGGAAACCGTCCGGGCGCTGAGGGAAGCGGCCGCCCAGCGGGCGCAGGGCGAGGGCGACCCGTTCGCCCTCGCAGGTCTGGGCGGCCTCCAGGCCGTCCGGACCGCTGATGACCAGGTCGGCGGTGGCCGGGTCGCCGCCGGGTACCGCCGTGACGCCGACCGACCAGCAGGCCAGCAGCCAGACGGCGCTCTGCCAGTGCGCGGGCAGCAGCAGGGCGGCCCGGTCGCCGGGCTGGGCGTTGAGTTCGTCCTGGAGCAGGTTGGCGGTCTTGGCGACCCAGTTGTCGAAGGTCTTGGCGGAGAGTTCGACTCTCTCGCCGGTGGCGTCGTCGTAGAAGGTGACCAGGGGACGGGAGGGATCCGCATCGGGGGCCCCCGCGCGCAGGTAAGCGTGCAGCAGCTCGGCGGGGGTGCGGGCGTCGGCAGCGAAAGGCGCAGTCATGGTGCCGCCCAGCCTACGGCCTCCCGAGAAGCCTCCGGGAGGGAGGCTGCGGCTCGCCCGGTGGCATGGCGGCAGAAGTGATTTGCCCCCAATATCCCCTTTATGCGTATTCCTCTGCTCGCTGCCCTCGGTGCGACCGCCGCCGCCCTGTTCGCCCCGCACGCCGTCGCGGGCCCGGTCGCGGTCAGGCCGGGCCCGGGGAGCGTCACCACCTTGCCACTGGTACCGCCCGGGCCCGGGGCGGAGCTCCGGCGCGGGCCGGCAGGCGGAGCCCGGCCGGTGCACCCGTCCGGAGCAGGCGAGATCCGCGAGATCCAGGACCGCACCACCGGCTCCTTCGCTCTGGTCGGCGTCAGCTGGGACGACCCGAAGGTCACCCTTGCGGGTAGCGTCGAGGTGCGCAGCCGGAGCACGGAGACCGGTAGGTGGAGCGACTGGCACCGGCTCACCGCCGAGTTCGAGGACGGCCCCGACCCCGACGAGCGCTCCGGCCGGGGTGCCACCGCGCCGCTCTGGGTCGGGGCCAGCGACGGCATCGCAGTCCGGGCCGTCGCCGCTGCGGGCCCGCTGCCGGCCGGACTGCGGGTCGAGCTCGTCGACCCCGGAGCCGACCCCGTGGGCGCGCCGGCCGCCCTGCCGCCCGGCCGGGCCCACCGGGAGGCCCACGGGGCGCCCCGCCCCGGGATCGTCACCCGCGCCGGCTGGGGCGCGGACGAGTCGCTGCGCGAGGAAGGCTTCGTCTACACGGGCAACGTCCGGGCGGTCTTCGTCCACCACACCGACACCGCCAACAAGTACACCTGCGCGGACTCGCCGAAGCTGATCCGGGCGATGTACCAGTACCACGTGAAGACCAACGGTTGGCGCGACATCGGCTACAACTTCCTGGTCGACAGGTGCGGCACCGTCTACGAGGGCCGCGCGGGCGGGGTCGACCGGCCGGTCCTCGGCGCGCACACGCTCGGCTTCAACTCGGACAGCTCCGGGGTCGCCGCGATCGGCAGGTACAACGACGATGCCGTCCCGCAGGAGCAGCTGGACGGCATCGCCAGGATCGCCGCCTGGAAGCTCGGCCTGAGCGGCGTCGACGCCCAGGGCACCACCAACCTGGTCTCCGCCTCCGACAACAGCCGCTACCCCAAGGGCCGGACCGTCCGCTTCAACACCGTCTCCGGCCACCGCGACGCCTTCGTCACCGACTGCCCGGGCGACGAGCTCTACACCCGCCTGCCCGACATCCGGTCCGCCGCCGCCCGCCTCCAGGGCAGGTGACCGGCCCGCAGCCGTCAATCCTCCCCGGCCGCGAGCGTATGGTTCAGGGTGCCCGGACGGTGCGCCGGGGCCGGGACGAGACGAGGTGGTGAGCGGGCATGCCGGGAACGGAACGGCACTGGCGCCCCGGCTACCCGCTCGACCTGGCCCGTACCCTGATCCCGCTGCGCCGGGGCCCGGCCGATCCGGCGTACCGCACCGGCGGCGACGGTTCGATCTGGCGGGCCTCCCGTACGCCCGACGGTCCCGGCACCCTGCGCCTCACGGCCCGCGCGGGCGAGGTGGCGGCGAAGGCCTGGGGGCCGGGCGCCGACTGGCTGCTCGACCGGGTGCCCGCCCTGCTCGGCGCCGAGGACGACCCCTCCGGGCTGGTGCTGCCCCAGGGACCGCTGCGCGAGGCGCAGCGCGTCCACGCCGGGGTGCGGCTGGGGCGGACCGGTCTGGTGCTGGAGTCCCTGGTGCCCGCGATCCTGGAGCAGAAAGTCACCACCGACGAGGCGTACCGGGCCTGGCGCACGCTGCTGCGTGACTTCGGCACGCCTGCGCCCGGGCCCGCCGAGGGCATGCGGGTGGCGCCGTCGGCCCGCGAGTGGGCGCGGATCCCTGGCTGGGAGTGGCACCGGGCCGGGGTGGACCCCAAGCGTTCGGCGACCGTCATGCGGGCGGTGCGGCTGGCGCCCCGGCTGGAGGAGGCGTCCGCCCTCGGCCATGCGGACGCCCTGGCACGGCTCACCGCCGTCCCCGGCATCGGCCTGTGGACGGCGGCGGAGACCCTACAGCGCAGCAACGGCGACCCCGACGCGGTCTCGGTCGGCGACTACCACCTCCCCAACCTGGTCGGCTGGGCGCTGGCGGGACGGCCGCGCAGCACCGACGAGCAGATGCTCGACCTGCTCGCCCCCTACGCGGGCCACCGCCACCGCGTCTGCCGCCTGATCGCCCTGACCTGCCCGCACGCTCCCCGCCACGGCCCCCGCCTCGCCCCGAACGACCACCGCCGCCGCTGAGCGCGCGCGGGTGGTCGCCCGGCGGCGGGCGCTCAGCGGACGGTGATGAAGGCCTCCGCCGTGCGCGCTGGCCGGGGCCGGGGCGCCTGGGCGGGCCGGCCGACCGCGACGGCACCCATCGGATCCCACTCGCCGGGCAGGCCGAGGGCGGTGCGGACGGTGTCCCGGCAGAACATGGTGGAGGAGACCCAGGCCGAGCCGTAGCCCTCGCCGGCCAGGGTGACCAGCAGGTTCTGCACGGCGGCCCCGACCGCGACGGTGAACATCTCCCGTTCGGCGGCGGACCTGCGCTCGTCCGGGTAGGCGTGCGAGCCGTCCATCACCAGGCAGGGCACCACCAGGTACGGCGCGTCGCGCAGCACGTCGCCCCGTGCGGTGCGGCGGGCGATCCGCTCCTCGTCCCAGCCGTCGAGCTCGCGCAGGTCGCGCCGCCAGGCGGCGAGCATGGCGTCCAGCAACCGGGTCCGCGCCTCGGGCGTCTCCAGCAGGACGAAGCGCCAGGGCGTGGTGTGGTGCGGCGCGGGCGCCGTGACTGCGGCGGCCACCGCGCGGCGTACGGCTCCCGGATCGACCGGTTCGGGGGTGAACGAGCGGATGGTCCGGCGCAGCGTCACGGCCTCCCGGACGGCCTCGGAGGTGCCGAGCCGGAACATGTCGTCGGCGGCCGACCGGATCAGCGGCCGGGTGCCGTCGCCGTCCTCGGTGGTGACCAGGTGGCCGAGGCCCCGGATGACCGCCACCGGGGTGCCGGTGGCCTTGCCCTTCACCAGGTCGGCGGCGGCGGCGAGTTCGTCGGCGGTCGCGACGACCGTCATCGCCAGCTCGTTGCCGTGGCTGTCGGTGCGGCCCCGGTGGTCCTCCAGGACGGGCAGCCCGGCGGCTCCGATGGCGACATCGGTGAGCCCGTTGCGCCAGGGGCGGCCGAAGGTGTCGGTGATCAGCACGGCGAGCTTGCGGCCGGTCAGCCGCTGGAGCCCGGCGCGCAGCCGACGGGCCGAGGCGTCCGGGTCCTCGGGCAGCAGCAGCACGGTGCCGGGCGCGGTGTTGGAGGCGTCCACCCCGGCGGCGGCCATCACCAGGCCGTTGCGGTTCTCCACGATCCGGACCGGACCGCGCCGGGCGACCACCCGGACGGTCTCGGCGTCGATCGCCGCCTCCCGGTCGGCGGCGTGCAGGATCCGGTCCTCGGCCTTGCTGACCACCTTGGAGGTGACCACCAGGATGTCGCCGTCCTCGAACTCGCCGGCCTTGGCGATCAGCTCGGCCAGATCGGAACCGGGTCCGATCTCGGGCAGACCGGTGACGGGCAGCAGCCGGATCACCGGCGCACCTGCTCGGCCAGCTCCAGGGCGGCGCGGGCCATCGCGGCCGTCGCCTCGACGTCGGTCATCAGCAGCGGGATCGCCCGGCAGGTGATCCCGTCCGCCTCCACGTCCGCGACCGCGTCCGCGTCGGCGGTGTCCACCAGCCACCCGTCGAGCAGGCCCACCCCTCGCCCGCCATCGCCCGGGGCGCCCTTCCTGCCGTAGTGGCGGGCCACCGCCGCAGCCGTGGTCTCCACGCCGACGGCCGCCAGCACCTTGTCGGCCATCCCGCGCACCGGCGCGCCGCCGATGATCGGGGAGAGGCCGATGACGGGTGCGTCCGCCGCGGCGACGGCCTCCCGGATACCGGGGACGGCCAGGATGGTGCCGATGCTGACCACCGGGTTGGACGGCGGGAAGAGGATCACGTCCGCCGAGGCGATCGCGTCCAGCACCCCGGGGGCGGGCTTGGCGGTGTCGGCACCGACCGGGATGATCGCCTCGGCGTCCAGGGCGGCGTGCAGCTTGACCCAGTACTCCTGGAAGTGGACCGCTCGGGTGCCGGCCTCGTCGGTGATCTTCACATGGGTCTCGACCCGGTCGTCGCTCATCGGCAGCAGCCGGACGCCCGGCTTCCAGCGCACGCACAGCGCCTCGGTGACCTGGCTCAGGGAGTAGTCGGCGGTGAGCATCTGACTGCGCACCAGGTGGGTCGCGAAGTCCCGGTCGCCGAGGCCGAACCACTCGGGCCCGATGCCGTACTCCTTCATCTCCGCCTTGATCGACCAGGTCTCATCGGCCCGGCCCCACCCCTGTTCCTCGTGGATGCCACCGCCGAGGGTGTACATCACGGTGTCGAGGTCGGGGCAGACCTTCAGACCGTAGAGGTGGATGTCGTCGCCGGTGTTGCCGATGACGGTGATCTCGTCCCCGGGGGCGACGGCCGCCTTCAGCCCGCGCAGAAAGCGCGCCCCGCCGATCCCGCCTGCCAGTGCCACGATGCGCATGGACTCATCCTGCCAGGCGCCCTGACGCACCACCGCATTCCGCGCGCGGTTCCCCGGGCCGCGGTTCCCCGGGCCGCGGGTCCCGGGGAATGGCGTTCCGGCCGCGGGTCAGCGGGACTCGGGCTGCTTCTCCACGGCGGGGGAGTCCTCGTACCGGTTCATCTCGACCAGGCCGGGCGAGTAGAGGTGGATGCTGACGGCCGGTTCGAGCGAGGCGTTGACGACCTCGTGCAGGTAGCCGGAGGAGAAGACGCGCTGCCCGCCGGGGCGGAGGGCGCGCGCCCCCTCGCCCGCGTGCGTCAGCGAGCGCTCGACCAGCTCGCCCTCGACGACCGCCATCACACCGGAGGACCGGCCGTGGTCGTGGAAGCCGCTGCCCTGGCCCGGCAGCCAGCTGAGCAGCCAGACCTCGTACCCGGGCCCGGTCTCCAGTCGGGCGTACCAGCGGGTGAGCGCGTCGTACCGGACCAGTGGCGCCCAGCGGTCCCGGTCGGCGGCGATCTCGCGGACGAGCTGCGCGTACCCGGCCACGGTGGTGGGGTGCCGGGGCAGGTCGGTGCGGGCGAGGTGGGGGAAGGCGAGCGGGTCGCCGGCGATGGAGACGTCGCTCAGGCCGTCCGCCCAGCCGGCTACGGCCCGGTGCGCGGTGTCCGGGCGGCGCGGCGGGGCGATGGTGAGGGCGTGGCGGCGGGCGGTCTTGCTGCGGTCGCGGTTGCGCTTGCGGATGCGCGGCATTCGCATGGGGAGTCCTCGGGCGGCTGGTCGTGGTCTGGGGATCAGCCGGATCCGCTGAGAGGGCAGGGGGACTGTCGTCGCGGGCGGCCTCGATGCTTCTGCTGGGCGGCGCGCGGTGGGACGCGAGCGCCTAGATACAGCAGGAACAGAGGCGACAACAGAGCGAGTCCGCGGCACGGCGGAGCTGTGCCCGGCGGGCGCTCCGGAGGGTGGCGGACTGTGACATAGGTGCAAGGACACCGCAGGAGGGGTGACAGTGTCAACCCGAGCCGTCCGGCATATCGGACAGATCCGCTATGAATCACCGGAAGGAGTGATAAATCACCCTCTAGGTTTCAATGCGTAGATCGCTGGGAAGGCAGCCGGATGATCTGGCAACCGGGCGACTACTCCCCGGCGTCCCCCCGTTCGGGGGGTGGTCAGGTTCATGGTGCGCCGTGTTGACTGCAAGTCAGCGGATGGGTGATTCCGGGCGATTGACGGCGATTGATGCCACAAGTCCCGAATGTCCGGATATGTACACTTGTCGTAGTGCCTTGGTTCCGGGGAGTGAATCCTCGGCCCAATACCAGAGCTCGGCTTGACTGGGCCAGAGTGACGCACATGTAATTTCACTCGTGTCGTTCCGCCGCTCCAGGCAACGGCAACACCACGGGGACGCCAAAAGGGGCAGAGGAGGCGCGCCAAATGAGCGAGCTCTTTGAGCTGTTGATCGGTGCGGGTATCGAAGAGGACGAAGAGGAACTCGGTTGGCAGGAGCGGGCGTTGTGTGCCCAGACCGATCCGGAATCCTTCTTTCCGGAGAAGGGCGGCTCCACCCGCGAGGCGAAGAAGGTCTGCCTTGCCTGTGAAGTTCGTTCGGAATGCCTCGAATACGCGCTCGCAAATGACGAGCGTTTTGGAATCTGGGGCGGACTCTCCGAGCGCGAACGCCGTCGACTGAAGAAGAGCGCGGTCTGACCGCAGCCACCGAAGCAATCCGGCCGCCCGTCACACCCGCGGCCCCACCAGGCGACCCGCCCCATCGGGCCGGGTCCGCACCGCAGCTCTGCCAGCGCCTCACCCGGACGGTGGGGCGCTTTCGCATTCCCCGGCCACCGTCTCCACCCACTCCGGGGGCAACTCCGCCATCGAGAGCCGTTAGTGTGGTGGGCCATCCGGATGCCCGCATCCGGGCCGCGCGCCGCCGCCAGGACCGTGCTCCACGGCCCATCAGGACGGCATCGCACACCGTCCGCTGTCCACCGGCTGCGTCCACTGGCTGCGTCCACTGAGAACTTGGGGCCCGCGCACTCGATGACCGTCTACAGCCAACAGAGCGGCTTCTCCACCGCCAGGCCGCCCGCGTATCCGCGCCATCTGGTCACCGCCGTGATCGTCTCGCACGACGGAGCCCGCTGGCTCCCGCAGGCGATGGCGGGACTGCTCGGCCAGGACCGGCAGGTGCAGCGCATCCTCGCCGTCGACACCGGCTCGACCGACACCTCGCCGCAGCTGCTCCAGGACACCCTCGGTGACTGGCTGCCGCCGGGCGGCCCGCTGATCCTCGGCCGCCGCGCCGGCTTCGGCACGGCCGTCGGCCAGGCGGTGGCGAGTGCCCCTCCGCTGCGCCCCGAGGACCTGTCCTACAGCCTCGACCCGTCCGGCTACGACCCGGTCACCGGCGGCTGGGACGAGTTCGGCCACCCGCTCGGCAACCAGGACGACCTCGACCGGGGCGGTCCGCGGGAGACCCGCCCGATCGAGTGGCTCTGGCTGCTGCACGACGACTGCGAACCGGAGACCGACGCACTGCGCCGGCTGCTCCAGGTCGCCGAAGCCACCCCCAGCGCCGGCGTCGTCGGTCCCAAGCTGCGCAGCTGGTACGACCGCAGGCAGCTGCTCGAGGTCGGCGTCTCGATCGCCCGCTCCGGGCGGCGCTGGACCGGCCTGGACCGCCGTGAGCAGGACCAGGGCCAGCACGACCAGGTCCGCCCGGTGCTCGCCGTCTCCACCGCGGGCATGCTGGTGCGCCGGGACGTCTTCGAGGAGCTCGGCGGCTTCGACAAGGCCCTGCCGCTGATGCGTGACGACACCGACTTCTGCTGGCGGGTCAACGCCGCGGGGCACCGGGTGGTCGTCGCCCCCGACGCGGTGCTGCGGCACGCCGAGGCGGCCAGCCGGGAGCGCCGCGCGATCGACTGCGGACCGGCCCACCCGCACCGGGTCGACAAGGCCGGCGCCATCTACACCCTGCTCGCCAACTGCAAGGGTGCGCTGCTGCCGTACGTCCTGCTCCGGCTGGTGATCGGCACCCTGCTGCGGGTGCTCGCCAACCTGGTCGGCAAGGACCCGCGTCAGGCCTTCGACGAACTCGCCGGCCTCGGCCACGAACTGGTCCGGCTGCCCCGGGTGATGGTCGCCCGCAAGCGCCGCAAACGGACCAGGAGCGCCGACGCCCTGGACGACCGCAGCCTCTTCCCGGCTCCCGGCGCCACCGCCCGCCTCGCCGTCGAACAGGCCATCAGCTCGCTCGGCATCGGCAGCACTGACGGCGCCGGCGCGGGCCGTCACGGCTCGGTCGAGTCCGGGCCCGGCGACGACGAGAGTGACGACCTGGTGGTCGAGCAGTTCGCGCTGCTCAAGAAGCTGGCCCGGCGTCCGGCGCCGCTGCTGTTCACCGCCCTGCTGGTGTTCTCCCTGACCGCCTGCCGGTCCCTGCTCGGCAGCGGCAGCCTGCTCGGCGGCGCCCTGCTGCCCGTGGCCGACGGCGCCTCGGGCCTGTGGAACATGTACGCCGACTCCTGGCACCCGATCGGGACCGGCTCCACCGCCACCGCACCGCCGTACCTGGCCGTGCTCTCGGTGCTCTCCTGGCTGCTGTTCGACCACGCGAACCTGGCGATCACCCTGCTGGTGGTGCTCGCCGTCCCGCTCGCCGCCGTCAGCGCCTACCTGGTCTCCCGGCCGCTGATCGGCTCCAGGCTGGTCCGCGCCTGGGCCAGCGCCAGCTACGCGCTGCTGCCCGCCGCCACCGGCGCGCTCGCCCAGGGCCGGATCGGCACCGCCGTCCTCGCCGTGGTGCTCCCGCCGCTCGCCCGCGCCGCCGCCGTCACCGCCGGGCTCGGCATCCGCGCCGAGACTGCGGCGCGCGGCGGCCGCCCCGGTTGGCGCAGCGCCTGGACCACCGTGCTGATGCTCACCATCGGCACCGCCTTCGTCCCGCTCATCTGGGCGATAGCGGTGCCGCTGAGCCTCGCCGCGCTGCTGTACGCGGTGGTGCGCGGCGGCGCCTTCGGCTCCGGCCTCACCGCGCTGCGGCTGCTCGGCCTGCGCGTCCTGGTGATCCTCGGTGTGCCCGTCCTGGTGCTCGCCCCCTGGTCGCTCCAGGTGCTCGGCCACCCCTCCCGGCTGCTGCTGGAGGCCGGCCTGCCCGGTTTCAGCGGGCACGCCGCCACTCCGTTCGGGCTGATCATGGTCAACCCCGGCGGCAACGGCGTCCCGCCGGCCTGGCTCTCCGCCGGTATCGTGCTCGCCGCCCTGGCCGCCCTGCTGCGCGCCGACCGGCGCCGCGCGGTGCTCGCCGCCTGGGCCGCGGCCGCCGCCGGGCTGTTGTTCGCCGTCGTCGTGGCCGGCACCACCGTCACCCCCGCCTCCGGCGGGGCCCCCACCGCCGCCTGGGCCGGACCGGCCACCCTGCTCGCCGGCGTCGCCCTGCTGGCCGCCGCCGCGATCGGCGCGGACGGTGCCAACGCCCGCGTCTCCGGCATCGCCTTCGGCTGGCGCCAGCCGGTCGCCGCACTGGTGCTGGCCGCCGCCGCGCTCGCCCCGCTCGGCACCGCCGTCTGGTGGACCGTGGTCGGCGCCGACTGGCCGCTGCGTCGCGGCGACGCCACCCAGGTCCCCGCCTTCGTCGCGGAGGAGGCCGCCACCAGCGACCGCCCCCGCACCCTGCTGCTGAACGGCGACCAGAACGGCACCGACATCCGCTACAACCTGATCCGGGGCGCCGGGCTGACCCTCGGCCAGGTCGAGTCCACCGTGAACAGCGACGACGCCGTGCAGGACAGCCTGACCAAGCTGGTCGGCAGCCTGCTCGCGGGCTCCGGCGGCGAGCAGGCCAAGGCCCTGGCCGGGTACGGCATCGGGTACGTCGAGACCAAGGCCCCGCTGACCGGCAAGGCCAGGGACGTCCTCGGCACCACCCCGGGCCTGACCAAGCTCAGCGAGGAGAACGGCACCGCCCTTTGGCAGGTCAGCGGTGCGGTGGCCACCCGGGCGGTCATCACCAGCGCCAAGGGCGCGACGGTCTCCGTCCCGTCCGGTGAGCACGACATCTCCACCACGATCCCGGCCGGCCCGGCCGGCCGGGTGCTGCGTCTCGCCGAGAACGCCGACCCCGACTGGCAGGCCACCCTCGACGGCACCGCGCTCAAGAGCGTCACCGTGGACGGCTGGGCCCAGGGCTTCCAGCTCCCCGCCAACGGGGGCCGGCTGGAGGTCACCCGCGGCGGCAGCCCGATGCACAGCGGCTGGATCGCCGTTCAGCTGCTGCTCGGCGTCACCGTCCTGGTGCTGGCCCTGCCCGGCCGCCGCAACCACAACGACGACGACCTGCCCGACGAGGTGGTCGCCGCCCAGGCGCTGGCCGCCGCGCAGGCGGCGCCCCCGGCCCCCGGCAGCCGCCGGGCCCGCCGCCTCGCCGAGCGCGGCGAGGGCGAGGGCGGGGAGCCGGAGGCGGGCGTGTACACCACGGCCGTTCCGGCCCAGCCGACCGGCGAGCCGGCGCCCGCCGCCTTGGCCGACCCGGACCAGTACGCCCAGGAGCAGTTCCAGCCGGACCAGTTCCAGGACCAGTACCAGCAGGCCGACCCGTACAGCCAGGCCGATCCCTACCCCTGGGACCAGTACGCCCAGCCGGCGGACACCCAGTACGGGCAGCCGTACCCCGACCAGCCCGCCGCGCAGCCGCAGTACGGGCAACAGCCCTACCAGGACCCGTACGGCGGCCAGTACGGCTACGAGCAGCCCTACCAGGGCTACCCGGAGGCCGAGCCGCAGCAGCAGGCATGGGCGCCCGGGCAGCAGCAGGCCGAGACCTACTACGACCCCAACAGCCCCTACGGCACCGGCGGTCACCCGCACCACAACGGAACGGGGAGCTGACCCGAGCTCATGAAGAAGCCCAGCCTCAAGGCCCCCAGCCTGAAGAAGCCGTCCTTCGACAAGCGCGGCAAGTCCTTCGACGACCTCGGGGACGCTGCCGAGCCGGTGGCGGCCAAGCCCGCCGGGCCCCGGCCGTCCGCCGCCGGCGGCCCGCGCACCGGCGTCTCGCTGCTCGCGGCGGCCGCCGTGCTCGCCGCGGTGTTCGGGATCGCCGAGCTGCGCTCGCCGGCCGCCCCGGGCAGCCTCGGGAACGCCGGCCGCACGACCTCGGCGCAGGTGGAGCGGACCGCGGTGGTCTGCCCGGCCCCGCTCCAGGGCGTCACCGGCAACACCGATCTGACCATGTTCACCCCGGCGGGCGCCGCGGCGAGCGGTGGCAGCGCCACGCTGACCGACGTCGCCGGCCAGTCCGGCGCGCCGTCGGACTCGGCCTCCGCCCCGGCCGCGCCGTCCGGCTCCCCCTCGGCGAGCCCGTCCTCCTCGGCTGCCGCCGCCTCCGCCGCCTCCGCCGCGCCCGGCGGGGCCCGGCTCTCGCTGAGCAAGGCGGGTGTCCCGGCGACCGGTGCCGCGGCCTCCGGGGACACCCCGCCCGGCACCGCCGCCGTGGCGACCGGCGCCTACGCACCGGGTTTCACCGTCAGCCAGACCACCACTGTCACCGACGCCCGTACGGCGGGCCTCTCCGGCCTGCGCTGCGGCCCGTCGGGCACCGACTTCTGGTTCGCCGGTGCGAGCACCGCGAGCTCCCGGACCGACTACGTCAACCTGGTCAACGCCGACACCGCCCCCGCCGTGGTGGACGTCAAGTTCTTCGGCGACAAGGGCCAGATCGACGTGGACGCCGCGACCGGGCTCACCGTCGCCCCCGGCAGCACCCAGTCGCTGCGGCTCTCCTCGCTGGTCAAGGACCAGGTGACCGATCTCGCGGTCGAGGTGGTCGCCCGCAGCGGCCGGGTGGGCGCCGCGCTGCACGCCATCGACGAGGGCAAGGGCGCCGACTACGTACCCACGGCCGGCGCTCCCGCGCCCACCCAGGTGCTGCCCGGCCTGCCCGCCGACGCCGCCTCGACCCGGCTGGTGGTCGCCGCGCCCGGGGCGGACGACGCCGACCTGAAGATCCAGGTCTCCGGCAAGAACGGCTGGTTCACGCCGGCCGGGCACGAGACCATCCACGTCAAGGCGGGCATGATCGCCGCCGTCGACCTGGGCAACGTCACCCGGAACGAGGTCGGGGCACTGCGGCTGAGCCCGAGCGACCCCGCCCACCCGACGCCGGTGGTGGCCGGACTGCGGATCGACCGCACCCAGAACGGCAAGTCCGACGCCGCCTGGATCGCCAACAGCGCCCCGGTCGGCAAGCGGGCGAGCATCGCGGACAACCGGGCCGGTGCGTCCACGCTCTACCTCACCTCGACCGGTGACGCGGCCACCGTGCGGGTGACCGCCTCGGCGGGCAGCGGCGGGGGCACCCCGGCGAGCAAGGAGGTCCAGATCGCGGCCGGCGCGACGGTCTCCCTGCCGGCGCCCGAGCCCGGTGGCCTGAACGGCGTCTTCGGCCTCACCGTGGAGACCGTCTCCGGAGGCCCGGTGGTGGCCGCCCGCATGCTCGCGGTG
This sequence comes from Kitasatospora sp. NPDC001175, assembly GCF_053598215.1. Taxonomy (NCBI): domain Bacteria; kingdom Bacillati; phylum Actinomycetota; class Actinomycetes; order Kitasatosporales; family Streptomycetaceae; genus Kitasatospora; species Kitasatospora sp. NPDC001175. Next base: position 11,096 of record NZ_JBSFJU010000001.1, on the reverse strand, counting down.
AACACCAAGGACGTCCCGATGTTCACCGTCCAGTCGCTCACCGACGACCACAGCATCGTCCAGGTCCCGCACGCGGCCCAGGACCCGGGAGTCCTCAACCGCCCCTGAGCGGCTCCACCGAAAGGCCCTCCCCACCCCGGGAGGGCCTTTCGGGCTCAGTCCTCGTCGTAGCGCGGGTCGATGGCGTCCGGGGAGAGCCCGAGCAGGTCGGCGACCTGCTCGATGAGGATCTCGTGCACCAGGGCCGCCCGTTCGTCCCGCCCCTTGGCCCGGATCTCCACCGGCCGCCGGTACACCACGATCCGGCTCTTGCGCCCCTGCTTGGCCGGGATCAGCCGGCCGAGCGGCACACCGTCCGGCTCCGGTGCGCCCGGCTCGGGCAGCGGCACCTCCTGGACGGCGAACTCCACGTCCACCAGCTGCGGCCAGCGCCGTTCCAGCCGTTCCACCGACTCGCGCACGTAGTCGTCGAACAGCTCGGATCGGGTCAGCGAGATGGGCACCTGAGGCGGTGCCAGCGGCCCGCGCAGGCCACGGCCGTGCCGGTCGCGGTGCCCTGAGCGCCGTGACGGGCCGGTCGGCTCTACCGGTGAACGGGGTGCGGAGCTGTCCATATCAGTACCGAGCGTAGTCCTCTCACGCCCGGAAATGGACCACACCGGCAGGCTCGCGTCGGCGACACACGAGACTCGGCAGGGGGAGGGTCTTCGCGGCCCGGTCGGGAGTGCTGTACCGTCCACCCTCGTGAGCTCTGTACGTCGTTGTTCGCGGACCGCGTGCGGCCGACCGGCCGTCGCGACGCTGACGTACGTCTACGCGGACTCCACCGCCGTCCTCGGCCCGCTCGCCACCTACGCCGAGCCGCACTGCTACGACCTGTGCGCCGAGCACGCCGAGCGCCTCACCGCCCCGCGCGGCTGGGAGGTGGTCCGCCTCGCCGCCGACGCCGGGCGGCTGCGCCGTACCAGCGACGACCTGGAGGCGCTGGCCAACGCCGTCCGCGAGGCCGCCAGGCCGCAGGAGCGCACCCCCCGGCAGGGCCGCGGCCCCGAGGCCGACTCGACCGAGGTCGGCCGCCGCGGACACCTGAGGGTGCTTCGTTCCCCGGACAACTGACGGGATCCAGCCCCAGTCCCCGCCGTGTTCACCTGGCCCCCATCTGGGCCCGGTACGCTGCGGTACGTTCTAGTACCCCCGACATTCTGGTGGAGCGGTTGTGCGTGACCTGACGCAGTTGGTGAAGGCGTACGACGTCCGGGGTGTGGTGCCGGATCAGTGGGACGAGTCGCTGTCGCGCGCGTTCGGCGCGGCCTTCGTACGGGTGACGGGCGCCTCGGCCGTGGTGGTCGGCCACGACATGCGGCCCTCCTCGCCGGCGCTGTCCCGGGCCTTCGCCGAGGGCGCGGCCTCCTACGGGGCGGACGTGGTCGAGATCGGCCTGTGCTCGACGGACCAGCTGTACTACGCGTCCGGCGCGATGGACCTGCCCGGCGCGATGTTCACGGCCTCGCACAACCCGGCCCAGTACAACGGGATCAAGATGTGCCGGGCGGGTGCCGCCCCGGTGGGTCAGGACACCGGACTGGCCGAGATCCGCGAGCTGGTGGAGTCCTGGACCGCCGCCGACGGCACCGTGGAGATCCCGCCGGCCGAGGCGGCCGAGGGCACCCTGACTACCCGGGACACCCTGCGCGGCTACGCCGACCACCTGCTGTCGCTGGTCGACCTGGCCGGGATCCGGCCGCTCAAGGTGGTCGTGGACGCCGGCAACGGCATGGGCGGACACACCGTGCCGACCGTGTTCGACGGGCTGCCGCTCGACCTGGTCCCGCTCTACTTCGAGCTGGACGGCACCTTCCCCAACCACGAGGCCAACCCGCTCGACCCGAAGAACCTGGTCGACCTGCAGGCCAAGGTGGTCGAGGTCGGCGCCGACCTGGGCCTGGCCTTCGACGGCGACGCCGACCGCTGCTTCGTGATCGACGAGCGTGGCGAGCCGGTCTCCCCGTCCGCGATCACCGCGCTGGTCGCCGCCCGCGAGATCGCCCGCGCCCGGGCGGCGGGCGAGCAGCAGCCGGTGATCATCCACAACCTGATCACCTCGTGGACCGTGCCCGAGGTGGTCCGCGAGCTCGGCGCCGAGCCGGTCCGCACCCGGGTCGGCCACTCCTTCATCAAGCAGGAGATGGCGGCCACCGACGCGGTCTTCGGCGGTGAGCACTCGGCGCATTACTACTTCCGCGACTTCTGGCGGGCGGACACCGGCATGCTCGCCGCGCTGCACGTGCTGGCCGCCCTCGGCGGGCAGCCGGGCACCCTCTCCGAGCTGACCGCCGAGTACGACCGGTACGCGGCCTCCGGCGAGATCAACTCCACCGTCGAGGACCAGGCCGCCGCGACCGCGGCCGTCCGGGCGGCCTACGCGGACCAGGAGGGCGTCACCCTGGACGAGCTCGACGGGCTGACCGTCGCCGGGGCCGACTGGTGGTTCAACCTCCGCCCGTCCAACACCGAGCCGCTGCTGCGCCTCAACGTGGAGGCCAAGGACCCGGCGAAGATGGCCGAGGTCCGGGACGCGGTGCTCGCCGTCGTCCGCGGCTGACAGCCGATCGAGCGGGGCTGTGACCCCGCGGGCGCCCCGGCCGGTAGGGTTGCTACCGGCCGGGGCGCTCTGCCGTCCGCCCCCCGCACGACCGAGTTTCCCGAGGAGCCGAACGCCCATGAGCCTGCCGTCCTTCCTGCTGGAGATCCTGGTCTGCCCCGAGTGCCACTCGGCGCTCACCGAGTCCGGCGAGGGCGAGGAGCACGAGCTGCGCTGCACCGGCGAGACCTGCGGTCTGGTCTACCCGGTCCGCGAGGGCATCCCGGTGCTGCTGGTGGACGAGGCCCGGCGCCCCTCCTGACACTCCGTCCGATGCACGACCGACCGGCGACGGGGTCCGCGGCGCCGCGTACTGCCGGCCGGTCCTGAGGCCCACTGGGAGGCCAGCCGCATGTTCGACGACAGCCTGCTCGACGACCCGGCCGCCCTCCAGCGCGCCGACCGCGACCACGCCCTCCTCGCTCTGGCCCAGGCCGGCGCTCGGGTCCGTACCGCGCTGCGGCAGGCCGACGCGGCCGGTCTCACCGGCTTGCGGCCGGACGGCCGCCCGCGCACCGTCGTGGTGGCCGGCCACGGCAGCGCCCTGGCGGCGGGCAGAGCACTGGACGCGCTGGCCGTCACCGGCTGCCAGATCCTCCCGCTGGCCCCCTCGGACGCCGCGCCGGCCGAGCGCGGCGAGTTCGGCCCCGCCGCCTTCACCGCCGGCCTGGTCTGGCAACTGCCGGGCTGGACGGGCCACTTCGACCTGGTGGTGCTGGCCTCCGCGCAGGGGAACGAGCAGGGCCTGATCGGCCTCGCCGAGCAGGCGTACGCGCGCGGCTGCGCCATCGTGGTGATCGCCCCCGAGGGCAGCCCGCTGGCCGGGGCCGCCCTCCAGGTGCGCGGCCTGCCGCTGCCCTACGTCCCGCTCAACCTGATCGGGGTGGCGCAGGACGAGGTGCGCCCGGGCGGGAACGAGCCGGACCTCCCCGCCGAGGAGCCGGGCGCGCTCTGGGCACTGCTCGCGCCGCTGCTCGCCCTGACCGAGAAGATCGGGGTCACCCAGCTGCCCCCCGGTTCGCTGGAGGCCACGGCCGACCGGCTGGACGAGACCGCGGTGCGCTGCCGCCCGGACGCCGCCCTCTACCTCAACCCGGCCAAGGAGCTGGCCGCCCAGCTCAGTGACACCGTCCCGCTGGTCTGGGCCGAGGGCCCGGTGGCCGGCGCGGTCGCCGAGCGCTTCGCCGCGATGCTGGCCGAACGGGCCGGCCGGCCGGCGCTCACCGGACTGCTGCCCGGGGCGATCACGGCCCACCGGGGCATGTTCGTCGGCCAGTTGGCCTCCGCCTCCGCCGACCCGGACGACTTCTTCCGCGACCGGGTGGAGGAACCCGACCCGCTCCAACTCCAGGTGCTGCTGCTGCGCCGGACCCCGGAGGAGAACGGCGAGCGGGCCGAGGAGGCACGGCCGGCCGTGCACAGCGTGCAGCGTGCGCACCGGCTCGCCGAGGCGCACGAGGTGCGGCTCACCGAGTACACCAGCGACCGCCCCGATCCGCTGCAGGCACTGGCCGAGCTGGTCGCGCTGACCGACTTCGCCGCCGTCTACCTGGGACTGGCCACCTCGGGCTGAGGCGTTTTCCGGCCGGTTCCTGACGGGCTTCGGGATACTGTGTGCGCTCACCAGACCGAGCGAGGGCCGGGACGCCCGGCCGTGGGGAGACCGGAACCGGGCATGAGCACCGAAGGCGGTACCAAGGCACTGGTCGCGGCGCTGTCCGCCAACCTGGCGATCGCGGCGGGCAAGTTCACCGCCTTCGCCTTCACCGGGTCCTCGTCCATGCTCGCCGAGGGCGTCCACTCGGTGGCCGACTCGGGCAACCAGGTACTGCTGCTGGTCGGCGGCAGACGGGCTGCCCGGGCGGCGGACCAGGAGCACCCCTTCGGCTACGGGCGCGAGCGGTACGTCTACGGCTTCCTGGTCGCGATCGTGCTGTTCAGCGCCGGCGGTCTGTTCGCCTGCTACGAGGGCTACCGGAAGATCAGGGAGCCGCACGAGCTGGAGAGCTGGCCCTGGGCCGTCGGGGTACTGGTGTTCGCCATTCTGATGGAGGGCTGGTCCTTCCGCACCGCCTACCGGGAGGCCGGCACGGCCAAGGGGGCGCAGAGCTGGCCCGAGTACATCCGCCGGGCCAAGGCCCCCGAGCTGCCCGTCGTGCTGCTGGAGGACACCGGCGCGCTGGTCGGCCTGGTGCTCGCCCTGTTCGGCGTCGGCCTCACCGTCCTCACCGGGAACGGGATCTGGGACGGCGTCGGCACCCTGGCCATCGGTGTGCTGCTGGTGGGGATCGCCGCGGTGCTGGCACTGGAGACCAAGTCGCTGCTGATCGGCGAGTCCGCCGACAGCGCGGTGGTCGGGCGGATCCGCGACGCACTGGTCGACCACGACTCGGTGACCAGCGTGATCCACATGCGCACCCTGCACCTGGGGCCGGAGGAACTGCTGGTCGCCGCGAAGATCGGGGTCAACGCCGGGGACAGCGCCGCCCGCGTCGCCGAGGCCATCGACGCCGCCGAGGCCAGGGTCCGCCGGGCCGTGCCGATCGCCCGTGCGATCTACCTGGAACCGGACGTCTTCAGCGCCGAGAAGGCCGCGGCCGGCCCCGATCCGGAGGCCACTCCCGGTGGCCCGGGCCCGCAGCACCGGCCCGAGGAGTGAGCCGGGCGCCCACCGGCCGAAACCGGCCGTACCGGGCCGTGCGCGCTGCCCCTCGGTGTAGATTCGTCACCAGAGCCAAACGTCGCTGCTGATGGCGGTCGATTCGGTGGCGCGGTCGTCGTACCGTGCGTACCGGTCGAGGGAGAGAGGTCCTCCGACGGATTGTGCCGCAGCAGAGCGCCGAGCCGTCGGGCACTCTGCAGCCGAGCACACCCGAAACCAGACCACGCGCAATCCCACGCAGCGAGGAGCTGACGCATGTCGTCGAACATCACCGGTGACTTCAAGGTCGCCGACCTCTCCCTGGCGCCGTTCGGCCGCAAGGAGATCCAGCTGGCCGAGCACGAGATGCCCGGTCTGATGGCCATCCGCGAGGAGTACGCCGCCTCGCAGCCGCTGGCCGGCGCGCGGATCACCGGTTCGCTGCACATGACGGTGCAGACGGCGGTGCTGATCGAGACCCTGACGGCGCTGGGTGCCGAGGTCCGCTGGTGCTCCTGCAACATCTTCTCCACCCAGGACCACGCGGCCGCCGCCGTCGCGGTGGGCCCGGAGGGCACCCCCGAGAACCCGCAGGGTGTGCCGGTCTTCGCCTGGAAGGGCGAGACGCTGGAGGAGTACTGGTGGTGCACTGAGCAGGCGCTGACCTGGCCGGACGGCCAGACCCCGAACATGATCCTGGACGACGGCGGTGACGCCACCCTGCTGATCCACAAGGGCGTCGAGTTCGAGAAGGCGGGCGAGGCTCCGGACCCGTCCACCGCCGACAACGACGAGTTCCGGATCATCCTGGAGCTGCTGAACCGCACCCTGGCCGACTCGCCGTCCAAGTGGACCGAGATCGCCGCGACGATCAAGGGTGTGACCGAGGAGACCACCACCGGTGTCCACCGCCTGTACGAGATGCACCGGGACGGCAAGCTGCTGTTCCCGGCGATCAACGTCAACGACTCGGTCACCAAGTCGAAGTTCGACAACAAGTACGGCTGCCGCCACTCGCTGATCGACGGCATCAACCGGGCCACCGACGTGCTGATCGGCGGCAAGGTCGCGGTCGTCTGCGGCTACGGCGACGTGGGCAAGGGCTGCGCGGAGTCGCTGCGCGGCCAGGGCGCCCGCGTCATCGTCACCGAGATCGACCCGATCTGCGCGCTGCAGGCGGCGATGGACGGTTACCAGGTCACCACCCTGGACGAGGTGGTCGAGACCGCCGACATCTTCATCACCACCACCGGCAACAAGGACATCATCCTGGCCTCCCACATGGAGCGGATGAAGCACCAGGCCATCGTCGGCAACATCGGCCACTTCGACAACGAGATCGACATGGCCGGGCTGGCGAAGCTGCCGGGTGTGGTGAAGACCGAGGTCAAGCCGCAGGTCCACGAGTGGCGCAAGGCCGACGGCAAGACGATCATCGTGCTCTCCGAGGGCCGCCTGCTGAACCTGGGCAACGCGACCGGCCACCCGTCGTTCGTGATGTCCAACTCGTTCGCGAACCAGACCATCGCGCAGATCGAGCTGTTCACCAAGACCTCGCAGTACCCGATCGGCGTGTACGTGCTGCCCAAGCACCTGGACGAGAAGGTCGCCCGGCTGCACCTGGACGCGCTGGGGGTCAAGCTCACCATGCTGACCCAGGAGCAGGCCGACTACATCGGCGTCGCGGTCGAGGGCCCGTACAAGGCCGAGCAGTACCGCTACTGAGCCGACCCGATCCCGACCGTACGGCCGGTGCACCCTCGTGGTGCACCGGCCGTACCGCTTGCCGGAGCGGCGCCCCGCCGACGTAGGCTTCGGACCATGCCCAACGGCCGGTACTCGCTGCACGACACACACGACCACCTCCTGCTGGGCGAGGAGCGCTTCAGCTGCGCCCCCGGCCCGGCCGGATGGCGCTACGTGTCCAAGACGTACGGCCCCGACGGGGCGGTCATCGGCACCACCGACCTCACCCTGGACTCCCGCAGCCGTCCGCTCCGCCTCGAACTGAGGGCCGGCGGCTGGCAGGTGCGCGGGGGAGCGGTGAACGGCGTCACCTGGGTGAGGGCGGACGCCGCCGACCCCGCGGGCGAGCAGGCGGTGGAGGGCCACGACCGGGCGCACGCCTTCACCGGCAGCTCCCCGGCGTTCCTGGTCGCCACGGCCCGGCTGCTCCGACTCGACCCGGGCGCGAGCGCGCGGGTACGGCTGGTGGCCTTCACCGAACCCGTGCTCGCCCCGCGCACCCTGGACCAGGGCTGGCTGTTGGAGTCCGTCGAGACCCACCCGACCGACAGCGGGCCACTGCAGGTGGAGCAGTACCAGGTCGCCGACCTGGAGACCGGCGAACAGCAGATCGTGCACCTCGCCGGGGACGTGGTGCTCTCGGCGGCCGGCATCGAGCTGGAGGAACTGGAGTCCCCGCCGAACCCCTGGCCCGCCGCCGGCTACTCGAGCTGAGCCGTCCGGCCCGAGCCGGGCTCCCCACTCGGGAAGGCAGCCCGCTCAGGAGGGTGGTGCGAAGCCGCCGGCCGAGTGCGGGGGCTGGGACTGCTGCGGTGGCCGGGCGGGCTCGGGCGCCGCGGGCCGCGGGGCCTGCTGCGGTTGTACGGGCCCGGCGGGCTGCGCGAACTCCGGCTGGGCCGGCGGCTGCGGGGCCTGGTACGGCGCCTGCGGCGGTGCGCCTGCCCCGTACGCGCCGGTCACCCGGGCCCACTCGCGCCGCTGCCGCTCCGTCAGTACAGCCCCCAGGTACCCCGCCGGGTGAACCCCGGACGGCGCCGGGTGCCCGGTGTAGGAGACCAGGTCCCCGGCCAGCCGCTGGGCCATGCCCAGTGCCACCGCAGGATCGAGTTCGCCCAGCCGTGCGAGGTACTGCCGGATGGCCAGCCACAGCGCGTCCGGCACCGCCGAGAGGTCCAGCGCGACGAGCTCGCCACCCAGCGATTGCATCAGCTCCGGCGGCAGCGCGGGCAGCATCCCGCGCCCCCGGCCCGCGCCGGGAACCCGCTCGCGGACCACCAGGCTGCCCGAGAAGATGTCGCCGAGCCGCCGGCCCTGGGAGTCGACGAGCGAGGTGATCACCGCCGGGACACCGGTGAAGATCACGATCTCGGCGAACCCCACCAGCCCGCGCACCAGCGAGTGCCGGAACCGCACCGGCCCCCCGTCGCTGCGCACCACCCGAAGACCCATGACGAGCTTGCCCAGCGACCGCCCGCGCGACAGCGTCTCGACCAGGACGGGTAGCCCGACCAGGAAGAACACCGTCAACCCGAGCGAGATCGCGGCCCCCGCCGCCACGTCGAGATCAGGCGTCAGGGCGGCCACCGCGATCACGGCGACGACGAGCGCGACCACCTCCACGAGCAGATCCAGCGCGATCGCCAGCGCCCGGCTCGGCAGCTTCGCCGCCCGCAGCCCGAGGACGACCGCCTCGCCCGTCACAAGGTTGCTCACTACACCCCGCCCGTTTCTTCCTCGACGCCTACCCGCTCCGGCCCGCGGGTACCTCCGGGTGCCCCGCGCACCGGGCACCCGAGCGCCGGGTACCCGTACACCGCGCGCACCCCGCCGTCCGGTGCCCCCGCGATCTCCAGCGGCAAACATACGGTGACCCGCTGCGCCCCGGTAGACCGGACCCGTACCCGGCCGGTATCCGATACGTACGGGCGTACGCCCTCTGGCAAGCTAAGCCGGACAGGGCCCGGCCCCGGCGGGCACGCGCCCGTCCCGCTGTCTCCCGCCGCCCGCTGTTTCCCGACACCGCCTCTGCCCCGGAGTGAGCCGCATGGACCTGGACGTCTTCGTCGCTTCCCACCAGGCGGAGTGGCACCGTCTCGAGGTCCTCAGCAAGCAGCGCAGACTCAGCGGCGAGGAGGCCGACGAACTCGTCATCCTCTACCAGCGGGCCACCAGCCACCTCGCCCAGGTTCAGGCCGCCGCACCCGACCCGACCCTGGAGGGCCGGCTCACCACCTTGGTCGCCCGGGGCCGCAACGCGGTGACCGGCAGCCGGTACTCGTCCTGGCGGGACGCCAGCCGCTACTTCGCCGTGAGCTTCCCGGCTGCCCTCTACCGGTCACGCCGCTGGTGGCTCCCGATCGCAGTGATCTCCCTGCTGGCCTCAGCCCTCATCGGCTGGTGGATCGCCGCCCACCCGGAGGTCCGGGACAGTCTCGCCGCCCCCGAGCAGATCCACGACATGACCAGGCCCGGTGGCCAGTACGAGACCTACTACTCCGACCGCCCCGCCAGCTCGTTCGCCCTGCAGGTGTGGACCAACAACGCGTGGATCGCCGCCACCTGCCTGGTGTTCGGAGTCGTCCTGGGCATCCCCGTGCTGTGGGTGCTCTTCCAGAACGTCCTCAACCTCGGCGTGGCCCTCGGACTGATGGCCTCCGCCGGCCGGCTCGACTTCTTCCTCGGCCTGCTGCTCCCGCACGGCCTGCTCGAACTGACCGCCGTCTTCATCGCGGCCGGAATGGGCATGCGCCTCGGCTGGACCGTGATCGACCCCGGTACCCGTCCCAGGTCCACCGCTCTCGCCGAAGAGGGCCGTGCCACCGTCGGCATGGCCCTCGGCCTGGCGGCGGTGTTGTTCACCAGCGGCATCCTGGAAGCCTTCGTCACGCCGTCCGGCCTGCCGACCTGGGCCCGGATCGGCATCGGGGTACTGGCCGAGGTGCTATTCCTGATCTACGCGCTCGTCCTGGGCAAGCGCGGCGCGGTCCGCGGCGAGCTCGGCGACGTCGAGGAGGCGGACCGGGCGGACCTTCACCCGGTGGCCGCCTGAGCGCGATGTGCCGGTCACCCCTCTGACCTGGTAGTCTCATGATCACCCCGGCAAGCCATTGACGTGGTGTTGACGGGCTAGTAGGTTTGAACGGTTGAGACACGGGCTGGACAAGACGAGTCTCAAGCGCTAGTGTCTACGACACAGCCAAGTCGAGGCAGTGCACCGTCCACGTACGGAGTGCCCGGCCAGGCGAAAACACTCGAGACTGAGCAGTCCGAAGCTTTTGATAGGCTTCACTGCGAAGTCAAAGGAACTCCCCCCAGTGGGAATTCAGAGAAGCGAAACTCCGGTAAACGGAGCGGAAAACATCTGATAAACTGGAAACACGAAAGAACGAAGCGCCCGGAGGGTCCGCTGGAAGGCGGTCCGAAGGAAGCGTCCGTTCCTTGAGAACTCAACAGCGTGCCAAAAGTCAACGCCAGATATGTTGACATCCCCGGCCTCGGATCCTTGTGGTTCGTGGTTGGAGATTCCTTTTGAAATACACAGCGAGGACGCAGTGCGCGGGGCCGCCTTATTCCGGTGGTTGCCGTGCCGCTCAACGCGAGTGTGAACCGGCCGCTTTTAATTAAGCATGGCCGAGTAATCATTCACGGAGAGTTTGATCCTGGCTCAGGACGAACGCTGGCGGCGTGCTTAACACATGCAAGTCGAACGGTGAAGCCCTTCGGGGTGGATCAGTGGCGAACGGGTGAGTAACACGTGGGAAATCTGCCCTGCACTCTGGGACAAGCCTTGGAAACGAGGTCTAATACCGGATATGACCTTCCTCTGCATGGGGGTTGGTGGAAAGCTCCGGCGGTGCAGGATGATCCCGCGGCCTATCAGCTTGTTGGTGGGGTAATGGCCTACCAAGGCGACGACGGGTAGCCGGCCTGAGAGGGCGACCGGCCACACTGGGACTGAGACACGGCCCAGACTCCTACGGGAGGCAGCAGTGGGGAATATTGCACAATGGGCGAAAGCCTGATGCAGCGACGCCGCGTGAGGGATGACGGCCTTCGGGTTGTAAACCT